>JBOHDO010000097.1:0-26574 GCA_050699415.1 Marmoricola sp.
CCTGCTGCGCCAGCTCCACGCCGTCCTCACCACCGGCACCGCCTGGGACCCCGCCATCGCCGGCGGACTCAACCCGCAGACCCCCGCAACCGCGAGGGGAGCCGCCGTTGCCGCCTGACCCCAAGACCATCAGCCCGCCGGCGAACCTCGGCGAGCCGACTTCCCCTGAACAAATCAACAATCCCAAGCCCCTTGACTTCGTCGCCATAGGCTGGTCAGTCCGCCAGCACCTGCCCGACCACGTCGGCGGCCCAGTCCAGCAGCTCGTCGTCACGCAGCCGCGCGGGGCGCGGCACCAGCATGGTGGAGGTCTTCGGCTTGAGCAGGGCCTTGGGGTGGAGCCGCTTCAGGCGTACGGCGCGCGAGTCCGGCAGCGTGACCGGGGCGAACCGCACGAAGCTCCCGGGCACGCTCACCTCGGCCAGCCCGACGGCACGCATCCGGGTGCGGAACGCGGCGACCTTGAGCAGGCGTGCCACGGGCGCGGGCGGCTCGCCGTACCGGTCGTCGAGCTCCTCGCGCAGCGCGTCGACGTCCTCGAGCTCGCGCACCTCGCCGAGCCGCTTGTACATCTCCAGCCGGAGCCGCTCGCTGGGGATGTAGTCGTGCGGCAGGTGCGCGTCGACGGGCAGCTCCACCTTGACCTCGGCCGGCTCCTCCTCCGGTGCGCGGCCGGCCTGGCCCTCGCGGAACTCGCGCACCGCGTCGCCGACCAGCCGTACGTACAGGTCGAAGCCGACGTCGGCGATGTGGCCGGACTGCTCACCGCCGAGCAGGTTGCCGGCACCGCGGATCTCCAGGTCCTTCATCGCGATCGCCATGCCGCCGCCGAGGTCGGAGTGCTGCGCCAGGGTCGCGAGCCGTTCGTGCGCGGTCTCGGTCAGCGGCTTCTCTCCCGGGTAGCAGAAGTAGCCGTAGGCCCGCTCCCGGGACCGACCGACCCGGCCGCGCAGCTGGTGCAGCTGGGACAGGCCGAGCGTGTCGGCCCGCTCGATGATCATGGTGTTGGCGTTGGAGACGTCCAGGCCGGACTCCACGATCGTGGTGCACACGAGCACGTCGAACCGCTTCTCCCAGAAGTCGACCATGACCTGCTCGAGCCGGTGCTCGCCCATCCGCCCGTGGGCCGTGGCGACCCGCGCCTCGGGCACCAGCTCGGAGATCCGGCGTGCCGCCTTGTCGATCGAGTGCACCCGGTTGTGGATGAAGAACACCTGGCCGTCACGCAGCAGCTCCCGGCGGATCGCCGCGCTGACCTGCCGGTCGTCGTACGCGCCGACGTAGGTCAGCACCGGGTGGCGCTCCTCCGGCGGGGTGGTGATCGTGGACATCTCGCGGATGCCGGTGACCGCCATCTCCAGGGTCCGCGGGATCGGGGTCGCCGACAGCGAGAGCACGTCGACCGAGGTGCGCAGCTGCTTCATCTGCTCCTTGTGCTCGACACCGAAGCGCTGCTCCTCGTCGACGACGATCAGGCCGAGGTCCCTGACCTTGACGTCGGGGCTGAGCAGCCGGTGGGTGCCGATCACGAGGTCGACCGACCCGTCGGCGAGGCCGTCGCGGACGGCGGCCGCCTCGGTGTCGGTCTGGAACCGGCTCAGCGCCCTGATGCTGACCGGGAAGCCACTCATCCGCTCCGCGAACGTCGACAGGTGCTGCTGCACCAGGAGCGTGGTCGGCACGAGCACGGCGACCTGCTTGCCGTCCTGGATCGCCTTGAACGCCGCGCGCACCGCGATCTCGGTCTTGCCGTAGCCGACGTCGCCGCAGACCAGCCGGTCCATCGGGACGGTCTGCCGCATGTCGGCCTTGACCTCCTCGACCACCGCCAGCTGGTCGGGGGTCTCGGTGAACGGGAACGCGTCCTCGAGCTCGCGCTGCCACGGATTGTCCGGCCCGAACGCATGGCCGTGGGTGGCCTGCCGGGCGGCGTACAGCTTGATCAGCTCGGCGGCGATCTGCCGCACCGCCTTGCGGGCGCGGCCCTTGCGCCTGGCCCAGTCGCTGCCGCCGAGCCGGTCCAGCGAGGGCTGCTCACCGCCGACGTAGCGGGTGACCTGGTCGAGCGTGTCCGCGGGCACGTAGAGCATGTCGTTGGGGAAGCCACGTTTGCTCGCGCCGTACTCCAGCACGAGGTACTCCCGGACCGCGCCGCCCACCTCGCGCTGCCGCATCTCCACGAACCGGCCGACGCCGTGCTGCTCGTGCACCACGTAGTCGCCGGTCTTCAGCTCCAGCGGGTCGATCTGCCGCCGCCGGCGGATCGGCATCTTCTGCAGATCACGCGTCGAGGCGGCCTGCCCGGAGATGTCCTCGCCGGTGAGGATCGCGATCCGGTCGGTCACCACGCCCTCGGACAGGCAGCCCTGCGCGACCCGCACCACGCCGTCCTGGCCGGGCTCGGCCGCCAGGTCGTCGACGTACCGGGCGGGCACGTCGTGCTCACCGAGCACCTCGACCAGGCGACGGGCCGGGCCGTGGCCGCGGTGGACGATCGCGACCGGGCGGGTGTCGAGCAGCTCCCGGATGTCGCGCACCGCCGCCTCGACGTCGCCGCGGTAGCGCTCGGCCGCACGGGCGGCCACCACGCCCTCGTCGTCGACGGTGCCGAACGGGCCGAGGCTCCACCACGCCTTCTGCTGCTCCAGGACCGTGGTGCGCACGTCGCCGAGCGTCTGCAGTGACGCCGCGCCCAGGTCGATCGGCGCCTCCCCTCCGGTGGCCGCGGCCGCCCAGCTGGCGCCGAGGAACTCCTCGCTGGTCGCGACCAGGTCGTGCGCCCGGGTGCGCACCCGCTCGGGGTCGAGCACCAGCACGTGCGACTCGGCCGGCAGCAGGTCGACCAGCAGCTCCATCTCGTCCACCAGCGCCGACACCAGCGACTCCATGCCCTCCGCGGGCACACCCTCGGCGAGCCGGCCGGTGATCTCGGCCAGCTCGGGGTGGGCCTCGCCCAGCTCGGCGGCACGCTTGCGGACATCGTCGGTCAGCAGCAGCTCGCGGCACGGCGGCGCCCAGACCCGGTCGACCACCTCGTGCGTGCGCTGGTCGGCCACCGAGAACGACCGGATCTCGTCGACCTCGTCACCGAAGAACTCCACGCGCAGCGGGTGCTCGTCGGTCGGCGGGAACACGTCGACGATGCCGCCCCGGACCGCGAACTCCCCGCGCTTCTCCACCAGGTCGACCCGGTGGTAGGCGACGTCCACGAGGCGGCGTACGACGTCCTCGAGGACGACCTCCTGGCCGGTGACGAGCTCGACCGGCTCCAGGTCGCCCAGGCCCTTCACCTGGGGCTGCAGCACGCTGCGTACCGGGGCGACCACCACCCGGACCGGCCCATGGTGGGCGTCGGGTCCGGGATCGGGATGACACAGCCGCCGCAGCACGGCGAGACGCCGCCCCACGGTGTCGCTGCGGGGGCTGAGCCGCTCGTGCGGCAGCGTCTCCCAGGCGGGGAAGAGCGCCACCGTGTCGGGGTCGAGCACGTCGCCGAGCTCCTCGGCCAGGTCCTCGGCCTCGCGCACCGTGGCGACCACGGCGAGCACGGTACGGCCGCGGTCGGCCAGTCCCTTGACCAGGTGCGGGCGCAGCCCCTCGGGACCGGTCAGCTCCCCGGTCTGCGGCACGCCGCCCCCCGCCGCCGACAGCGCCCGGGCCAGGGTGGCCTCGGCGAGGACGGCATCGGCGAGGCCGGCGAGGCGGCCGGTGGTGGTTTCGGTGGTCACGGGGTCCTCCGCAGGGCACACGAACGGCCCCCTGTCGGCGCGAGCAGGGGGTGTGCGGCCACTGTATCCCGCTCGCCGTGGGCTGCTCCCCGCCCGTTGAGTTGGGGGAAATGTCCCCGCGAGTCAGGGGATGTTGCCCATCGAGTCGGGAGGAAGTGCCGCCTAGGGTTCGTGGATGGGCATGGACCCCGACCACGTGGCCGAACGGATCCGGAAGATCTGCACCGCGCTGCCCGGCGTCAGCGAGCGAGCCAGCCACGGCTCGCCGGCCTTCTTCGTCGATCGGCAGTTCGTGATGCTGTGGCCCGACGGGCACCACGACCACGACTTCCCGCACTTGTGGTGCGCGGCGCCGCCCGGGACCCAGGAGATGCTGGTCGGCTCGGACCCGGATCGGTTCTTCCGGCCGCCGTACGTCGGCGGGAGGGGCTGGGTCGGCGTACGCCTCGACGGGGTCGTGGACTGGGGCGAGGTAGCGGAGCTGTGCCAGGAGGCCTGGCGGGCCATCGCGCCGAAACGGCTGGTGGCGCAGCTCGAAGGCCGCGATCGGAAGTGACGCGGGGTCGATGCTGGTTCGCCCCACCACCGCCACTGGCGGTTCGCGCGGCCATAACTGGCGAGTCGCCGGGCCATAACCAGCGACTCGCGGGGCCATAACTGGCGAGTCAACGGTTCCAGGGGCCCTCGGGCGCACTGACGCGGGCCTCGTCGGCCTCCCGGTCGGTGGGCTCGACCTGGCTCTGCCGCTCGGCCTCGACCCGGCGCAGGTAGTGGTCGACCTCCTCGTCGACCCGTGCCTCGTCCCAGCCGAGCTCTCCGGCCATCAGCCGGGCGGCCGGCAGCGCGGCCGCGACGCCGCGGTCGAAGCACTCGATGGAGATCCGGGTACGCCGCGTGAGTACGTCGTCGAGGTGTCGGGCGCCCTCGTGGGTCACGGCGTAGACCACCTCACCGGCCAGGTAGTGCTCGGCCCCCGGCAACGGCTCGGCCAGTGACGGCCGCTCCGCGAGCAGGTCGAGCACCTCGTCGACCAGGCCGCCGAACCGCCCGAGCAGGTGGTCGATCCGGCCCACCTCCAGGCCCGAGGACCGGGCCAGCCCGACCCGCTGGTTGGTCCGCGTCTCGTTGCGGGAGGCGCCGGCCAACAGCACCCGCTCGGTGATCGACGGGCCGGTGCCGGGCAGCTCGTGGGCCGCGGCGTCGACGGCGTCACGGGCCATCACCCGGTACGTCGTCAGCTTGCCACCGGCCACGAGCACCAGACCCGGCACCGGCGTGACGACGGTGTGCTCGCGGGAGATCGTGGTGGTGGCCGCGGCGGTGTCGCCCCGGTCGTCCCGCCCGCCGCGCGGCACGGTGCCACGCAGCAGCGGCCGCAGGCCGGCGTACACGCCCTGCACGTCCTCGTGGTCGAGCGGGTCGCGCAGCAGCGTGTTGACGTGGCCCAGCAGGTAGTCGATGTCGGCCCGCGAGGCCGCCGGATGGGCGAGGTCGTAGGACCACGGCGTGTCCGTGGTGCCGATGATCCAGTGGTTGCCCCAGGGGATCACGAACAGCACCGACTTCTCGGTCCGGGTGATCAACCCGCTCTGGAGCCGGATGCGGTCCCGGGGCACCACCAGGTGGACCCCCTTGCTGGCCTCCACGTCCAGCGCACCCGAACCCCCCATCAGCTGCTGGATCTCGTCGGTCCACACCCCTGCCGCGTTGACCACGACCCTGGCACGCACCTCCACGTCGACGTCGTCCTCGAGGTCGCGTACCCGCACGCCGACCACACGGTTGCCCTCGCGCAGGAAGCCGGTGACCTTGACCCGGGTGGCCACGTGGGCGCCGTACGACGCCGCGGTGCGGGCGAGCGTCATCACCAGCCGGGCGTCGTCCACCTGGCAGTCGTGGTACTGGACCGCGCCGTGCAGCCGGTCCGTGCGCAGGTCCGGGGCGACCCGGGCCAGCTGCTTGCGGAACAGGTGCTTGTGCCGCGGGACGCCGGCGTCGGAGCGGCCCGCCATCGCCAGCGTGTCGTAGAGCACCAGGCCGGCGCCGATGTAGGGCCGCTCCCAGGCGTGCCGCAACGGGTACAGGAACGGCACCGGGCGCACCAGGTGCGGCGCCAACCGGGTGTAGAGCAGCCCGCGCTCCTCCAGCGCCTCCTTGACCAGCCCGAAGTCGAGCATCTCCAGGTAGCGCAGCCCGCCGTGCACCAGCTTGCTGGAGCGGCTGCTGGTGCCGCTGGCGAGGTCGCGCTGTTCCACCAGGGCCGTGGACAGGCCACGGCTGACCGCGTCCAGCGCCGTACCGGCGCCGACCACGCCGCCCCCGACCACCAGCACGTCGAGGGGCTCGGCCCGGCCCGTCGCGGTCGCGGACATCGCCTCGATCGCGTTCGCCCGCGCCCCCGGGCCGAGCTGGATGGTCCGCGTCATGCCTCTCCTGTGTCGGGGATCTCGCCGCAGCCGTGGCGATCCGTCCGGATCGGGCCCGCCACGCGGAAGCCGCAGTTGCCGCTGCTCGACTCCGGTGTGTTGGCCGACCGCGCAGCCACACGGTAACGATGACAGTACGAGTGGTGACACAGGTGGGAGCCCCCGCGCATCACCCGGGCCACTCCCTCGGCCGCACCGTCCGGGTTCCGGGCCGGGGAGCGCGAGTAGTAGTCCGCGGCGAACCAGTCCGAGCACCACTCCCACACGTTCCCGGCGACGTCGAAGAGACCGAAGCCGTTCGGGGCGAACGTCGCGACCGGCGACGTCGTGAGGAACCCGTCCGCCAGGGTGTTGTGGGTGGGAAAGCTGCCGTGCCAGATGTTGCACATGATCTCACCGGCGGGTTCGAGCTCGTCGCCCCAGGCGAAACGGCGCCCGGCGAGGCCCCCGCGCGCGGCGTACTCCCATTCGGCCTCGGTGGGTAGCCGGGTCCCGCTCCAGGTGCAGTAGGCGACAGCGTCGAACCACGAGAGGTGCACGACGGGATGATCGGGCCGCTCGTGCCAGCTGGAGCGGCAGCCACCGGGACGAGCCCAGTCCGCGCCGCGGACGTTGACCCACCAGGCGGCCCCGGCGGCTGCGCCGAGCACGTCGCCGCGCGGTGCGCGAACCGCCAGGTGGAAGACGGCAGACGACCCGAACCGCTCGGCGTCGGTGCGGTAGCCGGTGTCCTCCACGAAAGCGGCGAACTGCCGGTTGGTCACCGGGACCGGCGCAATTGCGAAGGCCTCCAGGCCGACGGCGTGCACGGGGGTCTCGCCGTCGTCCGGATACCCCTCACCGAACCCGTCCCCCATGCAGAAGCTGCTGGCCGGCAGGTCGACCATCCCCATCGCGGGCTCATGCGCTGCGGGCTCGACCCGATGACGGCTGCGGTCGGCCACCCGACCCTGGTCAGGGGAGGGCATGCAGCAGGAGGCGACGCGGCCGGAGCCGCGCCGCCCTCTGCTGACCCCATCCCGTCCCGGCAGGTCGAGTCGGTCATCCGGTGGGCAGGCCATGACCTCGATTCCGATACAAGGCAAGCACGCGATCCCTGGGGATGACCCCGCATCGACCCGCCCAGCGCTCGTAGCACTCGGCGAGCTCGGAGACGAGCTCCGGATGCCGGTCGGCGAGGTCGTGCAGCTCGGTGCGGTCGTGGTCCATGTCGTAGAGCTCCCAGTCCTGGCCGTACTTGCGGACGAGCTTCCACCGGCCACGCCGTATCCCGGCGTTGCCCTCGTGCTCCCAGAACAGCGGACGTTCGGGGTCCGCTTCCTCCCCACGCAGGGATGGCAGCATGCTCACGCCCTCGAGGGGCAGCAGCTCCCGTTCGCCGTAGCGTGCGGGATACCCCACTCCGGTCACGTCGAGGACCGTGGCCATCACGTCCGGCAGCTGGTGTGGCGTCGTCCGGAGGTTCGCGTCGCGCCCGAGGCCGTCGGGCCAGTGCACGATGAAGGGGGTCGAGATCCCGCCCTCGTGGATCCAGTGCTTGTACTCGCGGAAGGGGGTGTTCGAGAGGTTCGCCCACGCCCGGCCGTAGGTGGCGTAGGTGCTCTCGGGCCCGGGGTCGACATCGGGGGTGTTGCCGGCCACCACCGGACGACCGTCCCGGGTGGTCGGGTCGAACGCGACGAAGCTGCTCACGAACTCCTCGGCGGAGTCCGGGGGCATCTCCTCGGCGCAACCGCCGTTGTCGGAGAGGAAGATGAACAGCGTGTTGTCGAGACGACCGGTCTGGTCGAGCTCGTCGAGGATCCGCCCGATCCCCTGGTCCATGCGATCGACCTGTGCGGCGTACACCGCCATCCTGATCGACTCCCACTCGTGGTCGGAGACGTCCTCCCAGGCCGGCACCAGCGGATCACGGTCCGACATGTCCCAGTCGGGGCGGATCACCCCCATCTCGACCAGCCGCTGCATCCGCTCCTTCCGCAGGGCGTCCCAGCCGTCCTCGAAACGCCCCAGGTACCCGGCGATGTCCTCCCGGCGGGCGTGCAGCGGCCAGTGCGGGGCGGTGTAGGCGACGTACACGAACATCGGCACGGTCGGCGTCGACTCATGATGCTGCCTCACGAAGGACACCGCGTTGTCGCTGATGGCATCGGTGTAGTAGAAGTCGCGCTCGTCCGACTCGTGCTCGGCGCTCTCCTCTCCGCGGGTGAGGGTGTCGGGCCGGTAGTAGCTCCCCGCGCCCGAAAGGGTCCCGAAGAAGTGCTGGAAGCCGCGCCTGGTCGGCCACGCCTGGTTGGGCCGGCGCACATCGTTGGTCAGGTGCCACTTCCCGGACAGGTACGTCTGGTATCCCGCCCCACCGAGCAGTTCCGCCATCGTGGCGCAGCGGTCGTTCAGGGTCCCGGAGTAGCCGTCCGGTGAGTCGTCGTAGTTCAAGATGCCGATGCCGGTCTGGTGTGGATGCAGGCCGGTCAGCAGGGACGCGCGCGACGGGCTGCACCGTGCCGTGTTGTAGAACTGGGTCATCCGCACCCCCGACGCTGCCAGCCGGTCCAGGTGAGGCGTGTGGATCTCGCCGCCGTAGCAGCCGATGTCGGAGAAGCCCATGTCGTCGGCGAGCACCAGGACCACGTCCGGCCGTCCTGCCATGGCTCCTCCCGACCTTCCTCCGAGAGACTTTTGGGACACTGACCCAAAATATGGGACACAGGTAGCATGGACTCACTGCTGCCACGGGTCAAGGCCTGGGCCGTGCCCATCTCGTCGCCGAGAATGGACCCGGCCGGAACGGAGTACGAAAATGAGCCCACGATGAGCGAGTCACTGCGCAAGGCCCTCCGCATCCTCGACGCCCTGCGCGAGTCGGACACCACCCTCAGTGCACGGGACCTCGCCGCGCACATGGGCATGCCCAAGAGCACCGCGCAGCGGCTGTTGCAGACCCTCGAGGAGTCGGGCATGGCCGTCCAGGACCCGGTCACGCGGAAGTACGGTCTCGGTCCCCACACCCTCTCGCTGGGCATGGCCTACCGGGACCGGCTCGATCTGCGCAACATCGCACTGCCGCCCATGCGCGTGCTGCGGGACGCGACCGACGAGACCATCGGGCTGTCGGTCGCGCTGGGGGACCAGCGCATGTTCATCGAGGAGGTGCAGAGCCAGTCCGAGCTGCGCGCGCACTCCGAGCTGGGCCAGCCCTACCCGATCTGGACCGGGGCTCCCGGACGGGTGCTGCTCGCGGACATGAGCGACCGCGAGGTCGCACGGATCCTGGATGCGGCCGGTCCCCCGGCGTGGGAGCACATCAACCTGCCCACGCGCGAGGCGCTGCTCGAGGTCCTGGCCGAGATCCGTGAGCACGGCCACGACCACGCCCGTGACGAGACGATCCGCGGAATCAGCGCGGTCGCCGTACCCGTGCACGACGCCGACCGGCGGGCCGCCGCCGCGCTGTCGGTGTCGGGGCCGACCGCGCGCATGACGCCGGAGGTCATGGAGGAGGTGGTGCAGAGCGCCACCGTGGCGGCCTCGGCGATCGAGCTCGCCCTGGGAGGCTCGCCTGCTGCGCCGAGGATGCGGCTCGGCAGGTCCTCGCTCGTCGCGGAAGCCTCGACGTCAGCTGCCGGCGGCCGTCGAACGCGTGAGGAGCACTAACGTGTCGCGCACCCGCTGGCCGGGCTGGGTCTACGACACCGGCGACGAGCCCGACTACCGTTTCTCGTTCGCCAACGAGCGCACGTTCCTGGCCTGGATCCGGACGGCGCTGGCGCTGATCGCCGGCGGTGTCGGCCTGGATGCGATCACGCTGCCGATCTCAACCGCCCTGCAGACGGTCCTGGCCGCGCTGCTGGTCCTCCTGGGGGTGCTGTGCGCCGCGGCTTCCTGGCTGCGCTGGGCGGCTGCCGAGCGCGCCATGCGTCGCGCGACCCCGTTGCCGTCCCTCTACCTGGGTGTGATCGTGACGGTCACGGTCGTCGTGATCGCCGTGGCGATACTCGCCACCGTGATATGACCGGGGCCCGGCCACCGAGCCTGCCGACCGAGCGCACCGCCCTCGCATGGCAGCGCACCGCGCTCTCGCTCGTCGCCGGGGCCGCGGCGTTGAGCCGGCTCACCTACCACTGGCTCGGCATGTGGTCCCTGGCCTGCCTCCTCGTGGCGCTCCCCTTCGGGGTCTGGGTCATCGCGCGGAGCCGGCCCGGCGACGGCCCCGAGGCGTCCACCCGCCGTCCCCGGCTGCGGCACGACGGGATCGCGGGTGCGTGCCTGGTGGCGATGACCGTGGTCCTGGGCACGACCGAGCTGGTCGCCCTCACCCTCCGCTGACCGGGTGAGCCGGGGTCTTGACATCCTCCCGCCCGGACACAAGTCTAGGTTTTGGGGTTTTGGGACACGAGCCCAATAAACGGGACAAATCGACCTTCACCGGATCGGTGGCCCGTTCATAGGACCCGCCCAGCATCCGAACAGACCGGCTCCCCTCCAGGTCTGAACACCGCCACGAACACCCCCTGATGCGGAAGGTTGCGAGCAATGGCATCGGAGATCCAGGACAACCAGCGGCGTCCGTCGGGAAGCAGCCCACTCTCGCGACGCACCTTCCTCAAGGGCTCGCTCACGGCCGGAGCCGCGGCGGTGGCCGGACCCACCCTCCTCAGCGCCTGTGGGAGCAGCGGCTCCACCACGTCGAAGAGCCTGAAGGCCTACAAGGCCGCGGACATCAACTGGAAGAAGGCCGCCGGGACCACGGTGCCGGTGGCCGTCATCCCGGCCACGTACTTCTCCAACATGCTGGAGATGCTGCCGCAGTTCGAGGAGCTGACCGGGATCACGGTCAAGGCCGAGCAGGTCCCGCCCCAGAAGATCCGGGAGAACGTGGTCCGGGACCTCTCGACGAAGACCGGCAGGTACTTCACCCACGCCGCCGACCCGATGTACTACCCGCTGTACGTCGCCAACGACTGGGTGCTTCCCATGGAGCCGTTCCTGTCGAACCAGGAGCTGTGCAACCCGGACTGGTTCGCGCTCGACGACATCTTCAAGATCTGGCGCCAGGCGGACTCGATCAAGGGGCACCTCTACGGCATGCCGTACGACGGCGAGGTGACCGTGCAGGTGTACCGGACGGACCTCTACGACAAGGCCGGCCTCAAGCCGGCGCAGACCATGGACGAGTTCCGCTCCAACGCCGCCAGGCTGAACGACCCCTCCAAGCGCATCTGGGGGACCGCACTCCGGGGACTGCCGGGCGCAGGCCAGAACATGTACATATTCCCGTCCCTGTTCATCGAGTGGGGAGCGAGCTGGTTCGACTCCTCGGGCAACCCGACCGTGAACAGCCCCCAGGCGGTGGCGGCGCTGGAGTACTACGTCAAGCTGCTCAACGACGACGCGCCCTCGGCCGTCGTGAACTGGAACTGGCCCGACATCGCCGAGGCGTTCGCGCGGGGCACGCTCGCGTCCTACATCGACGCACACTCCAGCGCTGCGGTTCTCACCGATCCCAAGCAGTCCACCGTCATCCACGACCTCGGCTTCGGCCGCTGGCCGAAGGGGCCGTCCGGAAAGCGCTGTACGTCGATCTGGAACTGGGGGTTCCCGATCAACGGCAGCATCTCCAGGAAGGAGCAGGAGGCCACCTGGCTGTTCATCCAGTGGGCGGCGTCGAAGGAGACCCAGATCCGGACGTCGTACCAGTACCACGGCGACAGCAAGCGCTCCGGGGTCAACCGCGACTCGATCTGGCGCGACCCGGCATACGCCAAGGCGGTGAGTGCGGGGCGCAACTTCATCAACGCTGCACTGACCTCCCTGCACGACGACACCCACATCGACTGGCGCCCGCGAGTCCCGCAGTGGCCGGCCATCGGTGACCAGATGGCGACGCTCATCCAGGCCGCGCTCACCAAGCAGATGACCCCCAGGCAGGCACTCGACAAGGGCAACCAGGAGATCGAGAAGATCATGAAGACCGGAAGCTGAGGCAATGCCCTCGAGGGGACGTGATCAGAAGCCAGGCTTGTCGATCTCGTCCTCATCGCACCACGGTCGATCCGGAGCCCCCGAGGGGAGCGGGAGGCAGCGCCGTCGCCCACGAGGCTCCCTCCTGGAGCGGGAGGGGCCGTTCGGCTGGCTGCTGAGCGCACCCGGTGTGATCGTCCTGCTCCTCACCACGACCCTTCCGCTGGCCTTTCTCATCTGGACGAGCCTGCGCAGGTACAACCTCACCTCGCCGGCCGGCAACGGCTTCGTCGGCCTGGGCAACTACGAGCAGATCGCCCACGACAGCGAGTTCTGGGACAGCCTGCTGCGCTCGGTGATCTACACGGTGGCCACGGTGGGCCTGCAGGTCGCGATCGGGCTCGGCCTGGCCCTGCTGGTGGAACGCATCGCCGTCGGGCGTGCCATCGTGAGGGTGGCGGCCATCATGCCGATCATGTTCGCCCCCGTCGTGGTCGGACTCGTCTGGCGGACGCTGCTGCTCACGCCGCAGTACGGCGTCGTCGACTTCGCAGCCCAGAAGCTGGGGATCGGGTCACACAACTGGCTCGGCGAGCCGACGCTTGCCTTCGCCTCCGTCATCGTGATGCACACCTGGCAGTGGACGCCCTTCGCCTTCCTCATCTTCCTGGCTGCCCTGGCCACCTTCCCGACCGAGCTCGACGAGGCGGCGAAGCTCGACGGTGCGTCGGCCGGCCAACGGTTCCGCTACATCCTGCTGCCCCATCTCCGCCCGTCGATCGTGGTCGTGGTGATCTTCCGTACGGTCGTGGCCCTGTCCGCCTTCGACGCGATCTTTGCCGCCACGGGCGGAGGGCCGGGGACCGCGACCCAGATCCTGAACCTGTACATCTACCGCGTCACGTTCCAGGACTTCTCGATCGGCTATGGATCCGCGCTCGCCGTGGTGCTGCTGTTCATCACCGCCGTGGTGGCGTTCTTCTTCTCGCGTATCAGGGCGGCCCGATGACGCACTCACGGTTGTTGAAGGTACTGAGCGCGGTCTCGGTCGTGCTCTTCCTGGTCGTGTGGGTCTTCCCCATCGCCTGGACGGCGATCACCTCCCTCAAGCTCCCGGTGGACATCTTCGCGTACCCACCGTCGCTCTCCTTCTCGCCGTCGCCCTCGAACTACCAGGAGGTGCTCGGGGGAGACGAGTCGGTCCTGTCCGGGTTGCTCACCAGCGTCATCATCTCGGTGACGTCGACCTTCCTTGCGATGCTGTTCGGCGCACCGGTGGCCTACGTCTTCGCGAGGATCAAGATGCTCGGCAAGGGCGTGCTTGCCCTCTACACCATGTTCACCTACCTGATCCCGCGGATCGGGCTGGTGATCCCGCTGTTCGTCATCATGCGGAAGCTGGACCTGACCGACACCTACATCGGCCTGATCATCGTGTATCTGAGCTTCGCCCTGCCGCTGGCCATCTGGCTCATGGTGGCCTACTTCGAGGTCGTCCCCATCGAGATCGAGGAGGCGGCCCGCTGCGACGGTGCCTCCCGCCTGCTGGCCCTGTGGCACGTCGTACTCCCCCAGGTGCGTGGTGGCATGGCGGCGACCACCGTCTTCGTCTTCATCACCGCCTGGAACGAGTTCCTCTTCGCGATCGTCCTGGGCGGCGACAACGTGCACCCCATCACGGTCTCGATGTACGACTTCATCTCGGTGCAGCAGACGCTGTGGGGGCCCCTGACCGCGACCGCAGTCATCGCAATGCTGCCGGTCGTCGCACTGGGCCTGGTGGCCCAGAAGGAGATCGTGAAGGGGCTCAGCGCCGGCGCCGTCAAGTAACCTCCGCGGCCACGTCGACCTCACCGCAGCGACGCGGTCTCGGGGACGTAGAGCCGGACACCGGGCACGTCCCAGGGAGCGAGCAGGCGCGGGGACAGGGCGATGGTGGCCAGGTGCGGGCCGCCGAGCACACGGGCGGGCCGGAACTGCACCCGGAAGAGGACCGTGGTCGGATAGGTACCGAAGCGCGGGTCCGCCTTGGCGACCAGCACGACCAGCGGGAGGTCACGCGCGTCGTGGTAGGCGACGCCGGGGATCCGGTGGGCGTGCGGCAGCCGGCGTACGAACCGCTCGCCGGCGCCCGGTGCGAGTGTCGCGGACCAGAGCAGCTCGCCGCCGGCCCGCGGGTAGACGCAGACGTCGAAGGAGTAGACCCGGCCCAGTCCCTGGTCCGGCCAGCCGCCGGAGGGCCTCGCGTGCAGCGCGCAGCCGTTGTCGTCGGTGCGAACCCGTTGGGCCGACTCGACGATCCGCCTGCCCCTGGCGGGGTCGGAGGTGGCGGCGGTGACGTGCTGCCCGCCGACGGCCACGGTCCGCACGCTCAGCCCGTGCGCGCGGCGTACGCCGACCGGCAGCGGGCTGTCGAGCCACACCGCACGGGCCCGGGGAGGCGCTGTCGTGCCCGGTCCGGGACATCCGGGCACCGGACGGCCGACGTACGGCGCGCGCCCGCCGGGCCGGGGACCGGGAGCGCAGGCAGCGTGGCGCCCCGGGGACACCCCGACGTCCCAGTGGCGCGGCACGTCCACCGAGACGCCGGCGTACGACTCGGTCCGGGTGGCCGCCGGCGGTGCCCGGTAGTGCGACTCCCCGCCGTACACGCTGCCGCCGCCGCGCCCGTTGCACCCGGCCAGCACGGTGAGCAGGGTGAGCGGGAGCAGACCCGCCCTCATGACCAGCAGCACGCGCCTCATCGCAGCCCTACTGCACGACGACCTCGATGCGCTGGAACTCCTTGAGCTCGGTGTAGCCGGTCGTCGCCATCGCCCGGCGCAGCGCACCGACGAAGTTCATGGTGCCGTCGGCGACGTGGGAGGGCCCGAACAGGATCTCCTCGAGCGTCCCGACGGAGCGGAACGGCACCCGGTCGCCACGGGGGAGCTCGGGGTGGTGCGCCTCGCTTCCCCAGTGGAAGCCGTGTCCGGGGGCATCGCTGGCCCGGGCGAACGGCGAGCCGACCATCACCGCGTCGGACCCGCAGGCGATCGCCTTGGCGACGTCGCCGCTGCGGCCGATCGAGCCGTCGGCAATCACGTGCACGTACCGGCCCCCGGACTCGTCGAGGTAGTCGCGGCGGGCCGCGGCCACGTCGGCGACCGCACTGGCCATGGGAACCGCAACACCGAGTACCTCCCTGGTGGTGTGCGCGGCACCACCGCCGAAGCCGACGAGGACCCCCGCTGCACCTGTTCGCATCAGGTGCAGCGCCGCCTGGTACGTCGCGCAGCCGCCCACGATCACGGGCACGTCGAGCTCGTAGATGAACTCCTTCAGGTTCAGCGGCTCGGCCTGGCTGGACACGTGCTCGGCGCTGACCGTGGTGCCGCGGATGACGAACATGTCCACCCCGGCGTCGACGACGGCCTTGGCGAACTCCTTGGTCCGCTGCGGCGACAGCGCCCCGGCCACGGTCACCCCGGCGTCACGAACCTGCTGCAGTCGCGCGGTGATCAGCTCGGGCTTGATCGGCTCGGCGTAGATCTGCTGCATCCGGGCCACCACCTCGGGCCCGTCGAGGCGAGCCACCTCGGCCAGGATCCCGGTCGGGTCGTCGTACCGGGTCCACAGGCCCTCGAGGTTGAGCACCCCGAGGCCGCCGTACTTGCCGAACGCGATCGCGGTCTCCGGCGACATCACCGAGTCCATCGGCGCGGCCACGATCGGCAGCTCGAAGCGGTAGGCGTCGATCTGCCAGTCCACCGACACCTCCTCGGGGTCGCGGGTGCGCCGGCTCGGCACGATCGCGATGTCGTCGAAGGCGTACGCACGCCGCCCCCGCTTGGCCCGCCCGATCTCGATCTCGGTCACGCCGTCAGTCTCCCATCGAGCGCCGCGGGGGTGGCAAGGGTGTCCACGAGATCCGGGCGGCGACAATGTCGGGATGGATGCCGTGCGCTGGTACGACGAGCCGGCAGAGGAGCTGTCCGCCGGTCGTCTGCACGAGCTGCTCGCCCTGCGCAACGCCGTCTTCGTCGTCGAGCAGGCCTGCGTCTACCAGGACATCGACGGGCGCGACCTCCTCGCCGGCACCCGACACGTGTGGGCGGACGGGCCCGACGGCATGGTCGCCTACGCTCGCCTGCTCGCCCCGGGGGCGGGTGGCCCGGCGCGCATCGGCCGGGTGCTGGTCGTCCCGGCCGGGCGCGGCACCGGGCTGGGCCACGACCTGGTTGAGCACGCCGTGGCCGGGTGCCGCAGGGCCTGGCCCGGGACCGGGATCATGCTGGCCGCCCAGGCCCACCTGCAGGATTTCTACGGGCGGCACGGCTTCGTGCCCCGCGGCGAGGTGTACGACGAGGACGGCATCGACCACGTCGACATGGTGTGGGAGGGGGCGGCCGGACCGACCAGCTGAACCTCCGGGACCCGCCGAGTGCCGTCCTCGATCGGTGCAGCTCCTGGATCGTCGGACTCCCGGGCTGTCGGGGCCGGTCCCTACGGTGGTGCCATGTCCATGCCCTCCGCCAATCCGAGTCTTGCCGACGACCCGATCGTCACCCGGGTGATCGAGGCGCTCGCCGGCGCCGGTGCGCGGCTGCGTGAGGACCAGTCCCGGGCTGTGACGGCGCTGACCGAGCGGGGGTCACGGGTGCTGGTCGTGCAGCGCACCGGATGGGGCAAGTCGGCGGTCTACTGGTGCGCCACGGCGTTGCGCCGTGCCGATCACGAGGGCCCGACCCTGGTGGTCAGCCCGCTGCTGTCGTTGATGCGCGACCAGGTCGCTGCGGCGTCCAGGGCCGGGCTGCGGGCAGCGACGATCAACAGCTCGAACGTCGGAGAGTGGTCGGCGATCGAGGAGCGGCTCGCAGCCGACCAGCTCGACGTCGTCCTCGTCTCCCCGGAGCGGCTGGCCAACCCCGGGTTCGGCTCCCGCGTCCTCGACGCGCTCGCCGGCAGTCTCGGGTTGCTGGTGGTCGACGAGGCACACGCGGTCTCCGACTGGGGCCACGACTTCCGACCCGACTACCGCCGGGTCGCCGACGTGCTGCAGCGGCTCAACCCGACGACGCCCGTGCTGGCCACGACTGCGACGGCCAACCAGCGGGTGACCGACGACGTCGCAGCGCAGCTCGGCGAGGCGACGCTGGTGCTCCGGGGGCCGCTGGCTCGTTCGTCGCTGGAGCTCGCGGTCGTCGACCGGCTCACGCCGATCCAGCGCTATGCCTGGGTGGTCGACCACCTGCCGCGCCTGTCGGGCTCCGGGATCGTCTACGTCCTCACCGTCGCCGACGCCGAGCGGCTGGCCGAGGCCGTCCGGCTGGTGCACGGAGACGATGTCCCGGTGGCTGCCTATACCGGCCAGCTGGACACCGACCTGCGCCACCAGCTGGAGGACCAGCTGCGGGACAACCGGGTGAAGGCCCTGATCGCCACCTCCGCGCTCGGGATGGGCTACGACAAGCCCGACCTGGGGTTCGTCGTCCACGTCGGCGCGCCGCCCTCGCCGGTGTCCTACTACCAGCAGGTCGGCCGCGCGGGTCGCGCGATCGACCACGCCTCGGTGGTGCTTCTGCCATCGACGGCCGACGAGGGTGTGTGGGACTACTTCGCCACTGCCACGATCCCGGTCGAGGGCGACGTGCAGGCGTTGCTCGCCGTGCTGGGCCGATCGGGCTCGGCGATGTCGGTGCCCGCGCTGGAGGCCGAGACCGGCCTGCGTCGCACCCGTGTCGAGCTCTATCTCAAGCAGCTCGCGGTCGCCGGCGTGACCGAGCGCGGCACCGAAGGCTGGGTCGCCACGGGTCGGGAGTGGCACTACGACCGCGAGCACTACGACGGCGTGGTCGACGTACGTCGCCGCGAGGCCGGCATCATGCGCGCCTACACCCGCGGCGAGCGGTGCCTGATGCAGCTGCTGCAGGAGTCCCTGGACGACCCGACCGCCGCCCCGTGCGGCCGGTGCTCGGTGTGCCGTCGTGGCCTGCCGTACCCGCTGGAGCCCGAGCCGCCGGCGGAGACCGCGCGGCTGATCGCCACCGGCCTGCGCGGCCGCGCCCACCGGCTCGACCCACGCAAGATGTGGCCGGGCGGCGAGTTCGGCACCCGCGGGCGCATCCCGCAGGAGCTGTTGCCGGAGGTGGGCCGCGTGCTGGTGCACGCCGATGCGCCGGAGTGGGCCGATACGCTCGCAGCCGCCCAACGGGGCGACGAGCCCGCCACCGCCGAGATCGCCGAGGCATGCGTGGGGGTGCTCGCGCGTTGGCGGCACGACTGGCCGGCGCGGCCGGAGGTCGTCGTCCCGCTGGCCGCGGGCGGCTACGCCGGGCTCGCCGATCGGGTCGCCGGCCATCTCGCGGACGCCGGCGGGCTGGACCGGTCGGCGTTCGAGCCCATGGCCGAGCCACCTCCCGGCCGGGAGACGCCCAGTGACCGAGAGGCGGCGTTCTGGCGAGCCGCGATCACCCTGGGGCAGCAGGCTGGGATCGGCGACCACGTCGTCCTGCTGGTGGTGGATGCGAGCCGGAGCCAGTGGCCGGTCACCGTCGCCGCGGCGACGCTGCGCGAGGCGGGCGCGAGAATCGTGCTGCCGCTGCTTGTCCATCGGCAGGTGTGAGCCGAGCCGCGGGGGTGGTCATCGGCCGGTGTAGTTGGGCGCCTCCACGGTCATCTGCACGTCGTGGGGGTGGGACTCGGTCAGCGATGCCGAGGTGATCCGGACGAACCGGCCCCTGTCCTGCAGCTCGGCCACGGTGCGCGCGCCGACGTAGAACATCGACTGGTGCAGTCCACCGACGAGCTGGTGCGCGACCGCGGCCAACGGGCCGCGGTAGGCGACCTGGCCCTCGATGCCCTCCGGGATGATCTTGTCGTCGCTGTCGACCTCGGCCTGGAAGTAGCGGTCCTTGGAGTAGGACTTCTTGCCGCGGCTGGACATCGCACCCAGCGACCCCATTCCGCGGAACGTCTTGAACTGCTTGCCGTTGACGAAGCTCAGCTCGCCCGGCGCCTCCTCGCAGCCGGCCAGCACGGACCCGACCATCACCGAGTCCGCACCGGCGACGAGCGCCTTGGCGATGTCGCCGGAGTACTTCAGCCCGCCGTCGGCGATGACGGGTACGCCGGCCGGGCGGCACGCGGACGCCGCTTCGTGCACCGCCGTGATCTGGGGGACGCCGACCCCGGTGACGACCCGCGTGGTGCAGATCGCGCCCGGCCCCACCCCGACCTTGACGGCGTCCGAGCCGGCGTCGACGAATGCCTGCGCGCCCTCACGCGTGGCGACGTTGCCGCCGATCACCTGCACGTGCCGGGTGGCCGGATCCTTCTTGAGCCGCTCGACCATCTCCAGCAGCATCCGCACGTGCCCGTGCGCGGTGTCGGCGACCAGTACGTCGACCCCGGCCTCGACCAGCGTGGTGGCCCGCTTCCAGGCGTCGCCGAAGTAACCGATCGCCGCACCCACCATCAGCCGGCCGTCGGCGTCGTTGGTGGCGTCGGGGAACTGCTCGGACTTCACGAAGTCCTTCACCGTGATCAGCCCGGCCAGCCGGCCCCGGTCGTCGACGATGGGCAGCCGCTCGCGCTTGTGGCGGCGCAGCAGCGCGGTGGCGTCCTCGCGGGAGATGTCGACCGGGGCCGTGATCAGCGGCATCGGGGTCATCACCTCGTCGACCTTGGTGCTGGCCCACTCCGCCACGGGGGTGAACCGCAGGTCGCGGTTGGTGCAGATGCCCAGCAGCTTGTCGTCGACGTCGACCACGGGCAGGCCGGACACGCGGTACTCACCGCAGCGCTGGTCGAGCTCCTCGAGGGTCGCGTCGGGGCCGATCGTGACCGGGTTGGAGATCCGGCCGGTCTGGGTGCGCTTGACCAGGTCGACCTGGTAGGCCTGGTCGTCGAGCGAGAGGTTGCGGTGCAGCACCCCGAGGCCGCCCTGCCGCGCCATCGCGATCGCCATCCGGGACTCGGTGACGGTGTCCATCGCCGCGCTGACCAGTGGCACCTTGGTGGTGATCTCGCGCGTCAGCGCGGTGGTGGTGTCGATGTCGTCGGGGGCCAGGTCGGACTCGCCGGGCAGCAGCAGGACGTCGTCGTAGGTCAGGCCGAGCGCAGCGAACTTGTCGGGGACTTCACGGGCCGGATCGGGGAGCTCACCGGAGGTCATGCCTCAGTCTATCGGGGATGTGCTTGACTCGATCACATGGACCTGCTGCAACGGCGGGTGTCCGAGGCCTTCGATGCGGTGCGTCGCGAGGGCTTCCTACCGGCCGGAGCACGTCGGTCGGCGTCGTTCGACGGGCCGATCCCGATCGGCCACGGTCAGACCAACTCGCAGCCGAGGACAGTGCGGGACATGCTGCGGCTGCTCGACGTACGCCCCGGTGACCGGGTACTGGACGTGGGGGCGGGGTCGGGTTGGACCACGGCCCTGCTCGGGCACCTGACCGGCCCGGAGGGCCGGGTGGTGGGGGTCGAGCTCGAGCCGGACCTCGCCGAGTGGGCGGAGGAGAACCTGCGCCGCACGCCGTACGACGCGGCGTGCGTGCGCGCCGCCGAGCCCGGCGTGCTGGGAGTCCCCGCGGGGGCGCCGTACGACCGGATCATGGTCTCCGCCGCGGCCCGCGAGCTCCCCCGGGCCCTGGTCGAGCAGCTGGCCGACGGCGGCCGGATGGTGGTCCCGGTGCAGGGCACGATGACGCTGGTCGAGCGCCGCGGCGACGCGGTACGGACCAGCGAGCACGGCGCCTACCGGTTCGTGCCACTGCGCTGAGCCCGTACGCCACGCCGCGACCGTGTCCTGCGCGGCGCCCCGGCTCTCGGTAGCCTGCCAGTCAGACGGACCGGTTCCGGCCCGGACATCTCCAGACGAAGCAGGTGCGGCAGATGACAGCAACGCCACAACCCGAGTTCGATCCCCTGCAGGAGCTGACCTTCGTTGTGGGCGCGGCTGTTCGGCCCCCACTGGTACATCCTGGTCGCCAACACCAGTCAGATCCACCACGACCCCACGCTGCGCCGATTGCTCGACGAGGCCGGTTTCGACCTGGTCGAGCGCCGTCGGGACCGTCCGCACGCCAGCCTGGAGAAGTTGATGTTCGTACTGCTCGCCCACGCCAACCACGGCGTTCGTGATGCGCTGTTCCGGCGGGTTCACTTCCTGAACCGGGTCGTCGTCCCCGCGCTGGCACCGGACGCGTTCGAGTACATCTGTGTCAAGCGCTGAGCACCACTCCACACGAGAAACCCCACTTCACCCAGGATGCCTCCCGGGTGAAGTGGGGGTTTCGCAGGTGAACCTGGGAAAGCCTCAGGTCAGTGGCCGTGGCCGTGGCCGTGGCCGTGGCCCGCGGGCGCGTCCTCCTCGTCCTCCGGCTTGTCGACCACCAGGGTCTCGGTGGTCAGCAGCATGCCGGCGATGGAGCCCGCGTTGGTCAGCGCCGAGCGGGTCACCTTGACCGGGTCGAGGATGCCCTGGGACAGCAGGTCGCCGTACTCCTCGGTGACCGCGTTGAAGCCCTGGCCCTTGCCGGCCTCGTGGACCTTGGCGACCACCACGTAGCCCTGCAGACCGCCGTTCTCGGCGATCCAGCGCAGCGGCTCGTCGACCGCGGTACGCACGATCTTGACGCCGGTCGCCTCGTCACCGGAGAGGCCGAGGCCGTCGTCCAGCACGGCGCTGGCGTGCACCAGGGCGGAGCCGCCGCCGGGCACGATGCCCTCCTCGATGGCGGCGCGGGTCGCGGAGACCGCGTCCTCGATGCGGTGCTTCTTCTCCTTCAGCTCCACCTCGGTGGCCGCGCCGACCTTGACCACGCAGACACCGCCGGCGAGCTTGGCCAGCCGCTCCTGCAGCTTCTCGCGGTCCCAGTCGGAGTCGCTGTTCTCGATCTCGGCCTTGATCTGCGCCACCCGGCCGTTCACGGCTGCGGCGTCGCCGCCACCGTCGACGATCGTGGTGTTGTCCTTGGTGATGGTCACGCGACGGGCGGTGCCGAGCACGTCCAGGCCGACCTGGTCGAGCTTGAGCCCGACCTCGGGCGCCACGACCTGCGCACCGGTCAGGACCGCGATGTCCTGCATCATCGCCTTGCGGCGGTCACCGAACGCCGGCGACTTCACCGCCACGGCGTTGAACGTGCCACGGATCTTGTTGACCACCAGCGTCGACAGCGCCTCGCCGTCGACGTCCTCGGCCAGGATGAACAGCGGCTTGCCGGCCTGCATCACCTTCTCCAGCAGCGGCAGCATGTCGGCGATCGCGGAGATCTTGCCCTGGTGCAGCAGGATGTAGGGCTCGTCGAGCACCGCCTCCATGCGCTCGGGATCGCTCACGAAGTACGGCGACAGGTAGCCCTTGTCGAACTGCATGCCCTCGGTGAAGTCGAGCTCGGTGCCCATGGTCTGGGACTCCTCGACGGTGATCACACCGTCCTTGCCGACCTTGTCGAAGGCCTGGGCCAGCAGCTGCCCGATCTGCTCGTCACGGCTGGAGACCGTGGCGACCGCGGCCATGTCCTCGACCGCGTCGACGTCGCGGGCGGAGTCGAGAAGGGCCTTGTCGACCGCAACACAGGCGGCATCGATGCCGCGCTTGAGCGCCATCGGGTTCGCGCCGGCGGCAACCGCACGCAGCCCCTCGTGCACCAGTGCCTGGGCCAGCACCGTTGCGGTGGTGGTGCCGTCGCCGGCGATGTCGTTGGTCTTGGTGGCGACCTCCTTGGTGAGCTGGGCACCGAGGTTCTCGAACGGGTCGTCCAGCTCCACCTCACGCGCGACGGTGACGCCGTCGTTGGTGATCGTCGGTGCGCCCCACTTCTTGTCCAGCACGACGTAGCGGCCCCGGGGGCCGAGGGTCACCTTGACGGTGTTCGCGAGCGCGTCCACGCCGCGCTCGAGCGCCCGGCGGGCGTTCTCGTCGAACTCCAGGATCTTGGGCATGTTTGCCTCCTAGGAAAAAAGGGGAATTCGGGGTCTCGATGCGGCGAAGGCACCCCGCCGCCACGCGCGCCGGTGTGCCTTCGCCTACTCGATCTCCTCGCTGATGGGTCGGAGCGCACGCGCTCCGTGCCCGGCTCGGATCAGGAAACGACAGCGAGCACGTCGCGGGCAGAGAGAATGAGGTAGTCCTCGCCGGAGTACTTCACCTCGGTGCCGCCGTACTTGCTGTAGATCACCTTGTCGCCGACGTTGACGTCGAGCGGTACACGGTTGCCGTTGTCGTCGACGCGACCCGGACCGAGCGCCATGACCTCGCCCTCCTGGGGCTTCTCCTTGGCGGTGTCCGGGATGACCAGGCCCGAGGCCGTGGTCTGCTCGGCGTCGAGCGGCTTGACGACGATCCGGTCCTCGAGAGGCTTGATGTTGACCGACACTTCAGCCGACCTCCACTTATCTACACTTCGATTGCCAGTGTTCCTTCGGACCTGCGCGCAGAGCACGCAGTGCGGCTTGCTGCCTCGGCACGCCGTCGCGGGAGTCGTACGTCGTCGCAAGCACTGGCACACTCACGGGGAGAGTGCCAATGGCAAAACTAGCACTCAGACCCTAGGAGTGCCAGACGGGGTTCGGTCCCGCTGACAAGATGGGCGGGATGGGCTCGGCATGGACCTCGACGGCTTCCGCTGGCTGCTGACCGGGGCCGGTCAGCAGCTGCTCGCCGACGCGACCGCGGGCACCGGGGACGAGCTGGCCCTGGGAGAACGGCTCCGCCGCCGGGCCTCGCCCGACCGGGTGGCCACGGCGCTGACCCAGGCCGACCTGCGCCGCCGTGCCCGGGCGAAGTTCGGTGACGACGCCGACCGGATGTACTTCACTCCCGACGGGCTGGAGCAGGCGACCCGCCGGGGCGTGGCCGACCATCGCGCGGCGCGGGTGCGCGCGGCCGGGCTGGGCACGGTGATCGACCTCGGCTGCGGCATCGGCGGCGACCTGGTCGCGTTCGCGCGTGCCGGGCTGACCGTGGCCGGGGTGGACCTCGACCCGGTCCGCGTCGCCGTTGCGGAGGCCAACCTCGACTCGTTGGGACTCGGCGGTGCCGTGGACGTGGCCGACGCAGGGCACGTGGACCACTCCCCCTTCGCCCTGGCCTTCGCCGACCCGTCCCGGCGAGGCGCCCGGGGCCGCAGCTTCCGGGCCGACGACTGGACACCGCCGTGGCCGTTCGTCGCGGGCCTGCTCACCCGCGACTCGTGCGTGAAGGTGGCGCCGGGGATCCCCCACGAGCTGGTCCCGGAGGACGTGGAGGCGGAGTGGGTCAGCGACCGCGGTGAGGTCAAGGAGGCCGCGCTGTGGTCGGGCCGGCTCGCGACGGTACGCCGACGGGCGACGGTGATCGGCGAGCGCGGGCTCGCCACGCTGACCGACCGGGACCCCGGGACGGCGGCGACGACGCCGGTCGGACGGTTCCTCTACGAGCCCGACGGCGCGGTGATCCGGGCCGGGCTGGTCAGCGCGGTCGCCGCCGGCGTCGAGGGCGGGCTGCTCGACCCGCACCTGGCCTACGTCGGCTCCGACGCGGCGTACCGGACCCCGTTCGCCCGGTGCTTCCGGGTGCTCGAGGAGCTCCCGTTCCGCGAGAAGCAGCTGCGTGCCGCGCTGCGCGAGCGCGACGTCGGCACCCTGACGATCATGAAGCGTGGCGTCTCGGTCGTGCCGGACCAGCTGCGCCGCCGGCTGGGGCTGCGCGGTGACCGGGCCGCCACGATCGTGCTCACCCGCGTCGGCGGACGGGGCACCTGCCTGCTGGTCGAGCCGCTGGGCCGGACCGCCGGAGCGTGAGCCGGGACGTCACTTCCAGACGCGCACCCAGTCGACCTTCATGGTCGCCGGGAACGGGGTCTTCGACGTCGGCGCGTTCTTCCCGTGCCCGAGTGCCTGGGTGAACGCCATGATGTAGCGCTTCTTGAAGGCCGGGTTGCCCGAGGTGTTGACCAGGCAGGTCTTGCCGTTGGTCGCGATCGCGATCCGGTCGGGCGACCAGGTCAGCGCGTAGGTGTTCCACTCCCCGCGCTGGGCCTTGCACGTGTAGGAGGTGTTGATGCCCGGCTTCGCCCCGCCGTTGTCGTTGAGCGTGTAGTGCAGGTACGGGATGCTCAGCCCGGGAAGCATCGAGTAGGTCTCGGAGATGTCGAACTCCCCGGCGGCCGGCCAGAAGCGCAGCACGCTGTTGTCGTATCGCTCGTCGGGCCACAGCCACCAGGTCTCCTGCAGGCCCGGCTCTGAGGTGGGCGCGGCCTTGATGCGGGCCTCGAAGCGACCGTACTCCTGGCTCCACCGGTGGTAGCCCATCACCGACCCGGAGCTGTAGTCGGCGGTGGAGCCCAGCTTCTTCTTCGCGCAGAAGATCGGCGAGTCCTCCCTGCGGATGGTCAGGTTCAGGCTGCCTCCGGACTCCGAGACGTTGCGCGCGCTGTCGGTGTAGCAGGCGTGCGCGTCGCGGGAGCCGGAGACGTACCGGGTCTGCGGCATCCACTTGCTGTTGTCCAGATGGGTCCCGTTGAACTCGTCGTGGAACGTGCACGACCAGTAGCTGCCATCGGGCTTCTGGGGTCGTACGCCGCAGGCGTCGGTGGGCGCGGAGGCGTCGGCCGACCCCCGACTGCGGGAGGCCTGCGCCGACCCGCTCGACACACCCAGGGCCAGGACCAGCAGCAGGCTGGAGACCAGAGCGACGGCGTACTTCACGAAACCTCCCGAGACCGGCCACCGGCTCCTGCTGCCGTGGCCAGGCCCCTGTCGTGGGGACCCCTCATCACAGCAACTTTGTTACTCGTGCGTAAAGGTCGAGTCCGCATCGCGAGAAACGGACGGGAGCTCAGCGTTGCGTCCTCAGCGTTCCAGGACGACCACCGAGCGGAGCACCTCGCCGTGGCGCATCCGGTCGAGGGCCCGCTCCACCTCGTGCAGGCCGATCTCCTCGCTGACGAACGCATCGAGGTCGAGCCTCCCCTGCCGGTAGAGGTCGACCAGCATCGGGAAGTCCCGCGAGGGCAGGCAGTCGCCGTACCAGCTCGACCTCAGCGCGCCACCGCGGCCGAACAGATCCAGCAGCGGGAGGTCGGGGACCCGCATGTCCGGGGTGGGTACGCCGACCTGCACCAGTGTGCCGGCCAGGTCGCGGGCGTAGAACGCCTGCTCCCAGGTCTGCGGGCTTCCCACCGCCTCGACCACGACGTCGGCCCCGAAGCCGCCGGTCAGCTCCCGGATCGCCTCGACCGGGTCCTGGCTGCTGCCGTTCACGGTGTGGGTCGCCCCGAGACCCGACGCCCACGCGAGCTTGCGCTCGTCCACGTCGACCGCGATCACCGTGGCTGCACCGGCGAGCACCGACCCTGCGACCGCTGCGCAGCCGACCCCGCCGCAGCCGATCACCGCGACCGACATCCCCCGGGTCACCGCGCCGGTGTTGATCGCCGCGCCCAGCCCGGCCATCACACCGCACCCGAGTAGCCCCACGGCGGCCGGCCGCG
>JBOHDO010000098.1:0-20648 GCA_050699415.1 Marmoricola sp.
CCTCCACGATGCGTCCCTGCTCCTTGAGCACCACCTGCACCGCCACCGCACCCGACGCGGTACGCACCTGCCGCACGAACCGCGAAGCCATGAACAGCAGGCTATCGACCGGTTCTTAGTATCCCGATCGGCATGCTCACCCACGCAAACGCGCAGGTCAACAACCTACAGGCCGAGCTCCCCAACCGGAGTGGCACGAGTCAGGTTGGAGGACGATCCCTGTGGTGCTCGCCGGCTCCGGCCTGCGGATCGGGGACTGCTCGGGCTCCGTGTCTAGGACGTCGACTTCCTGCGCCGAACCATCCGGGTCGAGCGTCAGCGACTGCAGTCCGGCGAGGTCGCTCCGCTCAAGTCCAAGGCGTCTCGGCGCACTGTCCCGGTCGGGCAGGTCGTCGTTGACGCGCTCGCGGCACACCTGGCGGAGTACCCAGCCAGTGACGACGCGCTGTTTGTCGACGAGCTGGGCGAGCCGCTGAGACACCGACGCTGGAAACGGCTGTGGAAGGACGCGGCCACCCAGGCCGAGGTCGATGTGACCACACATGGCATCCGCCACTTCGCAGCATCGGCTCTGATCTCCGGGGGCGCATCGGTGAAACAAGTACAGGCGTTCCTGGGCCATGCCTCGGTTGTGATCACCCTGCGGACCTACGCGCACCTAGTCCCCGGTGACGAGGACCGGACGCGGAACGTGCTCGACGCCGCGCTCGGTCCGCTGGGAGGCCGCACGGACTCAGTCTCGGATCCTGTTGCGGACTCTTTGCCGACCGAGGCAGTGCCGAAGGGGTAAAGCCGCAGGTCAGCGGCCTGCAGTAGGCCTCAGGCCTTCTTGGTCTCCCAGAAGATCTTGGCGATCTCGTCGATCTTGCCGAGCAGCTGGTCGGCCACGTCCGGGTCGAGTGACCCCTTCGCGCCGGTGGCGCCGGCGAGCTTGGTCGCCTCGTTGACCAGCTGGTGCAGCTGCGGGTACTTCTCGAAGTGCGGCGGCTTGAAGTAGTCGGTCCACAGCACCCACAGGTGGTGCTTGACGAGCTCGGCGCGCTGCTCCTTGATGATCAGGGCGCGCGTGTGGAAGTCCGGGTCGTCGTTGTCCGCAGCCTTCGTGCAGATTCCCTTGATCGACTCGGCCTCGATCCGGGCCTGGGCGGGGTCGTAGACGCCGCATGGCAGGTCGCAGTGCGCGTGCGCCTCGATCGTCGGTGCGAAGAAAGTGGAAAACACGGAAAGCATTCGGTTCGATCCTCTCGCAGTCGGTAGCTGTCGACCTGCGCCTCGTGCAGCGGGCGCTCGTCTTGGGACACTACTCCCCGGCGGGGGAGTGGCTCCATGAGGTCGTGGTACCCCCGATCGCGAGAAAGGAACGTGCATGAGGCGGTTCCCGGGCGTCCGGGTCGGCCTGGCCGTGGTGCGCGGCCGGTCGATGCTCCCCACGCTGCGTGACGGCGACCGGCTGCTGGTCCGGTACGGCGCCGAGCCACGCGCCGGGGGGCTGGCCGTCGTACGGCTGCCCGACGGCGTGGTGGCGGTGAAGCGGCTCGAGCTGCACGACCACGACGGGTTCTGGTTCACCCGCGACAACCCCGACGAGGGGCTGGACTCCTGGTCCTTCGGATGCCCCAGCCCGCGTGAGGCCGTGCTGGGGACCGTGCTCGGCCGGGCGTGGCCGCGGCCGTCGACGCTGCGCCGGCCGGTGCCCCGGGGTGTCTGACAGGAGTGTCTGATCGGCCACATCGGTCCCCGGGCGTGGGCGTCCGCACGACGCGTGTGCCAGAATGCGCGTGGGTCACCCCCCAACCCCGCGGCTCCGCGGGCCCCACGTATGGGCCCTGCGTCCGAGCCGCCGAGACGCTGCGAAGGCAGACGCTGCTCACCTGTCCAGGGAAGAACCGATGGTTGCATCCGACTTCATGTCCGACCGGGAGACCCCGCACGCCGACGACCCAGTCTTCGCCCTGCACCAGGGCGGGAAGATGTCGATCGCCGCGACGGTGCCCCTGCTCGGGCGCGACGACCTGTCCATGGCGTACACCCCCGGCGTCGCCCGCGTGTGCGAGGCGATCGCCGAAGACGCGGAGCTGGCAGCCGACTACACCTGGGTCTCCAACGCCGTCGCGGTGGTGACCGACGGGACGGCGGTGCTCGGGCTCGGCGACATCGGCGCCAGCGCGGCCATGCCCGTGATGGAGGGCAAGGCGGTGCTGTTCAAGCAGTTCGGCGGCGTGGACGCCGTCCCGGTCTGCCTGGACACCAGGGACATCGACGAGATCGTCGACACCGTCGCCCGCATGGCGCCGAGCTTCGGCGGGATCAACCTCGAGGACATCTCCGCGCCACGCTGCTTCGAGGTCGAGGAGCAGCTCAAGCAGCGGCTGGACATCCCGGTCTTCCACGACGACCAGCACGGCACCGCCGTGGTGGTGCTCGCAGCACTGCAGAACGCGCTGCGGCTGACCGACCGGCTGGTCGAGACCACCCGGGTGGTGGTCTCCGGTGCCGGCGCTGCCGGGGTCGCGGTCACGCGGATCCTGCTGGCGGCGGGAATCCGGGACATCGCGGTGCTCGACCGCGGCGGTGTGCTGCACTCGTCGCGGCCCGAGCTGAACGACTCCAAGCGCGCGGTGGCGACCGAGACCGCCGACGTCACCGGCCGCACCGGCGGCCTGGCCGACGTGATGGACGGCGCCGACGTCTTCATCGGGCTGTCCGGCGGCACCGTGCCGGAGAGCGTGGTGGCCACGATGGCCCCCGACGCGATCGTGTTCGGCCTGGCCAACCCGAACCCCGAGGTGCACCCCGAGGTGGCCCACCGCCACGCCCGCGTGGTGGCAACGGGGCGGTCCGACTTCCCCAACCAGATCAACAACGTGCTCGCGTTCCCCGGGATATTCCGGGGCGCCTTCGACTGCCGTGCGCAGGCGATCACCGAGGGGATGAAGCTGGCGGCAGCCGGCGCGCTCGCCGAGATGGTCGCGGACGAGGCCCACGAGGAGCTCATCATCCCCTCGCCGTTCGATCCGCGCGTCGGACCCACGGTCGCCAATGCGGTTGCCGCAGCGGCGCGCCGGGACGGTGTCGCGCGCCGTTGAGTTGGGGACAATTTTCCGTTGAGTCGGGCCTCGTGTCCTGCGGGCCGGGTACGTCGTACCGGGTCGGCGCACCATCGGAGAGTCAACGGGCCATTTCTCCGAACTGACCGGGCCACAACACCCAACTCAACGTGTCGTTAGGCTCGGAGCATGTTCGCCGTGTACGCCGAGTCCTTCTCCTCCGACGACCCGCTGTCCGGCCTGGTGGTGGGGGAGCAGCCCGAGCCGGAGGTACCCGACGGGTGGACCACGGTCCGGGTCGCCGCCGCCTCGCTGAACCACCACGACCTGTGGTCGCTGCAGGGGGTGGGCCTCAAGCAGGAGCAGCTTCCGATGATCCTCGGCTGCGACGCCGCCGGGTACGACGAGGACGGCAACGAGGTGGTCGTGCACGCCGTGGTCAGCGACCCGGCGTGGACAGGGGACGAGACCCTCGACCCGAGGCGCTCGCTGCTCTCCGAGCGGCACCCCGGCACGTTCGCCGAGCGGGTGGCCGTCCCGCGGAGCAACGTGGTGCCCAAGCCGGAGTCGCTGTCGTTCGAGGAGGCCGCGTGCCTGCCGACGGCCTGGCTCACCGCCTACCGGATGCTGTTCACCCGCGGCGACCTCAAGGCCGGCGACACCGTGCTGGTGCAGGGGGCCGGTGGCGGGGTCGCCACCGCGCTGGCCACCCTGGGCCGTGCCGGTGGCCTCCGGGTGCTCGTCACCAGCCGCGACGAGGCCAAGCGCAAGCGGGCGCTCGATCTCGGCGCCCACGAGGCGTTCGAGAGCGGGGAGCGGCTGCCCGAGAAGGTCGATGCCGTGATGGAGACCGTGGGCCGGGCCACCTGGTCGCACTCGATCCGCGCGCTGCGGCCCGGTGGCCGGATCGTGACCTCGGGTGCGACCTCCGGCCCGAACCTCGACAACGCCGAGCTCACCCGCATCTTCTTCCTGCAGCTGCAGGTGGTCGGGTCGACGATGGGCACCCGGGCCGAGCTCGCGGGCCTGGTGAACCTGCTCGACGCCAGCGGTGCGCGTCCCCTCATCGACCACACGGTCGCGATGGAGCAGGCCAGGGACGGGTTCGCCGCGATGGCCTCGGGCGAGATCTTCGGCAAGATCGTCTTCACCCGCTGATGGCCGAGCGCTTCCCCGGCGCTGCCACGCACCTGGTCACCGGTGCGAGCTCCGGCATCGGTTTCGAGGTCGCCCGGCTGCTGGGCGAACGCGGCGACAAGGTGGTGATGCTGGTCCGTTCCGAGGATCGCATCGACCCGCTGGCGGAGAGGCTGCCTCGGCACGACCGGATCCTCCCGCTCGACCTGGCCGACGCGGACGCCGTGGTCGCCTGGGCCGAAGAGTTCGGCCGTGGTGAGCCGGCGATCACCGGCCTGGACTCGGTCATCCACTGTGCCGGTGTGGTCGAGCTCGACGCGGTGGCAGAGCTGGACCCGGCCGACTGGCGGCGGACGATCGCGGTGAACCTGACGGCGCCGGCGCTGCTCACACGCGGCCTGCTGCCGCTGCTGCGCGCCGCTCGGGGGACCGTGGTGTTCGTCAACTCCGGCTCGGGCCTTCGGGCCAACCCGCAGTGGGCGTCGTACAACGCCTCGAAGTTCGGCCTGCGCGGCCTTGCCGACGCGCTGCGTGCCGAGGAGGCCGAGCACGGCGTCCGGGTCACCAGCGTCTTCCCGGGGCGTACGGCGACGGCCATGCAGGAGAAGGTGCACGCCCAGGAGGGCAAGGAGTACGACGCCGCCGACTGGATCCGGCCGGAGACCGTCGCGGAGACGGTGGTGCAGGTGCTGGACCTGGCCGAGGACGCCACCGTCCCCGACGTGGTGATCCGTCCGCGCGCCCGCTGAACGGCTCGCACACTGCCTCGGCGAGCCGGGCGTGGCCAGCTGACCGGCCGCCGGTAGCCTTGCCCGTCGTGGTGGTCCCCGTACGGAGCCCCGAGGTCGCCGGCGGACCCGCCGGACGACCCGATGCCCCGTCCCGGCGGTTCGACCCCGCCCTGGTCCCGGTGGCGCTGGTCACCCTGGCGGTCTACGTGCTGCACGGCCACCACGGTTCCCTGAGTCGTGACCTGTCGATCTACGCCTACGCCGGACAGCGCGTCTTCGACGGCTCCCCGCCGTACGTCGACGTGCTGAACCGTGCCGGCCCGCTCGCACACATGGTGCCGGCCCTCGGTGTCGCGGTGGCGCGGGTCGCCGGGGTCGGCGACGTGGTCGGCATGCGCATGGTCTACCTGCTGGCCGCGGTGGCCGCGGTGGTCGCGATTTACGTGCTGTGCCGGGACCTGCTCCGCAGCCGTGCGGCCGGGATTGCCGGAGCGGCGGCGATGCTCAGCTTCCACGGCTTCGCGGCCTACGCCTCGGACGGCCCGCGCGAGAAGACCGTGATGGTGCTGTTCCTGGTGCTGTGCTTCGTGGCGGTGCAGCGCCGCAGCTGGTTCTGGGCCGGCGTCTGGCTGAGCCTGGCGACGCTGACCCTGCAGATATCGTTCCCGCTCGGAGCCGGTGCCGCGGTGGTGGCGATCCTGTGCGCCCCCGGCCGCCGGTGGCGGTCCCTGGCCCGGGTGGTGGTCGGCGGGCTGGTCCCGCTGGGGCTCTTCGTGGTGTACTTCGCCGCCGTCGGTGCCCTGGGCGACTTTGCTCGCGCCTTCCTGCTGATCAACGCCCGCTACACCGTTGCCTCCCCTGTGTGGGGTCGTGCCGGCTGGGTGTGGCGGGACCTGCACATGGCGTACGGCGTCTCGCTGTACGTGCTCCTGGGGGGCCTGGCCGTCCTCATCGCGGGTGGGCTCGTCGGCGTGGTCGGCCTGTTGCGGCGGCGGCAGGGCGGGGCGGCCACGTTGGTGCCGTTGGCGGCGGCCACCGTGATCGGAGTGGCCTGGACGCTGCACGACATCAACGGCTGGCCGGACGCGTTCCCGCTGCTCCCACTGGGCGCCGTCGGGTTCGCGGTCTTCGTCGCCCTGGTGGTCCGGCACCTCGACGGCCGTGCCGCCATAGCCGTGGTCGCCGCCGTCGCCGTGGCCGCGACCCTGGACGCCTGCGTGTACGCCGTGACCGCCCGGACCGACACGCTCGACATGCAGCGGGCGGTTGCGCGCGCCACCGCCCGCCACCTTCCCCGCGATGCGACGTACTTCACCATGGGGGCGCCGCAGCCGCTGGTGCTGCTCGGAAAGCGCGCGGTCAGCAAGTACGTGCTGCTCAGCGCCGGGCTCGAGTCGTACGTCGACCACACCTACCCGGGCGGGCTGGCGGGCCTTGACCGCTGGGTGGCACGGCGTCACCCGACCGTGATCACGGTGTCGCGACACGGTGCCCCCGGGTGGCTCGTGCCGACGCTGTCGCGCGACTACCGCCGGGTGGGCAGCTCCCCGTGGCAGACCTGGGCCAGCCGGTCACTGGGCCACCACAAGCTGCGGAAGATGCGCCACGCGATCCACCGGGCTCGCCGGTCCCCCCCGGGCGCCGGGGGCTGAGCCGGGTGAGGTCGGGCTTCCGCGACACGACTGCGCCGCTGATCGGGTCCGGTGTCAACGGTGTGCTCGCCTACGCGGTGTTCGCGGTCACCACGCACGCGCTCGGCTCCGAGGCCGCCGCGCCGGTGTCGGTGCTGTGGAGCTACTGGAGCTTCGCGGGTGCGGCGCTGACCTTCCCGGTCCAGCACTGGGCCACCCGGACGGCGACCGCGCACGGCGAGGGTGAGGTGCGCAGGTCGCTGCCCCGGGTGTCCGGGGTGGTGCTCGGGCTGTCGCTGGTCACCGGGGTGGTGGCGTGGGCCCTGCGGGACCCGCTGTTCCACCACGGTGGGCTGTGGTGGCCGCTCCTGGTCGCGCTGGTCACGCTGGGGTCCGCGCTGATCGGACTGGTCCGTGGCGGGCTCAGCGCGCGGGGCCGTTTCATCGGGCTCACCTTCAGCCTCGGCCTGGAGAGCCTGGTCCGCTGCGTGGGGGTGGTGGTGCTGGCCGAGCTCGGCGTGCACCACGCGATCTGGTACGGCGTCTGCCTGGTGATCGGGCACCTCACCGCGTTCGTCTGGCCCTCCGCGCTGCGGTTCCGGGCTTCGGGGTCGGAGACCAGCGCGGGTTCGGCGCTCGCGTTCCTGAGCAGTACCGCGAGCGGCCAGCTGCTGAGCCAGGTGGTGCTCACCGGGGGTCCGGTCGCGCTGGCGCTCAGCGGTGGTCGTCCGGGCGAGGTGACCGCGCTGTTCGCTGCCCTGGCCCTCTTCCGGGCGCCGTACGTGCTCGCGCTCGGGGCCGTCGCGCCGCTCACGGCCCGGATGACCGCCCTGGTCGTCGCGGGTCGGGACGCTGCGCTGCGCCGCTTCCGGGTCGTGGTGGTGGCCACGACCGTGGTGGGGGCGGTCGGCGCCGCCGTGGTGGGAGCGGTGGCCGGGCCGTTCCTGCTGCGGCTGGTGTTCGGGTCGGACGTGGTGATCGCGGCCGGCCTGGCGGCCGTGGTGGCCACCGGCAGCCTGATCGCAGTCGCGAACCTGGTGGTGGTGATCACCGCGATCGCCCAGAACCGGCCGCGGATCCTGGTGCTGGCATGGCTGGTGGGATGCGTGGCCGCCGTGGTCGTCTTCGCCCTGCTCTCCGGTCAGGAGCTCGAACGCGTGGTCTGGGCGTTCTTCGCCGCCGAGGTGGTCGCCTTCGTGGCGTTGCTGAGCGTTCGGGACGGCGTACGGACACGTTCGGGTGGTGGCTCCGGGCGCGTCAGCGTGACCGAGCCCCGGATGTGATAGCACAGGCGCATGCGCGGGATCATCCTGGCCGGTGGCACCGGCACCCGGTTGCACCCCATCACGCTGGGGACCAGCAAGCAGCTGGTGCCGGTCTACGACAAGCCGATGGTCTACTACCCGCTGTCGACGCTGATCCTGGCCGGGATCCGCGAGATCTTGGTGATCACCACGCCGCACGAGTCCGAGTCGTTCCGCCGGCTGCTCGGGGACGGCTCGGCGTTCGGGGTCTCGATCGAGTACGCCGTCCAGCCGGAGCCCCGGGGGCTGGCACAGGCCTTCGTCATCGGTGAGGAGTTCATCGAGGGTGACGCCTGCGCCCTGGTCCTGGGCGACAACATCTTCTACGGCCAGGGCCTCGGCCTGCAGCTCGCCCGGTTCAGCAACCTGGACGGGGCGGCGATCTTCGCCCACTTCGTGCATGACCCGCGGGCCTACGGTGTCGTCGAGTTCGACGACAGCGGCCGGGCGATCTCGCTGGAGGAGAAGCCCGAGCGACCCCGGAGCAACTACGCCGTACCGGGGCTCTACTTCTACGACGCAGAGGTGGCCGAGCTGGCGCGCCGGCTGCGGCCCTCGCCGCGTGGCGAGTACGAGATCACCGACATCAACCGCGTGTACCTCGACCGCGGCCGGCTGCAGGTCTCGGTGCTCGAGCGCGGCACCGCCTGGCTGGACACCGGCACCTTCGACTCGCTCAACGACGCCAGCAACTTCATCCGCACCGTCGAGGCCCGGCAGGGCCTCAAGATCGGCGCGCCGGAGGAGGTGGCCTGGCGGATGGGCTTCCTCAGCGACGACGAGCTGCGGGAGCGGGCCGGGCAGATGACCAAGAGCGGGTACGGCGCCTACCTGCTGGAGCTGCTGGAGCGGCCCGACCTCTCGCGGCGCCGCCGGGCCAGTCGCTCTAGCGAGACAGGCTCGCCCGCCCCTTGAGCGGCTCCCACCACCCGCGGTTGTCGGTGAACCAGCGCACGGTCTCGGCGAGCCCGTCCTCGAACCGGATCTGCGGGCGGTAGCCGAGCTCGTCGCGGATCTTGTCGATCGCGACCGAGTAGCGCAGGTCGTGCCCCAACCGGTCGGGCACGTGCTCCACACGGTCCCAGCCCGCGCCACAGCCGGCCAGGATCAGTCCGGTCAGCTCGCGGTTGCTCAGCTCCCGGCCGCCGCCGATGTTGTACACCTGGCCGGGCCTGCCGCCCTCGAGCACCAGGTGGATCCCTCGGCAGTGGTCGTCCACGTGGAGCCAGTCGCGCATGTTCTCCCCGGTGCCGTACAGCGGGACGGTCCCTCCGTTGAGCAGGTTCGTCACGAACAGGGGGATGACCTTCTCGGGGAACTGGTAGGGGCCGTAGTTGTTCGAGCACCGGGTGATGCAGGCCGGGAGGCCGTGGGTGCGGAAGTACGCCCGGACCAGCAGGTCGCTGGACGCCTTGGACGCCGAGTACGGCGAGTTGGGCTCGAGCGGGCACGACTCGTCCCAGCTCCCGGTCTCGATCGAGCCGTAGACCTCGTCGGTGGAGACGTGCACGAACCGGTCCACCGCGTGCTGCAGCGCGGAGCTGAGCAGCACCTCGGTCCCGGCGACGTTGGTCATCACGAAGTCGTCGGCGCCCAGGATCGACCGGTCCACGTGGCTCTCCGCGGCGAAGTGCACCACCGCGTCGACCTCGGCCATCAGCCCGTCCACGAGGGAACGGTCGAGGATGTCGCCGTGCACGAACTGCAGCCGCTCGTCGTGCCGGACCGGGTCGAGGTTGCTGGTGCTGCCGGCGTAGCTGAGCTTGTCGAGGACCACGACCCGGTCGGGCGAGGTCGCACCCCACGCGTGCGTGAGCAGGCTGCGCACGTAGTGGCTCCCGATGAAGCCGGCGCCGCCGGTGACCAGCATCCTCATGCCGGCGCCCCGGGTCCCGGGGCGTGGGCCGCGACGAACACCGACGACCCGAACGGCAGGTCGTGCCGCTGCAGCAGCCGCTGGTCAACCCGGGAGAGTCCCCGGAGCACCCGGTCGGCCAGCGGGCCTACCTGCGGCACGCCGTCGGAGCTTTTGCCGCCGTTGTGAGCCCGCAGCTTGCGTACGGCGCGCTCGGCCGCGAACATCGGGAAGACCGCCATGAAGGCGTACGTTGCCCGGTCCACGGTCAGCCCCGCGGCCCTCAGGTCCGCGACGATGCGGGGCCGGGTGTAACGGGTGTAGTGGCCCGCACGGACGTCGTGGTCGGACCACGCCCACCGGTAGGCGGGCACCGACACCAGCAGCCGCCCTCCCGGCCGCAGCACGCGCGCCAGCTCGGTCAGCGCCTGGTGCCGGTCGGGACAGTGCTCGACCACGTCGAAGGCGACGGCGGCGTCGAACGTGTGGTCCCCGAACGGGATCGCGTCTGCCGAGGCACACACGCCCTGGCCGGGGGGCAGGCCGCGCGGGTCCACGTCGACGCAGAGCCGCCGGTCCCGGGCGCGCACCCAGCCGACGCTGGGCCCGTCGGCACTGCCGACGTCGAGGATCCTCGACGGCGAGCCCAGGTAGGGGCCCAGCGCCGACTCGAGCAGGTCCGCGCGTGCCCGGTACCACCAGTAGTCCGGTTGGGTCAGCGACCACGATCCGCGCTGCTCGGCCGAAGACATGCCTGCGATGCTATCCACGGGCAGGCTCCAGCTCCTGGACCGCGGCCAGGAACGCGGCCACCACCCGGTCGGCATCGTCGCCGAGGTCGTTGAAGAAGGGCAGTCGCAGCAGCCGGGCGCTGATCTCCTCGGTCACCGGGCAGTCGGTGGTCCGGGCGGTGAACCGGCGCCCGGCCACGGAGCTGTGCAGTGGCACGTAGTGGAACGCGGTCTGGATGTCCTGGGCTCGCATCGCCGACATCACCGCAGTCCGGCTGTCCAGGTCGGGGAGCAGCACGTAGAACATGTGCCATGCCGGGTCCCGCTCCGGCAGCTCCGGCGCGATCTCGAACCCCAGCTGTCCGGCGTACGGCGCCAGCGCGGCACGGTAGTGCTCGTGCAGCTCCCGGCGCTTGGACTGGATCGCCTCGCGCCGCTCGAGCTGGGCCAGCAGGTACGCCGCCAGGGTCTCGGAGAGCCCGAAGGACGACCCGGTGTCCTTCCAGGAGTACTTGTCGACCTGGCCGAGCAGGAAGGCCTGCCGGTCGGTGCCCTTGTCGTAGAGGATCCGGGCACGGGCGACGTCGGCCTGGTCGTTGAGCAGCAGGGCGCCGCCCTCGCCGGCGACGAAGTTCTTGGTGTCGTGGAAGCTCTGGCTGGCGAAGCGGCCGAAGCTGCCGAGGGGAAGACCACGCCAGCGCCCGAACAGTCCGTGGGCGTTGTCCTCGATGAGCGTCACGTCCGGGTGCTCGGCCAGCACCCGCTGCACCCCCTCGAGGTCACACGCCACCCCGGCGTAGTGCACCGCGACCACGGCACGGACCGAGTCGTCGATGAGCGAGGCCAGGTGCCCGGGGTCCAGCCCGAGCGTGGTGCGCTCGATGTCGCAGAACACCAGCCGGGCCCCCTGCCGGGCGAACGCCAGCGCCGTGGTGGTGAACGTGAACGAGGGCACCACCACGGTGTCGCCCGGCTGCAGGTCCAGCATCAGCGCGGCGAGCTCCAGTGCCGAGGTGCACGACGTGGTCAGCAGCACCTCGCTGGCCCCGGTGGCCTCGCGGAGCAGGCCCGCGGCCCTGGCGCCGAACGCTCCGCCGGCCGACAGGTGGCCGCTCTCGATCGCCTCGCGGACGTAGGCGAGCTCGTGGCCCTCGACCGCGGGCCGGTTGAACGGGATCGGGTCGGTCGTGGTCATCGGGTGCTCCCAGTCGGCGCGCCGGTTCGCCAGGGCAGCTCGTGGCCGAGCCGGGCGGCGAGCTCGGCGTCGCTGTCGGCGAAGTAGTCCCGCAGCCGGCGCAGCAGCCGGGGCGACAGCTCCGCCGTTGGGCTGTGGCTGGCGTTGAGCGCCGGGGTGGCCGTGGTGAGGCCGGTCCGTACGCCGAGCTGTTCGAACAGGCGGTCGGAGGTCTCGGCCGGCCGTGCCAGCAGGTCGGCGAGGAGCACGATGCGTGTCGCGGGGAACCGGCAGAGCCAGGGGCGCAGGTGGTCGGCATACCGGCCGCGCTCGAGGTAGGCGAACGGGGACACCGACGTCGTGGCGGGGGTCTGCGGCGACTCGCCGGCGAGGTTCTCCTCGAGCGCACGCTCCAGCGGCCGGTCCTCCAGCCCGTGGTCGGTGCTGAACCGCCAGTTGGACACCGCCCGTTCGACGGGGTCGCGCAGCAGTGCCACGACCTCTGCCTCGCCGAGCATCCGGGCAGCTCGGCCGGGGGCGGCGGGGTCCTCGATGTAGCTGGTGCTCTTGTCGCCGAGCAGCCGCTCGTCGCGTGCGTGCGCGAACCAGGTGCGGCGGTACCAGTCGAGCCCGCGGTCGGTCGCCTCGTCGGAGCAGAAGACCTTGGGCTCCGGCCGGGGAGGCCGGGCCATGGTGATCTCCGGGTGTGCGTCGAGGAGACGGGCCAGCGAGGTGGTGCCGCAGCGTTGCCCCCCGATGACCAGCAGGTGTCGCCTCATGCGGGGCCCTCGCGGAGGGGCAGCCGCGCGTCCTCGGGAGGTGCGGTCACAGCGCCCACCCTGTCCATCACGTGGTAGGTGTCCTGGGCGTTGATCGAGTTCAGCGTGCGCACGACGTACTCCCCGAGCATGGACAGCAGCGCGATGATCACGCCGTTGAAGAACGCGAGCAGCACCACGAGCGTGGTCCAGCCGGGGATGGGGGCCTGCACGAACAGGCCGTGGATGAAGTACGCCGCTCCCAGCGCGAACGAGGCCAGGGCCACCAGGGCGCCCGCCAGCGCTGCCGCACGCAGCGGGAAGGAGGAGTAGGAGAACAGGATCGTCACGACCAGCCGGAGGATCCGGCGCAGGCTGTAGGTGCTCTTGCCCTCCGCACGCTCGTCGTGGCGTACCAGCACGTTGGCCCGGTTGCTGGAGTACAGCAGCGCCTGGCCCGTGATGTAGGGGTGCGCGGTGCGCGACGCGCAGATCCGGTCGACGACGTCGCGGCGCAGGACCCGGAAGTTGGACACCGCCAGGTCCGTGGGCTGGCCGAAGATCCGGTGGTTCATCAGGCCGATGGCCTTGCTGCCCAGGCGGCGCAGGGGAGAGGCCCGCTTGGTCTCGAACCTGCCGAACACCGCGTCCCGGCCGCGCATCGCCTCGTCGACGAGCAGCAACGCCTGGTCGGGCGGGTTCTGCAGGTCGTCGTCCATCGTGATCACGTAGTCGCCGGTCGCCTCCCGCATGCCGGCGAGGTTCGCGTGGTGCTGGCCGTAGTTGTGCAGCAGGTTGAGCGCCACGACCTCGGGGTGGGAGCGGGCGAGGGCGGCAATGGTCTCCCAGCTCCCGTCGGAGCTGCCGTCGTTGACCAGCACCAGCTGGAAGGCCAGGCCCGCCTGCCGGAAGGTCGACACGATCTGCTCGACGGTGCGGCCCACGATGCTCGCGCTGTTGAACACCGGAACCACGATCGAGTAGGTGAAGTCGTGTCGGTCCAGATTCGGCACGGCGCAACCTTACCCAGCATTCCCGCACGGGCCGTGGCGCCACTCAGGCGCGCGATCTCCAGTCCTGCGCGCCCACGGCCAGCATGGTGATCTGGGTGCGGGTGCGGTCGAGCACGGCCTCGGCAAGCTCCGGCCGGTCGGCCTGCAGCAGGTCTTCGACCGCGTTGACCATCACGACCACGATCAGGTTCGCCAGCACCGCAAGGTCCGTCGCGGACCAGGTCGGCGGGGTGAGCCGGGCGAGGTCGGTGGCCAGCTCGCGCTCGACGAGCTCGATCTGGTGCCGGACCGCGTCGCGCACGACCGGGCTCCCGGCACGCCGCTCGCGGGCGATGAAGCCGAAGTGCTCGCGGTGCTCGCGGACGTGACGCCCCAGCACCTCGACGGAGACGGCGATGACCTCCGCGGGCTCCTGGTTCTCCCGGCGTACGTCGCGCAGCATGCCGCGCAGCGAGTCGAACGACTCCTGGACCAGGGTCAGCCCCATCTCCTCGATGGAGGAGAAGTGGCGGTAGAAGGCCGTCGGCACCAGCCCGACCTCGCGCGCCACCTGGCGCAGGGACAGTGCGCCCAGCCCTCCGTCCTGGGACAGCGTGAGCGCAGCGTCGAGGAAGGCACGCCGGGTGCGCTCCTTCTGCACGCCACGCGTCATGGTCACCCCGACACCCTAACCGGGGCGGGGTCACGAATGGGTGAACATTCGTCCACCGTGTTTGGCATCACGTGGCGCCCTGGTTGACCGTGCCGGTAACGACCCACCATAGTTTCAGTGTACGGACGTTCACTACATCCGAAGGAGCTTGCCATGACGGTCGCCGAGCGGGTGCTCAGGTCGAGGACGCTGGCCGCCCTCGCGTCGCCGCACCCGGTCGACCGCTACCTCGAGATGGTCGACCCGATGTGGGCCGCCACCGAGGTGCGAGCCCGCGTGCTCGACGTGCACCGTGAGAACCCCGGCTCCGACGGCCCCGAGGTGGCCACCCTGAGCCTGCAGCCGACCCGGACCTGGCGGGGCCACCGGGCGGGCCAGTACGTCCAGGTCGGCGTGGAGCTGCCCGGCAGCGCACGTCGACTGACCCGGTGCTTCTCGATCTCCTCACCCGAGTCCGGGCCGGGGGAGCCGATCACGCTGACCATCCGTGCCCATGACGAGGGCCGGGTGAGCAAGTTCCTGGTCAGGGACGCCCGTCCCGGCCAGGTGCTGCACCTGGGGCAGGCCGAGGGCGAGTTCACCCTGCCGGTGAGCCCGGCGACTCCGGGCCCCCACCCGCTGTTGATGATCTCGGGTGGCTCGGGCATCACCCCGGTGATGTCCCAGCTGCGCACGCTGCTCCGGGACGGGTACGACGGATGCGCCGGCCGGCCGGTGACGTTCCTGCACTTCGCCCGGGGCCAGGCCGACCAGATCTTCGCCGACGAGCTCGCCGCGATCGACGCGGCCGACAACGACGTCGACGTACGGCTGTTCCACGGCGACGCGCTGTTCAGCGAGGAGCTGCTGCGCCGGATCGCGCCGGGTTTCCGCGACACCGACACCTGGGTCTGCGGTCCGGGCGGCATGGTCGACCTGGTCCGGGCGGCGTACGGCGACAGCCCACGGCTTCGGGTGGAGTTCTTCAAGCCGCCGGTGGCCGCCTCCGGGTCGGCCGAGGGCGAGCTCACCTTCGCGCGAGCCGGCAGGTCGACTCCCAACACCGGCACCAGCATCCTGGAGCAGGCCGAGGCTGCCGGCCTCACCCCGGAGTTCGGCTGCCGGATGGGCATCTGCTTCTCCTGCACCGCCCGCAAGTCCGAGGGCACCGTGCGCAACGTGATCACCGGCGCGCAGTCCTCGCTGCCCGACGAGGACATCCAGGTCTGCGTCAACGCCCCCGTCGGCGACTGCGCCGTCGACCTCTGACCATCCGGAAAGGACATCCATGACGACCACACCCACGCTCACCCCCGAACAGCTCGAGGCGCTCGGCACGGAGCTGGACGCGATCCGGCAGCGCATCGTCGCCGACCTCGGGGAGGAGGATGCGGCGTACATCCGCAACATCGTGCGGCGGCAGCGCCAGCTCGAGGTCGCCGGACGCGCGCTGATGTACCTCCCCCCGGCCTGGCCGCTCGCGGTCGCGGCGCTGAGCCTCTCCAAGATCCTCGACAACATGGAGATCGGCCACAACGTCATGCACGGCCAGTACGACTGGATGGGCGACCCGGGCCTGAGCTCGCGGATGTACGAGTGGGACACGGTCTGCCCGAGCAGCCAGTGGAAGTACTCGCACAACTACATCCACCACACCTTCACCAACATCCTGGGCAAGGACCGGGACATCGGGTACGGCGTGCTGCGCATCGACCCCGACCAGCCCTGGCACCCCTACTACCTCGGCAACCCGGTCTACGCCTTCCTGCTGATGGTCTTCTTCGAGTGGGGCGTCGCGTTGCACGACCTCGAGGTGGAGAACATCGTCTCGGGCCGGCGGTCGCTGGCAGACAACAAGCCGCTCTACCCGGGCCTGCTCCGCAAGATCCGCCACCAGGCCCTCAAGGACTACGTGCTCTTCCCGGCCCTGACCGGTCCGCTGTTCCCGCTGACCTTCCTGGGCAACGCCACCGCGAACCTGGTGCGCAACGTGTGGACGTTCAGCATCATCTTCTGCGGCCACTTCCCGGCAGGCGTGGAGAGCTTCACCGAGGAGGAGTGTCGCGACCAGGACGGTGAGGAGTCACGCGGGCACTGGTACTACCGCCAGGTCCTCGGATCGGCGAACATCACCGGTAGCCCGCTGTTCCACATCCTGAGCGGCAACCTCTCCCACCAGATCGAGCACCACCTGTACCCGGACCTGCCGGCGCGTCGCTACCCCGAGATCGCCGCGGAGATCCGCGAGATCTGCGAGCGGTACGGGCTGGAGTACAACACCGGGCCGCTGCGCAGGCAGCTGGGCAGCGTGGCGAGGAAGATCTGCCGGCTGGCGCTGCCCGGGCGCACGTCGCGGGTCTCACACCCCGACACCGTTGCCGAACCGGCCGCCGCCGCCTGAGACTGGTGGCATGGACGAGCACCTGAGCCGGGCCGAGATCCGCAAGGACGCGCTGCAGAGCACGGTGGAGGCGGCTGCCGGCACCGTCGGCCAGGTCGCGACCATCGTCACCGGCGCGGTCCGCGACATCGCCGGCGTGGTCGGCGGGCTGGCGACCGAGGTGTTCGAGATCAGGGACGCCGCCCGGCGGGCCGACCACGACCAGGGAGCGGGGCCGCCCCAGCCCGACACGGGCCCGGCCGACGACGGCAGCGACCCGCGCTGACGGTGCGGCGCCGCCGGGCGGCTCACGACACGCTGCCCGCGCGCTCCAGGATGATCCGGGCCAGGTCGTCGGGTCGCTCGTCGGGGATCCAGTGGCTGCAGCCCTCCAGCACCTCGAAGCGGTACGGCGCGTCGACGTACTCCCTGCACAGCTCGGCGCCGGTGCGACCGAGCGCCGCGTCGCGGTCACTCCATACGTAGGTGGTGGGCACGTGCACCGCGACGCCGAACAGCTTCGGGTTGGCCAGCGGTAGCGCGCGGTACCAGGCGAGTCCGCCGCGCAGCGCCTCACCGTCGCCGAAGTCGCGCCGGAAGGTCGCGAACATCTCGGGGGTCATGCCGAACCGGCGCATCATCCGCTGGGCCAGCCGCCGGTCGGTGAGCAGCCGCTCGGGCAGCCACGGGATGTTGAACATCGCCATGTACCAGGAGTCGAGGGCCTGCCCGCGCGGCATCGCCTTCATGAAGGCCCCCGGATGCGGCACCGAGACCGCGGTCAGGGTCCTCAGCATCTCGGGATGCATGATCGCGGCCGCCCAGGCGACGGCCGCGCCCCAGTCGTGCCCGACCAGGTGCACCGGCCCGCCGACCTCGTCGACCAGGGCCGCCACGTCCCTGACCAGCTCGGAGGTCTTGTAGGCCCTGCGGCCGGTGGGGCGGGCGCCGGGGGAGTAGCCGCGCTGGTTGGGGGCCAGGGTGCGGAACCCCTCGGCGTGCAGCAGTGGCGCGACCCGCTGCCAGCAGGTGTTCAGCTGGGGGAAGCCGTGCAGCAGCACGACCGGCGTACCCTGCTCCGGGCCCTGGTCACTGACCTCGAAGGTCAGGCCGTCGCGCCGGTACGTCGTGAGCCGGCCGTCGGGGTCGGTGGTGTGCACGCGGAACCTCAGTCCTGGTCGGGGTCGTCGAGCCGGGCGAGCCAGGTCGCCAGTCGGTCCACCGCGGTCTCGAACTCGGGGTGGAGGTCGGTGAACTCGGTCAGCCGGTCGGCCACCCAGGCGAGGGTGACCTCCTCGTCCCCCCGGCGGCTCTGCAGCTCCTCGGCGCCACGGTCGGTGAAGTACATGACGAGCCTACGCGAACGCCCGCTCGATGATCTCCTTCTGCTCGGCCACGTGCCGGGAGTGCTGGCCTACCGACGGGGCGGCCGAGGCCGGGCGGGAGGCCACCTCCACCTCGAACGGGAGCTCGCCGAAGAGGTTCAGCCGGAAGTGCGGTGCGGGGCCCATGTTGGCCGGCTCGTCCTGGATCCAGCGGACGGTCTTGAGGTTGGGGAAGCGGCCCAGCTCGGCCTTCACCTCCGACACCGGCGTCGGGTAGAGCTGCTCGGTGCGCACCACGGCCGTGGTCGGCTCGTCCTGCCGCTTGCCGCGCTCGGTGATCAGGTCCCAAGTGATCCGGCCACTGCACAGCAACACCGCGTCGACCTTCTCCGGGTCGACCTCGTCGTCGCCGATGACCGGCGCGAACGAGCCCTGGGTGAACGCCTCGGGCTGGGACGCGGCCTGCTTGCGCCGCAGCATCGACTTGGGGGTGAACACCACCAGCGGACGGTGCATCCCTCCGAGTGCGTGCTTGCGCAGCAGGTGGAAGTAGCTCGCCGGCGTGGACGGCTGGGCCACCTCGAACGCGTCCTCGGCCGCCATCGTCAGGAACCGCTCGATCCGTGCCGACGAGTGGTCCGGGCCCTGGCCTTCGTACCCGTGCGGGAGCAGCAGGACCACGCCGGACTGCTGGCCCCACTTCGCCTCGCCGGAGGTGACGTACTCGTCGATCACGGTCTGGGCGCCGTTGACGAAGTCGCCGAACTGGGCCTCCCACAGCACCAGGGCCTCGGGACGGGCCACCGAGTAGCCGTACTCGAAGCCGAGCGCGGCGTACTCCGAGAGCAGCGAGTCGTAGACGTAGAACTGGGCCTGGTCCTCGGACAGGTTCGCCAGCGGCGTCCACTCGTTGGCGTTGTGCCGGTCGATGATGGTGGCGAACCGGGACACGAACGTGCCGCGCCGCGAGTCCTGCCCGGCCAGTCGCACGGGCCGGCCGTCCATGAGCAGCGAGCCGAGCGCGATCATCTCGCCGGTGCCCCAGTCGATCGGTCCCTCGGTGATCGCAGCGGCTCGCCGCTGCAGCTGCGGGAGCACCTTCGGGTGCACGGTGAACCCGTCCGGCGCGGTGACGTGCGCGTCGGAGATCTGCTTCATCGTCTCCAGCGGGACCGCGGTGGCCTTCTCCAGGCCCGGCTTCTCCGGGTAGTCGGGTGCGGTGGTCCAGGCCGCGGCGGTCGCTTCGCCCTCGCGGACCTCGGTGAAGACCCGCTCCAGCTGCTGCTGGTAGTCCTTGAGGACCTGCTCGGCCTCCTCGACCGTGATGTCTCCGCGACCGACCAGCGACTCGGTGTAGAGCTTGCGGACCGAGCGCTTCTGCTCGATCAGGTCGTACATGAGCGGCTGGGTGTACGACGGGTCGTCCCCCTCGTTGTGGCCGCGGCGGCGGTAGCAGACCAGGTCGATGACGACGTCCTTGTCGAACGCCTGCCGGTACTCGAAGGCCAGCCGTGCCACCCGGATGCACGCCTCGGGGTCGTCGCCGTTGACGTGGAAGATAGGGGCCTGCACCATCCGGGCCACGTCCGTGCAGTACAGCGACGAGCGGGACGAGGCGGGGGAGGTGGTGAAGCCGACCTGGTTGTTGACGATCAGGTGGATCGTGCCACCGGTGCGGTAGCCGCGCAGCTGGGAGATGTTCAGCGTCTCCGCGACCACGCCCTGGCCGGCGAAGGCGGCGTCACCGTGCAGCAGCAGCGGCAGCACCGGGAACTCGGCGCCGCGGTTGAGCACGTCCTGCTTGGCCCGGGCGATCCCCTCGAGCACCGGGTCGACGGTCTCGAGGTGTGACGGGTTCGCGGCCACGGAGACCTTGATCCGGTCACCCGAGCCGGCCACGAAGGCCCCCTCCGCGCCGAGGTGGTACTTCACGTCGCCCGAGCCCTGGACGGTGCGCGGGTCGATGTTGCCCTCGAACTCCCGGAAGATCTGGCTGTAGGACTTCCCCACGATGTTGGCCAGCACGTTGAGCCGGCCCCGGTGGGCCATGCCGACGCAGACCTCGTCGAGGGTGGCCTCGGCCGCTGCCTCGCAGATCTCGTCGACCAGGGCCACGACGGTCTCACCGCCCTCGAGGCTGAACCGCTTCTGGCCCACGAACTTGGTCTGCAGGAAGGTCTCGAACGCCTCGGCCTGGTTGAGCTTGAGCAGGATGCGCAGCTGCTCCTCGCGCGGCGGCTTCACGTGCGGCCGCTCGACCCGCTGCTGGATCCAGCGCCGCTGCTCCGGGTCCTGGATGTGCATATATTCGATGCCGACCGTGCGGCAGTAGGAGTCCCTGAGGATGCCGAGGATGTCGCGCATCCGCATGAAGCGGCGCTCGCCCCCGAACGAGCCGGTCGCGAACTCGCGCTCGAGGTCCCACAGCGTCAGGCCGTGCGACTCCACCTCGAGGTCGGGGTGGCTGCGCTGCTTGTACTCCAGCGGGTCGGTGTCGGCCATGATGTGGCCGCGGACCCGGTAGGAGTGGATCATCTCCAGGACCCGGGCCTGCTTGTGGATGTCGTCGTCGTGGCTGACCGAGATGTCGGCCGACCAGCGGATCGGCTCGTAGGGGATGCGCAGGGAGCGGAAGATCTCGTCGTAGAAGTCCTCCTCGCCCAGCAGCAGCTGGTGCATCTTCTTGAGGAACTCGCCGGACAGGGCGCCCTGGATGACCCGATGGTCGTAGGTCGAGGTCAGCGTCATAACCTTCGAGACGCCGATCTGCTTCAGCCGTTCCGGCGAGGCGTGCAGCCACTCCGGGGGGTAGGCGATCGAGCCGGTGGCGATGATCGCGCTCTGGCCGCTGAGCAGGCGCGGCACCGCGGCGACGGTGCCGATCCCGCCCGGGTTGGTCTGCGAGATGTTGGTGCCCTGGAAGTAGTCGGC
>JBOHDO010000099.1:0-20210 GCA_050699415.1 Marmoricola sp.
GCCCACGAAGCTCGCCGACTGCCGCAGCAACGACGTCGAGCGGAGCGAGCTCTTCATCGTCGAGGGAGACTCGGCGCTGGGTACGGCGAAGCTGGCCCGCAATTCCGAGTTCCAGGCGCTGCTCCCGATCCGCGGCAAGATCCTCAACGTCCAGAAGGCCTCGGTGGCCGACGTGCTCAAGAACGCCGAGTGCTCCTCGATCATCCAGGTTGTCGGCGCCGGCTCGGGTCGCACCTTCGACCTGGAGGCGGCCCGCTACGGCAAGATCATCTTCATGGCCGACGCCGACTCCGACGGCGCACACATCCGGTGCCTGCTGGCCACGCTGTTCTTCAAGTACATGCCCGGACTCGTCACCGCCGGGCGGGTATTCACCGCAGTGCCGCCGCTGCACCGCATCGAGCTGACCAACCCGAAGAAGGGGATGGACAAGTACGTCTACACCTACTCCGACCCCGAGCTGCAGCGGAGGCTCGCGCAGCTGGCGAAGAGGGGGGTGCGCTGGAAGGAGCCGGTGCAGCGCTACAAGGGTCTCGGCGAGATGGACGCCGACCAGCTGGCCGAGACCACGATGGACCCGCGCCGGCGTACCCTCCGCAAGCTCACCGCCGACGACGCGGCGGCCGCCGCCGAGGTGTTCTCGCTGCTGATGGGCTCGGACGTCGCACCCCGCAAGGAGTTCATCGTCGCCGGTGCCTACGAGGTCGACCAGGAGGCCATCGACGCGTAGGCCACGTTGCCCGTGTCCGGCGAGAGCTCTGGACAGGACCGGGAACGTGCGCTTGGATGACGGCGGGTGAGCCACCCGCCGGGGTCGACCGAGAGGACCCCAGCCGATGGCACGACCGGTTTCCCGACTCGCACTCCCGCTCCTGCTCGCCGCCGTCCTGGCGCTGCTCGTCCCGATCCTCGGTGCGGCCGCGCACGCGGCGGGACCGTCGTACGTCGCCCTGGGCGACTCCTACGCCTCGGGCACCGGGACCCGCAGCTACATCAACGACGGCACCTCCTGCGAGCGCTCGGTGTACGCCTATCCGTGGCTGGTCGCGCAGGCGAAGGGCTACGCCCTGAGCTTCCAGGCCTGCTCCGGCGCGACCATTCCCGTCGTGGAGGGCAACCAGCTCGGTGCGCTGTCGGGCTCCACGAGCTACGTCACCATCACGGTCGGCGGCAACGACGCCGGCTTCTCCCATGTGATCACCACCTGCGCCGAGCCGGGCTGGATGAGCGACTGCAACGGTGCCATCGACCAGGCACAGGCCTTCATCGAGAACCAGCTGCCGGGCGCGCTGCACACGCTGTACACCGACATCCGCGCGGACGCGCCCAGTGCGAAGGTTGTGGTGGTGGGCTACCCCCGGCTGTTCATGGGCGAGGACTGCAATGCCGGCACCTGGTTCTCCCCGTCCGAGGAGTCCCGGCTCAACGACACCGCGGACATGCTGAACTCCACGTTCGCGACCGCGGCGGGCAGTGCCGGGTTCGGCTTCGCCAACCCGACGAGCCGGTTCATCGGGCACGCGATCTGCGACAACCCGGAGTGGCTCAACGGCCTGTCCAACCCGGTCTCGGAGAGCTACCACCCCAACCGGGACGGCCACGCGGACGGCTACGAGCCGCTGGTGGCCTCGGCGCTCGGGTAGATGGCCTCACCGAATGCGCACCCGGGGCGGGCGTGCACGTGACTCCTGGTCGCGGCCGGTGTTGCGGCCACCGACCGCGACCAGGTGACAGTGCGCTCAGATGCCGGCCGGGCAGTGCACCCGCGGGTTCCACATCCCGAACCTTCCCGCAGGGTTGTGGTACCAGAGCCAGGCGTGCAGCGAGTAGAACGCGGGCAGCCCGTAACGGTTGCCGGCCGGGGTGAAGTTGAACCGGTGGCCGAACAGGTGCGGTCGCCGTGCCCCGGCACCGTGGGCCGCGGTCCAGTCCTGCTTGAGGACGACGTACTCCAGGGCGGCCAGCCGCAGGTGGCCGTTACGGGTGAACCGGTAGACCAGCCCCTCTGGGTGTCGCAACCGGACCTTCGGGTCGACCAGGTCGCCGTTGACGTAGTGGACCCCCATGGCGCCCATGGGCGGCATCGCGATGCAGGCGATGCCCTTGGCGTCCTTGAGCAGGCCGTAGCCCGCCTTCCTCGCGGCCGGCGGGTGGGTGAACCCCCGCGTTGCCGCCCGGGACAGATGCACCTTCGTCGGTGCCGGCACGGCGGGGTCGGGCGGCCGCTGCGCCGATGCAGTGGTCGCCAGGGGGGACGCCAGCAGCGTCGCCGACACGGTGGCACCGGCCAGGAGCTTCAGGACCTTCATGACCCCTCCCTGACCTCGTAGATCTCCTCGGCCACCAGGCCGTGCGCCTCGCGGTGGACCCTGGCCGGAGCCTCGGGTGAGGGCGCCTCGACGAGACAGAAGATCCTGCCGTTGCCCTCGTCCACCCAGTAGCGCTGGTACCTGACGTCGTGGTCGTCCTGCACCTGCAGGTCGGCCGTGTGTGCCTTCGCCACGTCGTCGACGGACACCCCGCCGACGATGTGGTGCACATCCATGTAGAGCGGCATCGTGGTCTCCCTTCGCCTGCCCGCACTGTGCGGACCCCGCGAAAGTACGGCGCGCGGAGGCGCCGGCGGATCAGGAGCGACTACCCAGGTTCGGGGCGGCCGATACCCACGTTCCGGTGTCGACCAGTCCGCGCCGGCGAGCCTCACGCGTCGCCTCCCGGCGACCGGCCGCACCGAGCTTGCCCAGCACGGCGGACACGTGGTGGTCGACGGTCTTCACGGAGATGTACAGCCGGCCGGCGATCTCGTCGTTGGTGAACCCCTCGCAGACCAGGGCGAGCACCTCCTGCTCGCGCCGGGTGAGCCCGGCGGGGTGGTCGCGCGTGCTCGTCCGCGGGCCGGTGTGCACGGGGCGGAACCCGAGCTCACGCATCCGCCGCCGCACCCGGGCCACCGCCGCGGCCGCGCCGAGTCGCTCGAATCGGGCGACGGCCTCGCGCAGCTCGTCCTCGCTGGGCGAATCGGCCAGCGCGAGTGCCGCGTCGTACGGGCTCTCCAGCACATCCCAGGCGCGAGCTGCCCCCGCGCGGTCCCCGGAGAACTCCAGTCGATACGCCTCGGAGACATCCGAGCTCCCGAACTCGTCCCCGACCCCGAGCCGGCGCAGCCACGACCCCACCAGGCCGGCGGTCAGGGAGCCGGCGGAAGGCAGATGTGCCGCCGCAGTGCGGATGTCGGCGCGTGCCCCATCATCGTCTCCGGCAAGCCAACGCGCCTCCGCACGCGCCGGGAGCGTCGCGAGGAGCCAGCCCGGCTCGGCGGTGTGCTGGGCGTACTGAACCGCCTCGTCGAGGTACGGCGCCGCGACGCTTGCGTCCCCTCGCCGGGCGAGGATCTGGCCGACGTTCAGGCACGGCGTGATCCGGTTGGCCGGTGACACCGCGCCCCGGTCCAACACCCCTCTGCTGAGCTCGAGCGCTTCGTCCCAACGGCCCAGTAGGAGAACAACTTCGGCATGATGCGCGGTCATACAGACGCCGTAGGTGGCGATGTCGTGCTCCTCGCAGTAGGCGATCCCTTCCTCGTAGACAGCGGCGGCTTCCTGCAACCGGCGCCCTTTCGACAGGATCTCCAGCAAGTTCGCGAACGCCCGGCCCGCGGCGGCGTCGGCTCGCCGGGCCACTCCGACCTGCAGTGCCCGCCGCATCAGCGGCTCCCATTCCCCGCGCATGTCGGCGACCACGCAGGCCTTGGTGTCCAGCGCGTCGCTGACCACGTCCGGCAGGTCGAGTGACTCCCCGAGCGCGACCGCTTCGTCGGCGCACCGTGCCGCCCCCGGCAGGTCCTGGTCGTGGTACCGGCAGTTCGCCATCTCGGCAAGGGCACGGGCCAACGCGGCGCCACCGACCTCCTGTGCGGCATCCAGCGCCGACTCGGCGTACCGGCTCGCCTCGGGCTGCCGGCACAGTCGCCACATCACGCGGGCCAGGAATCGCAAGGTCTCGGACTCGCGCGCCGGATCGTGCAGCTGCTGGCGCAGGGCAAGCGCGGTCTCGGCGGCGTCGGCCGCATCGGACCAGCGGTCGACCAGCGAGAGCTCGACCGCGAGCCGGTGGTGCAGGTCTGCCCGGGTCGCCGGCTCCGCGTTGTCGGCGAAGCGCAGCGCGCGAGCGAACTGTTCGGCTGCCTCGCGATGTGCGCCGACCCCTGCGGCCCGGATCCCGGCACGCGGGGCCAGGTGCAGCACCGCGTCGCGGTCACCAGCTCCCTCGGCGTGGTAGGCCAGCCGGGCCTCGTCACTCCCACCGAGCCGGTCCAGCGCGTCGAGCAGGCGGGCGTGGGTGACCGCGCGGCGGTGCACCGGTACCTCCTGGGCCACCGCCATCCTGGTGATCTCGTGCGGGAACCGCAGCGCGTCGACGTCACTGACCAGGAGGCCGGAGTCAACCAGCTCGTTGAGCCCACCGGGCTCCGCGGGCGCCACCCGCTCCAGGACCGCGGGCTCGACGCTGGCCCCCGCGAGCGCAGCCACCTCTGCCCAACGCCGGGCATCGCTCGACAGTCGGCCCAGGCGGGCGAGCACTGCGTCACGGGCCGAGGGCGGCAGCGCATCGGTGCCGACCCGGAGCACCTCGGCGACGAAGAACGGGTTGCCACTGGTGAGCCGGTGGAGCCGTTCGCCGGAAATGCCGGACCCCGCTGCGAGGCCGTCGACGGCAGCACGGGACAAGGGTGGTACGCCGATCCGACGGGTCGAGCGCAACCGCGACAGCACGCCGAGCACCGACCGGAGCGGATCGTCGGGGGCGAGCTCGTCGTCCCGGTAGCTGCCGATGAGCAGGACGCGGCTGCTGCGCAGCCGGCGCGCCAGGAACTGCACCAGGTCCAGGGTGGCTTCGTCGGCCCAGTGGAGATCCTCGATCACCAGCACCGTGAGCCGATCGGACCGGGCGAGATCCTCGAGCAGGGCGGTGAACAGCACGTCGCGCGGTGCGTCCTGGTGGACCAGGTCGGCCAGGTGACCGCCGAGCGCGCCGGCCGCGTCGTACAGCGGCGCCAGCGGGCGCGGGATGAACAGCCCGTCGCAGGACCCCCGGGCCCATCGGGCATCGGGCAGCCTCTCCTCGAGGAGCTCGACGAGGCTGGACTTGCCCGCCCCGGCCTCGCCGGCGACCAGGACCAGCCGTCCGTGTCCGGTACGGGCTTCCTCGGCGTACTGCGTCAGCGACCCGAGCTGCTGCTCGCGCTCGAGCAACTGCACAGGATGATTGTGCTCCCACGGGCCGCATGTGACCAGCCCGCGCTGCCGGTCAGACGAGGCGGTCCAGCAGGCCGGTGTCCACGTCGTACCGGAAGCCGGCGACCGCGACCGAGTCCGGGATCAGCGGGTGGCTGGTCACCCGGTGCACGTCTTCGCGCAGGGTGGCCTCCTGGTCTGCGACCATCCCGAACGGCTGCCAGGCGACGTCCTGGCCGGCCGAGGCACCGACCCGCTCGCGCACCTGCTCCAGGGTGGAGGAGGCCATCGCGCACCGGGTGTGGGGCACGATCATGATGCGAGTCGCCTGCAGCAGGTGACAGGCCAGCACCAGCGACTCCAGGGCGGTGTCGTCGACCCGCCCCCCCGGGTTGCGCACCACCTTGGCGTCGCCGGCCCGCAGCCCCAGGATCGCGAGCGGGTCGATCCGGGAGTCCATGCACGTCACGATCGCCAGGCCCCTGCCGGCGACGCCGGGCAGGTCCTTGAGGGCGAACTCGTCGGCGTACGTGCGGTTGGCGGACAGCAGGTCGTCGAAGTCGTCGGTCACGACCGGCACGCTAGCCCACGACCGTGGGCACCGGTTCGGGGACCGAGGCGACGAAGCGCCTGATCGGCCGCGGCTCCTTGCCGCAGGACTCGCCACGCTCTCCGGACTGCGTGGAGGTCACCGACACCTGCCACGCACGGCCGTCGCGGTGACGGACCAGCCAGCCCGCCTCGCCATCGGCGACCACGAGGTCGTCCAGCCCGTCGACCCCGAGGGTACGGCGGACCGCCTGCTCGGCGGCCTGCCCCGCCTCCGGCCAGGTGGATCGCCCACGCCAGCCGTCGAGCGCGAGCCGGCCGGAGCCCGCCAGGTCCAGCAGCCCGGCGGCGTCGATGACCCGACCGTGCAGGTGGCCCGACGGCAGCAGCACCGTGGTCGGGGCGAACCGGTGTCCCGAGGTGTGGGTGACCTCCCAGACCCGCTCGGGCCGGCGCGCCGCCGCGGACAGCGCCACCGGGCGACCGAGCCGGGCGCAGCAGGTGTCGCGGCGGCCGTTGGTGCACACCAGCAGCACCGGCTCGGGGTCGACGGCCAGCCGGGGGTGCACCGTGGGCTCGCCCGCGGCCAGCGCCTCCCAGTCCAGCTCGAGCACCTCCTCGGGCGCCTCGAGTCGCCCGCTGAGCAGCCAGGAGCCGGCCGGGTGGGTGTGGGCCACCAGCAGCTTGGGCGAGCCATGGCCGGCCTGGCCGGCCTGGTCGGCCTGGTCGGCCTGGTCGGCATGGCGGCCCGGGCGCCGGATCAGCGCCGCGCGGACGCCGTACCGTTCGGCGAGCCGCTCGATCCGTTTCCCGAGCTGCGGGTCGAGGTGGGACTGCCGCAGCGCCTTGCGGCCCCACGGCCCCGGCTGCTCCAGGCAGAGCCACGCGCGGGCCGGTGGCGCCGATCCGATCAGTGGCTCGCCGGCGGCCAGGGAGCCGGTCGAACAGGCGGGCGTCATGCCCGGAGCGTACGGCGACGGGTGGCCAGGCCGCCGAACAGCCCCACCGCGAGGATCCCCGCCAGCGCCGCGCAGACCGCCGCGCCGACGAAGACCGCGTGCAGCTGGCCGATGCCGGCGCCCTGCAGCAGGTCGGTGTAGGCGTGGCACCGGGTGCTGGTGGCGCCGCAGACCTGGTGCGGAGAGGGTAGGTCGCCCTCGACGGCGTAGTAGCGGCGCAGCCCGATCGTGGTCAGCGCCGATACGCCGACCAGCATCCCGACCATCCGCGCGACCACCAGCAGGGCGCTGGCCAGGCCGTGCACGGACGACTCCGTGGCGGCCAGCAGTACCGCGTTGACCGGTGCGATCGCCAGCCCGAAGCCGAGCCCGGTGAGGGCGAGCACCAGGCCGGCGCTGGTGTGGTGGAGGGTGGCGTCGTCCCAGCCCGACATCAGCAGGAAGCCGGCGGTCGCGCACGCCATCCCCGCGGTGGCCACCGGACCGGCCGGGAGCCTGCGGGCCAGGACGCCGCCGGCCAGCGCGCCGATCGGCACCGCGACCAGGAACTCCAGCAGCACCAGCGCGGCCCTCACCTGCGAGTCCGGGTAGGCCGTGAGCCGGGCGAACACCGGCACGTCCACCAGTGCTGCGATCAGGGCGGCCCCGGTGAAGAAGCTGACCAGCAGCGCCCCCCAGGCGGGCCGCTCGGCCAGCGCGCCGTGGGGGACCAGGGGCCTGGCGGTACGGCGGCCGTGCCACGCGAACCCGATCGCGGCCACGATGCCGACGCCCAGGTACCAGCGACCCTTCGCGGAGAAGACCTGCACCCGCGGGTCCGCGGTCGCGAACGCCAGGATCACCCCGGCCAGGGCCACCGCCAGCAGCACCGCCCCGGTGAGGTCGGCGGTGCGCACGCTCGCCCACCAGCCCCGCAGGTCCACGACCGGGCGACGTCGGCGGGTGCCGCCGAACAGGCACCACAGCAGCAGCAGGACCCCCAGCCCGATCGTGGCCAGACCGAGCGGGGACCACCAGATCGAGCCCCACACCGAGCCCGGGTCCCCGAACGGCACGAACGGTGACCCCCAGGCCACCGAGGTGACCAGCGGCGTCGGCTGCCGCATCACCAGCAGCAGTCCCGCGAGCCAGGCCACCAGCAGCACCAGCCCGACCGGGTCCGTCCGGCGCACGAGTCGGCCGACGTCCCCGGGGGCACGTCGGCGCAGCCAGACCAGCCCGGCCGCCAGCAGCACGGCGACCGCGAGGTTGATCCAGAAGATGTCCCGCCAGCCGGCGACGACCAGGACCGCGGCGCCGTACAGCGGGCCCAGCACGCTGCCGAGCTCCTGCACCGCCCCGACCACGCCGAGCGGCACCGTGCGACGCTCCACCGGATACAGGTCGGCCACCAGTGCCATCGTCACCGGGACCAGGCCACCGCCGCCCAGGCCCTGCAGGAAGCGGCCGGCCACCAGGCTGGGCAGGTCGTACGCCGCCGCAGTGACCAGCGAGCCGAGGGCGAACACCAGCAAGGCCGCACCCAGCACCGGCACCCGGCCCCGCAGGTCGGCCACGCGGCCGACCAGCGGCAGCATCGCCACGTAGCCCAGCAGGAAGCCGCTGATGATCGGCGCCGCGCGCTGCAGCTGGTCGACGCCGAGGCCGACCGAGCCCATCATGTCCGGCAGCGCCAGGACCACCACGTAGGTGTCCGCGGCCGCGAACGCCACCGCCACGGCCGCGAGGCCGAGCAGCAGGCGGTCCCGGGTGCCGTCGTGCCCGTTCACGTGCTGCTCACGGCGCGGTGATGGTGACGTGCTTGCCGTAGTGGTCGAGGGCCAGGTGGTAGCCGAGGGAGCCCGAACCGGAGAAGAACCTGCCGGTCACGGTCACCGTGCGCAGCCGGCCACCGGGGTCGACGCCGAGCCGGACCGGGTAGCTCGCGTCCGGGGACGCTCCCGGGAGCAGGCCCTCGACCAGCCGGCCGCTCAGGGTGCCGGAGTAGCCGGCCAGCACCAGCCTGCCGTCGCGGGTGCTGCCCTCGCTCTTGAGGTGGCTCAGCTCGGTCAGCAGGCGGGGCAGGCCGCGGGCGGTGATGAAGTCGGCCGGGTCCGGGGCGCCGTACTGGTGCGGGTCGATCACGGCCCAGCCGGTGCTCATCGGCAGCCGGGCGTGCACCTTGCCGTCGACCGAGACCACCGGGACGTTCGCGTCCAGGCCGCCGATGCTGACCCGGACCCTCCCGCGGAACGCGGGCGTCGCGGAGGGTCCGCTGAGGGTTCCGCCGGCCCCGATGATGCCGTTGCCGCGCGGCTTGCCGTCGGTGGACAGGGTCAGGTGCACGCTCGGGGTGTGCTCGAGCAGGTGAGCGGCCCGCGTCATCGCCCGGTGTGGCGCGACGTCGGGTCCCTGGCTGCCACCGCAACCTCCGGCGAGCAGGGCGAGCCCGAGGACGGCGGCCAGCAGGGGCCGGGCCGGGTTCCTCACGGGGACAGCCGGTGGTGCAGTGAGCCGGTCACGGCGCTGATTGGCTGGCTCGCCGGCTGTCCCGACCCGTCGCGGCGGGAGACCGGTTCCGGCAGGTCCACCGGGGCACCGCTCGCCGCGGCCGCGAGGGCGGGCGGGTTGCCCGCCCAGGCGAGGGTGAGCCGGTCCTCTCCCTTGAGGAACCTCATGCAGCGCACGCCGCCGGTCGCCCGGCCCTTCGAGGGGTACTCCGAGAGCGGCGTGACCTTCACCGAGCCAGCCTCGGTGCCGGGCAGCGCCCCGGCCGAGCCGGCCACGGTCACCACCAGGGCCCGGTCCGGGGCGAACGCGTCGAACCCGACCACCTCGGCGTCGGGGCCGAGCTTGATGCCGGCGACACCGCCGCCCGAGCGGCCCTGCGGGCGTATGGCGGCGGCCGCGAAGTGCAGCAGGTGGGCGTCGCTGGTGATGAAGCACACCACTGTCTCAGCCTCCTCACCCCTGGGAATCTGGGCCGCGCCGACGAGCTCGTCGTCGTCCTCGAGCCGGATCACGTCCCAGTCGTCGCGGTTGGCGAGGTGGTCGGGGTTGACCCGCTTGACCACGCCGCGCCGGGTGCCGAGCGCCAGCCCGGGGGAGTCCGGCTCGAAGTCGGTGAGGGCGAGCGGCCGTTCGCCCTGCTCGAGCAGCAGGAACTCCGCCAGCGGGGCGCCGCCCTGCAGGTTCGGGTGCGCGGCCGTGGCGGGCAGCGTGGGCAGCTCCAGGACGCCGAGGCGGCGTACCCGCCCGGCCGAGGTGACCACGCCGACCTGACCGCGGGCGGTTGCCCGGACGGCCGAGACCACCGCGTCGTGGCGGCTGCGGCCGGTCACCGCGGAGCGGGCAGTCTCCGCATCGGACGCCGCCGTCCCGGGCAGGTCGGTGCCGGTGCTGCGGGCCAGCAGCCCGCTGGAGGAGAGGTAGACCAGGCATGGGTCGTCGGCGACCTCGAGCGGCTGTGCCGTGGTCCGGCCGGAGCTCTCCAGCAGCACAGTGCGGCGCGGCGTGCCGTAGGTCTTGGCCACCTCGGCCAGCTCCTCGGAGACGACGCGACGCAGCTCGGCGTCATCGGCGAGGATCTCCTCGAGCCCCTCGATGGTGCGACGCAGCTCGTCGCGCTCCTTCTCGAGCTCGATCTTGGAGTACTTGGTCAGCCGGCGCAGCGGCATGTCGAGGATGTACGTCGCCTGTGGCTCGGTCAGGTCGAAGACGGTCATCAGCCGCTCGCGCGCCTGCTCGGCGTTGTCGCTGCCACGGATCAGCTCGATCACCTCGTCGATGTCGAGGATCGCGACCAGCAACCCCTCGACCAGGTGCAGCCGGTCGGCAGCCTTGCGGCGGCGGAACTCCGAGCGCCGGCGGACCACGTCGAGGCGGTGGGCGAGGAAGACCTCCAGCATCTCCTTGAGCCCGAGCGTGCGGGGCTGGCCGTCGACCAGCGCTACGGCGTTGATCCCGAACGAGTCCTCCATCGGGGTGAGCTTGTACAGCTGCTCGAGCAGTGCCTCGGGATGGAAGCCGTTCTTGACCTCGATGACCAGCCGCAGGCCCTTCTCGCGGTCGGTGAGGTCCTTGACGTCGGTGATGCCCTGCAGCTTCTTGGCCTGCACCAGCTTCTTGATCGCCTCGATCACCCGCTCGGTGCCCACGCCGTACGGCAGCTCGGTGACCACGATGCCCTTCCGGCGAGGTGTCACCGACTCGACCCGTGCCGTGGCGCGCATCTTGAAGCTGCCCCTGCCGCTGTCGTAGGCGTCGTGGATGCCCTCCAGCCCGATGATCTTGCCTCCGGTGGGCAGGTCGGGGCCGGGGATGAACCGCATCAGCGAGTCGAGGTCGGCCTTCGGGTGCCTGACCAGGTGCCGGAGCGCCTGCACCACCTCGACCAGGTTGTGCGGGGCGATGTTGGTGGCCATGCCCACCGCGATGCCGGCGGCGCCGTTGACCAGGAGGTGCGGGATGGCCGCGGGCAGCACGGCGGGCTCGACCTCGCGGCCGTCGTAGTTGGACCGGAAGTCGACGGTGTCCTCGTCCAGCGAGCCGGTCATCGCCAGCGCGGCCGGAGCCATCCGGCACTCGGTGTAGCGCATCGCCGCCGGGGAGTCGTCCGGTGACCCGAAGTTCCCGTGGCCGTCGATCGTGGGCAGCCGCATCGACCAGGACTGGGCCATGCGGACCAGCGCGTCGTAGATGGCGGAGTCGCCGTGGGGGTGGAAGCGCCCCATCACCTCGCCGACCACGCGCGAGGACTTCACGTGCCCACGGTCGGGCCGCAGGCCCATGTCGTACGCCGAGTACAGGATCCGCCGCTGCACCGGCTTGAGCCCGTCTCGGGCATCGGGCAGGGCGCGGGAGTAGATGACGGAGTAGGCGTACTCCAGGTAGCTGGTCCGCATCTCGTCGCCGACGTCGATGTCGACGATGCTCTCCTCGAAGTCGTCTGCGGGAACCGGGGTCTTGCGCACCATGGGCGTATCTTCCCAGTGCCCGAGGGCGTTCACCGGATGGGTCTCGGGCGTTTCCCGCGTGGATCTGCTCGGTAGATTGCCCTTGTGACCGCCGAAGCCCCGGCCTACCCCGAGCACTGGGAGGCCGATGTCCTGCTCCGCGAGGGGCGGGCCGCCCACCTGCGCCCGATCTCGCCGGACGACGCAGACCGGCTGGTGGACTTCTACGAGGACGTCTCCGACCGGTCGCGCTACCTGCGGTTCTTCTCGCCGATGCCGCGGCTCTCGGACAAGGACCTGCACCGGTTCACCCACGTCGACCACCACGACCGGGTCGCCTTCGTGGTCACCATGGCCGACCGGATCATGGGCGTCGGCCGCTACGACACCGTCCGGCCCGGCCTGGCGGAGGTTGCGTTCCTGGTCCAGGACCAGCACCAGGGACGCGGCATCGGGCAGCTGCTGCTGGAGCACCTGGCCCAGGCGGGTCGCGAGTGCGGGCTGGAACGCTTCGAGGCCGAGGTGCTCGCGGACAACTACCGCATGATGCAGGTCTTCCGGGAGCAGGGCTACGAGGTCACCGGCGCCTACGAGGAGGGCGTGGCGCACCTGGAGTTCCAGATCGACCCGACCGACACCGCGATCGGCGTGATGCAGGCGCGCGAGCATCGTTCCGAGGCGGCCTCGATCCAGTCGTTCTTCAATGCGGGCAGCGTTGCCGTGATCGGTGCCTCGCGGCGTACCGACACCGTGGGCTCGCTGCTGGTGCGCAACCTGGTGCTGGGTGACTTCGCGGGCACGGTGTACGCGGTCAACCCGAGTGCCACCTCGGTGTCGGGGCTGCCGGCCTACGCGAAGGTGGGCGACATCCCCGGGCCGGTCGACGTCGCCGTGGTGGCGGTGCCCGCCGATGCGGTGACCGACGTGGTGCTGGACTGTGCGGCCAAGGGCGTGCACGGTCTGGTGGTGGTCTCGTCGGGGTTCGCCGAGACCGGCGAGGAGGGACGTCGGCGGCAGCGCAAGCTGCTCGGGCTGGCCCGCTCCTACGGGCTCCGGCTGATCGGGCCGAACTGCCTGGGCATCATCAACACCGCAGCGCAGACCAGCCTCAACGCGTCCCTGTCGTCGGTGATGCCGCCGCGCGGGCGAGCCGGGTTCTTCTGCCAGTCCGGGGCGCTCGGGTCCGCGATCCTGGAGAAGGTGCGCGGCCGGGGCCTGGGCCTGTCGACGTTCATCAGTGCGGGCAACCGCGCCGACGTGTCCGGCAACGACCTGCTGCAGTACTGGGAGGAGGACACCGCCACCGAGGTGATCCTGCTCTACCTGGAGTCGATCGGAAACCCACGCAAGTTCTCGCGGATCGCCCGTCGGGTCTCCCGGCGCAAGCCGATCGTCGCGGTGCGGTCGGGCCGGGCCACCCAGGGCGTGCCGATGGGGCACGCGGTGCGTTCGATCGCGGCGCCGCAGGCCGCGGTGGACGAGATGTTCCGGCAGGCAGGGGTGATCCAGGTGGACACCCTCGACGAGATGTTCGACGTCGCGCAGCTGCTCGCCCACCAGCCGCTCCCGACCGGGTCACGCGTGGGCGTGGTCGGCAACTCCGACGCGCTCGGCCTGCTCGCGGTGGACGCCGCCGTGGCCAGCGGCCTCGAGGTCACCCGGGCCACCTCCCTGGGCGCCGACGCCACCGCGGAGGACTTCGAGAAGGCCCTGGACGAGGCCATCGACGACGACCGGGTCGACGCCGTGGTCGCGGTCTACATCCCGCCCATCGACTCCGGCGGGAACGAGGTCGCCGACGTGCTGGCCGCCGTGGGGGAGCAGTCCGACAAGCCGCTGGTCTCGACGTTCCTGGGTCGCGAGGGCATCCCCGAGCTGCTGCGGATCCCCGACCTCCAGGGCAGCACGGCCGGCCGCGGCTCGGTGCCGTCCTACCCCGCCGTGGAGGCAGCGGTGCGCGCGCTTGCCCGCGTGGTGGACTACGTGGGTTGGCTGGAGCGCCACGACGAGGGCGGCGCCCCGCTGGAGGGCGTCGACCCCGGGGCCGCGGCCCGGCAGGTCACCCAGCTGCTGATCGACCACCCCGAGGGTCGTGCCCTCGACGACGAGGAGACCCGGGAGCTGCTGGGGCACTACGGGGTACGGCTGTGCTCCCGGATCCCGGTGGGCAGCCTCGACGAGGCGGTGGCCGCCGCCGAGGAACTGGGGTGGGACGCGACCCTGAAGGCCACGGCCGAGCCGTTGCGGCAGCACCCGGGCCTGGCGCACGTGTGGCGCAACATCGAGGACGCCGAGGAGATGCGGACGGCGTGGGGGTCGCTGAACCAGCACTCGGGCGCGACCGAGGACCCGGGCTGGGTGGTGCAGCGCACCTCGGGCCCCGGCGTGCCGGTGGCCGTCGGCGGGCTGGAGGACCCGCTGTTCGGGCCCGCGGTGTGGTTCGGCGTCGCCGGGTCCCTGACCGACCTGGTCGGGGACCGGGCCTACCGGATCCCGCCGATCAGCGCGCTCGACGCCGCGGAGCTGGTCCGCTCGATCCGGGCAGCCCCGCTCCTGTTCGGCTACCGCGGGAGCGAGCCCGTCGACGTACCCGCGGTGGAGGACCTGGTACGCCGGGTCGCCCTGCTGAAGAACGACCTGCCCCGGGTGGCGGCCATCGACGTCGACCTGGTGCACGTGCACACCCACGGGCTGGACGTGCTCAACGCCACCGTCAGGATCGAGCCGGTGGCCGACCCGAGGTCGGACCTGTTCGTACGGCGGCTCAACGCGCACGCCACCGGCCCGGGTGCAGGACGCTAGCGGCCCGCCAGGCTGGTCCTCCCCGGCTCGCGGGTCGCGGCCCCGTCCGGGGTGGTGGCACGCCCCGGGGCAGTCGCGGACCGGGACCCGTGCACGCACGCGGCCAGCAGGATCAGCAGCGTGGCCACCACCAGGAAGCCCGCGGGCGGGATCGCGGTGCCGGAGTCGTTGGCGAAGAAGGCCAGCAGCCAGCACACGCCGATCGCCGCCAGCCCGTGCCCGAGGAAGGTCACCCGGCCCAGGACCGGCTGCAGCAATCGACTCAGTGCGCGCGGCCTGACCAGGGCCACCAGGATGGCGATGAGCAACAGCACCACGCCGACGTTGAGCCAGGTCGAGGTGAGCATCGTCCAGTTCTGGGTCACGATGTTCTCCAGTCCGGTCGGCTGACCGGTGTGACGAAGCTGGGCGACGAAGTCCCCGAGGTGGGTGCGGTACGGCGGTGGTCGCAGGTAGTCCAGCACGGCGAACCCGCCGACCACCGCGACGGTCGCGCCGGCGATCACCAGCAGTCGCCTCCACGTCAGCGACACGCCGGCGGCGCTGAGCGCTAGGTAGGCGAACGCGGGGATCAGGGCCACCGGCCCGCCGCCGTCGGCCCCCCACGACGGGTAGCCGTCGACGAAGACCGCCGCGAGCCCGAGCAGTGCCACGACCGTGCCCGCGACCCGGCGGTGGCCGGAGTCGATGATGCGCCCGGCCACCAGGGCGGCCAGCAGCAGCGCCGAGGTGGCGTAGACGGCGTACCCCACGTTGCCCATGCCGAAGTAGCGGCCGCCGTAGACCGGCTGCAGCCCCATCAGCGAGGTGAGCTGAAGCCCGGAGCCGTGCACCACGTCCTCGCCGATCACGAACAGGGTGGCGGTGAGCAGGAACGCCGTCGGGCCGCCCACCCATCGTCGCCACGGCCCGAGCAGTGCCAGGCCGGTGAGCACCACCGAGACGGCCACGACGACCAGGGAGAGCGCCAGCCGCGGGTGGCCGGCGCGCCACCACGGCACCAGGCCGGCCACGAACGTGGCCATCGGCATCGACGCGCACAGCGCGCCCACGATCGCGAACCACCAGCGTGGCAGCCGCTGCCGTGTCCTCGAGGCATCGCGTGTGTCGCGGTCGCGGTGGGCGAGCCACCACCACACCAGCCCGATCACCACCGCCAGTGCGGCGCCGCCGAGGAAGAAGGCGAAGAAGATCGGCACGAAGGGCTGCTCGAGGTTGAGCTCGCGGGTCAGCCCGGTGACCTGCGAGACCGGCCCGGTGGCGCCCGTGGCCGGTTGCACCACGGGGGCGCGACCCTCGGGCAGCACAGGGGCAGCAGCACCGAGTCGCGCGAGCACCAGGGCCGACAGGTCGGTGGTCTGCAGGAATCCCGGCTGCCGGGTGGACAACGAGCTCAGCCGGCCGTGCGGCACCCCCGGTCCGGCCACGACGACCGTGTGCAGCGTGGTCGGCGCGGCGCCGTCGGCGAGCCCGGCGACCACGATGGTGGCGTCGGCGGGCAGGCGTCGTACCAGCGCGGCGAGCGAGCCGTCCCGTGGTCCCGGGAGGCTCACGAAGGTGACCGGGCACGCGGTCAGGTCGACCCGTGCGGTCCTGGGTGTGTAGCGGGCCACCACGCCCTGCTCGTCGGCGGCGCCCAGGGCGGCGCGCTCCCCGGCGGCGGCGACACACTGTCCCTGGGCCCCCAGTGCGGTGGCCAGCCTGCCGATGTGTGCGGGTGGCGCCCGGGTCAGGGCGTCGTGCCGCCAGCTGGCCCAGTACGGGAAGGCCACGGTGCCGCCCTGGCGCGCCTGGGGGACGGGCGGCTCGGGACAGGGGCCGGGTGCAACGCCGGGCGGGGACCCGCCCCCGACGTGGGCGAGGGCGGCGCGGCGACCGGCCGAGAAGGTCAGCCAGGACTGGTTGGGGCAGCTGCGCGCGCCGTAGATGCGGGTGGTCAGGGCGGCCACGGCCCCGCGCTGTGCCAGCGCCCACAGCGTCGGCGTACGACGCGGTGAGACGTCGGTCCAGCTGAGGCCGGGCATGGAGACCACCACCAGCGGGCCGCGCTGGGCGACCGGGCGCACCGGGGGATGGGCGCGCGCGGCCGAGATGGCGAACGACGCCCCGACGAAGACCGCAGCCCCAACCAGGACGAGGGCCAGCCATCTCCGCAGCACCGCCCAAGGCTATGCCGCGTCGCTCTGCCGCCCCATCGGCGTCCACCCTGGGCGGGCTTCGATCGGCAGGGTGCACGCGGGTGTGTGGATCGCCACACCCGTCTTCGGGTCCGCAGGCCGGTCCTCCGGTCGTGCGCACCGGCCCGGTCGCGTTACCGTGAGGGAAAATGGCAGATCTCAAGACGCGACGCACCGTCCCGCAGCAACGCCGTGGGACCGGGACGGGTCAGGCGCCTGCGGCACCGCAGTCCCGGGCACGCGGATTGCTGGAGCTTGCCACCTCCATCCCGGGGCTGGCGGCCGCGTTCGTGGTGTTCACGCTGCTGGCGATGTCGCCGCTGGAGCCGCTCGACCGGGCGCTGGACCAGCACTGGGTCTCCGGGAACGCGCCCGGACTGATGGCGTTCCTCAACGACGGGCTGGATCGGCTCGCGGGGCAGCAGGTCAACCTCACCGTGCTCGCGGTGGTGGCGATCACGCTGGCCTGGCGCCGGCTGAGCTGGCGTCCGATCCTGCTGGCGATCATGGCCGAGGCGGGGTTCTACAGCACCGGCCTGCTCAAGATCCTCTTCGCCCGCCCGGCGCCGTACATCGGCGGCGGCCACGACCCCGACTTCTTCGACGGCGGCCTGCTGACGATGGGTCGAGACGGGATCAGCTACCCGTCCGGCCACGCCGCGGAGGCGGTGCTGGTCTACGGCGCCGTGGTCTACCTGCTCACCACGTACGGCCACCTCTCGTCCCGGGCCGTCCGGGCGGTGCGCTGGGCCTACGCGGCGGTGGTCGTCAACGCGGTCGCGGTCGCCTTCCTGCTCGGCTACCACTGGGTCACCGACCTGGTCGGTGGTCTGCTGTTCGGTGCCCTGCTCCTACAGGTGGTGGTCCACCTCGATCGGGGATGGCGCCGTGCCCACCGGGAGCGCGTGACAGACTCGGCGTCATGACTGCTGCGCACGGGACCCGCACCGCGGACCACTCCCGCGAGCTGCGCTCGGAGATCGAGCAGACCGGCTACTACCCGCAGGTGGTCGCCGCGAGCGTGGCTGCGGCACTCGCGGGTGAGCCGGTCGTGTCCTACCTGGTCCACCACGAGCCGACGTTCGAGCGTGACGAGGTCCGTCGGCACATGACGGTCGCCGTCCTCACCCCCAGCCGGCTCATCCTTGCGCACACCGACGAGCACGCCCCCGACGACCTGCTGCCGGAGCCCTACACCTCGACCTCCACGGAGGCGGTGCCGCTGTCCTCGGTGGCCTCGGTGGTGGTCAACCGCATGGTGGCGAACCCCGAGTCGGTGGCCGGCAGGGACATGCCGGACCCGGCCGAGGCCGTGCTCACCGTCGGCTGGGGCGGGGTCACCAGGGTCGACCTCGAGCCGGCCGGATGCTCGGACCCGCAGTGCGAGGCCGACCACGGCTACACCGGCGTGCTGGCCAGCGATGACTTCACGCTGCGGGTCAGCTCCGCCGCGGACGGGGCCACCGCCGTGCAGGCACTGCTCGGGTTCGCCGAGAGCCTGTCGGCCGGCACGCATGGCTGAGGACGCTGTCTGCGACGTCCTCGGCGAGGAGTTCGTCGAGCCCGCCTACCACCAGAGCACCCTCGGTGACGTGCTCCCCGCGGTGTCCCGGGCGCTGGGGGTCGACGCGGGGCTCGACGGCACCGGGATGTCCTTCCCGGAGGCCCCGGCGTACGTCGTGCTGCTGGTCGACGCGCTCGGCCGCGAGCTGCTCGCCGCGCACCCGCGGGAGGCGCCGTTCCTTCACGGGATGCTCGCCGGCCAGCCGGCCGCGACCGCGGGTGTGCCCTCGACCACCGCGACCTCGCTGACCTCACTGGGCACCGGCCTCACTCCCGGCCAGCACGGCCTGGTGGGGTTCACCTCGCGGATCCCGGGGACCGACCGGCTGATCAACCACCTGTTCTGGGACAAGCAGGTCGACCCGCTGGAGTGGCAGCCGCACCAGACCGGGTTCGCGCGGCTCGCCGCGGCCGGCGTGGAGACCACGGTGGTGAGCAAGCGCGAGTTCCGGGACTCGGGCCTGACCCGGGCCGGCCAGCGCGGCGCCCGCTACGTCGGGGCGGACCGGGTCGGGGAGCGCATCGTCGGGGTGGTTGCCGCCGCGGCCGCCTCGCCGTCGCTGACCTACGTCTACGAGGGTGACCTCGACTGGACCGGGCACCGCTACGGCGTGGACTCCCCGCAGTGGCGTGCCCAGCTCGCCGCGATCGACGCGATGGTCGAGCAGCTCCGCGAGGCGCTGCCCCGCCAGGTCCGCCTGGTCGTGGTCGCCGACCACGGCATGGTCGACTCCGCCCCCTCGTCCCGGGTCGACGTGGACGACCACGGCGAGCTGCGCGAGGGGCTGGTGCTGCTCGGCGGGGAGGCCCGGTTCAGGCACCTGTACTGCGCCCGCGGGGCGGTCGACGACGTGGTGGCCGCCTGGCGTGGCGTCCTCGGTGACCGGGCGCGGGTGCTGCTGCGCGGGGAGGCCATCGCGCGGGGCTGGTTCGGCACGGTGGATCCCGCCGTACTCCCGCGGCTGGGCGACGTCCTCGTGGCCGCCCGGGGCGACCTGGCGGTGATCAGCTCGGCGGACTTCCCCTACGAGGCCAGACTGGTCGGGCTGCACGGGTCGCTGACCCACGCGGAGATGATGATCCCCGTCCTGGTCAGCTGAGCCTGGTCAGCTGAGCCTGGTCAGCTGAAGGGCAGCGGCTCGCTGACCATCGAGATCGCCCGGGCCCGCGCTGCCGTGAGGCCGCGACGGTGGTGCTGGCGGCACAGCACCTCGTAGTCGACCGTCGGCTCGACCGTCGGCTCGGCCGGCGCCGAGCCGTCTGCCGGGTCGTCGGCGGTGTCGCCGACCACGATCACCTCGCCCTCGGTGACCATCTCGCCGTCCTCGGTCCGGGCGTTGTGGGTGGCACGCTTGCCGCACCAGCACAGCGCCTCCACCTGCAGCACCTGCATCCGGTCCGCCAGCTCGACCAGTCGTCGAGAGCCCGGGAACAGCTCGGTACGGAAGTCGGTGAGGATGCCGAAGCAGAACACGTCGATCTGCAGCTCGTCGACCACCTTGGCGAGCTGCTCGATCTGGACGGGCGCATAGAACTGCGCCTCGTCGCAGATCAGGTAGTCGATCCGCGCGCCGTGGGTGAGCGACTCCACGGTGTAGCGCCAGAAGTCGAAGCCGTCCGGCACCTCGATCGCCACGTGCTGCAGCCCGAGTCGCGAGGACAGCGTGGCCTGGCCGGCCCGGTCGTGGGCCGTGAAGATCCGGCCGCAGCGACCCCGGGAAGCATGGTTGTGGTTGGTCTGCAGGGCCAGGGTGCTCTTTCCGGAGTCCATGGTGCCGGTGAAGAACTGGAGCTCAGCCATCGGGCAGGATCATCGCATGGACGCTCCCCTGATCCCGGTCCGCGGGCTGCGCGACACGTCCGGGCACGTCACGCTGCTCGACGTGCGCTACCGGATGGGCGGCCCCTCCGGCGCACCGGAGTACGCCGCCGGGCACATCCAGGGTGCGGCGTACGTCGACCTCGACACCGAGCTCGCCGACCCTCCCGGTC
>JBOHDO010000100.1:0-24454 GCA_050699415.1 Marmoricola sp.
GGACCCGGTGGTCTCGCTGGTCAAGCTCATCGCCGAGCCGTGGGACGTCGGCGAGGGCGGCTACCACGTCGGCAACTTCCCGCCGCAGTGGAGCGAGTGGAACGGCAAGTATCGCGACACCGTGCGCGACTACTGGCGCGGCGCGGACTCGAAGCTCGGTGAGTTTGCCTATCGCTTCACCGGCAGCTCCGATCTCTACGCGCAGTCGGGCCGCCGGCCGCACGCGTCGATCAACTTCATCACCGCCCACGACGGCTTCACGCTGCGCGACCTGGTCTCCTACGAACACAAGCACAACGAGGACAACGGCGAGGACAACAGGGACGGCACCGACAACAACCGGTCGCAGAACTGCGGCGTCGAGGGAGAGACCGACGACCCCGACGTCGTGTCACTGCGGCACCGGCTGGCGGCGAACCTGATGAGCACGCTGTTGTTCTCCGCCGGGGTGCCGATGCTGACCGCGGGCGACGAGCGCGGCCGCACCCAGCGCGGCAACAACAACTCGTTCTGCCAGGACAACGAGACCTCCTGGCTCGACTGGCGTCCCGACGACGCCTGGCTCGACCTCTACGGGATCACCAGGACGGCCCTGCGGATCCGCCGCGACCACCCGGCGCTGCGGCAGCGGCACTGGTTCGAGGGCCGGCCGACCGTCTCCGGTGGGCCCAAGGACCTCGCCTGGATCCACCCCGAGGGGAGGGAGATGACCGGCGACGACTGGCACGACGACCAGCTGCGGGTGATCGGCATGTTCGTCTCCGGGTCCCCGCTGCGCTCCCCGGGCCCTCGCGGTGAGGAGCAGCACGACGACTCGTTCCTGCTCTGGCTCAACGGCACCGCGGACCCCTGCCCGTGCACGCTCCCGGAGAACGACTGGGTCCAGTCCGGTGTCGTCGTACTCTCCACCGACGAAGAGCTGCCGGTCGACACCGCGGTCAAGGCCGGCGAGACCATCACCCTCGGAGCCCGCTCCCTGGTGCTGCTCCAGGAACGTTGAGTTGCGGGAAATGTCCCTTCCACTCCGGGGAAATGTTCCTCCCGAAGGCACATTTCCCCCGACTCAACGGGACAGGGGGCGGAACTGAACGGTCAGTCGGCCAGGGCGACCAGGCCGAGCTCGGCGGGCGTGGCCAGCAGGTCGTGCCGGGGCAGCACCCGGACGGTGTAGCCGAACGGGCCGGTGCGGTCCAGCTCGACGTGGCCGTCGAAGCGGTGCCTGCCCGCCTCGTAGGACTCCGCCACCTCGAGGGGGGCGCTGACCGGGTCGACCAGGTCGTCGCCGCCACGGACACGGCCGTGGACCACCTGGACCTCGACGTCGGACGGCGCCAGCTGGCCGAGGGAGCAGAACACCCGCAGGTCCAGGCCGCCGCCGACCTCGGGGGAGTCCGGCACGCCGGAGGACTCCACGTGGTCGATGCGGACGTCGTGCCAGTGCTCGCGCACCCGTGACTTCCACGCGGCGAGGTCACGCGCCCCGTCGTACGACGCGTTCAGGGCGTGCGCCGAGGTGGACGCGGGGGTGTAGAGCCGGTCGACGTACTCGCGCAGCATGCGGCTCGCGATCACCTTGGGCCCCAGGGACTTCAGGGTGTGCCGCACCATCTCCACCCAGCGCAGCGGCACGCCGCCGTCAGTGTCGTAGAAGCGGGGCGCGACCTCGTTCTCGATCAGGTCGTACAGGGCATGCGCCTCGATGTCGTCGCGCTTCTCCGGCTCGTCGACGCCGTCGGCCGACGGGATCGCCCAGCCGTTGTCGCCGTCGTACCACTCGTCCCACCAGCCGTCGAGGATGGACAGGTTGAGCCCGCCGTTGAGCGCGGCCTTCATCCCGGAGGTGCCGCACGCTTCGTAGGGGCGCAGCGGGTTGTTCAGCCACACGTCGCAGCCCGGGTAGAGCGGTTGTGCCATCGCGATGTCGTAGTTGGGCAGGAACACGATCCGGTGCCGCACCTCCGGGTCGTCGGCGAACCGGACGATGTCTTGGATCAGCTTCTTCCCGCCGTCGTCGGCCGGGTGGGCCTTGCCGGCGATCACCAGCTGCACCGGCCGCTCCGGGTCGAGCAGCAGGGACTTGAGCCGCTCCGGGTCGCGCAGCATCAGCGTCAGCCGCTTGTACGACGGCACCCTGCGGGCGAACCCGATCGTCAGCACGTCGGGGTCCAGCACCCCGTCGATCCAGCCCAGCTCCGCGGGTGACGCGCCGCGCCTGCGCCAGGACTCGCGCAGTCTCCGCCGGGCATCCTCGACCAGCGCCAGCCGCAGCTCCCGCTTGGTCCCCCACAGCTGGTCGACGGGGATCTTGTCGAGCACGTCCCACACGTCAGGGTCGTCCGGCCGGACCTGCACCGCGTCCACGCCGAACTTCTCCGCCAGCTCGAAGACCTCGCGGCCGACCCAGGTCGGTGCGTGCACGCCGTTGGTGATCGAGGCGATCGGCACCTCCTCGGCGTCGAAGCCCCGCCACAGCCCGTGGAACATGTCCCGGCTGACCATCCCGTGCAGCAGCGAGACCCCGTTGGCCCGCTGGGCCAGGCGGAAGCCCATCACGGCCATGTTGAACACGCCGCCGTCGCCGCCCTCGTAGTCCTCGGCGCCGAGTGCGAGCACCCGCTCGGCGGGGACGCCGGGCACCGGGCTGCGCCCCCCGAAGTACTGCTCGACCAGCTCGCGCGGGAACCGGTCGATGCCGGCCGGCACCGGCGTGTGCGTGGTGAACACCGTGCCGGCCCGGGACACCTCCAGGGCGGTGTCGAAGTCCAGGCGGGGACCCTCGTCGGCGACGCTGAGCTCGCGGATCCGCTCCAGGCCCAGGAAACCGGCATGACCCTCGTTGGTGTGGAACACCTCGGGCTCGGGCTCCCCGCTGATGCGGGCCCAGGTGCGCAGTGCCCGGACCCCGCCGATGCCCAGCAGCAGCTCCTGCTGCAGCCGGTGCTCGGTGGTGCCGCCGTAGAGCCGGTCGGTGACGGACCTGAGCTCTCCGCCGTTCTCCTCCAGGTCCGAGTCCAGCAGCAGCAGCGGGACCCGGCCCACCTGCGCGACCCAGATCCGGGCGAGCAGCGTCTGGTCGTCGGGTACGTCGAGCCCCACCCGGGCCGGCGTGCCGTCGGCCTCGCGGAGCAGCCGGATCGGCAGCCCGTCCGGGTCCAGCACCGGGTAGGTCTCCTGCTGCCACCCCTCGCGCGAGAGCGACTGGCGGAAGTATCCGTCGCGGTAGAGCAGCCCCACCCCGGTCATCGGCACGCCGAGGTCGCTGGCGGTCTTCAGGTGGTCGCCGGCGAGGATGCCCAGCCCACCGGAGTACTGCGGCAGTACCGAGGTGATCCCGAACTCCGGGGAGAAGTAGCCGACCATCCGCGGCATGCTCCCCCCGGTCCCGGCGTGCTTCCGGAGGCGCTTCTGGAACCAGCGTTCGCCGGTCAGGTAGTCCTCGAGGTCGGTCGCGGCCAGGTCGAGCCGGCGCAGGAACTTCTTGTCCGCGGCGAGCTCCGCCAGCCGTGCGGGGGCCACCGCACCGAGGGTGCGGACCGGGTCGTGCCCGCCGGCCGCCCACGCCTCCGGGTCAACCGCGGCGAAGACGTCCTGGGTCTCGGCGTCCCACGACCAGCGCAGGTTCATCGCGAGGTCGGCCAGCGCCGACAGCGGCTCGGGCAGGACGGGACGGACCGTGAACCGGCGGATCGCACGCATGGGGGGACGATAGCCGACGCGGCTTGGATCGATCCAAATCCGACCGCGATCCGCACACGTGTCGTTTGCGCCGACCCCACCGGTTCGGGAACGCTGGGGGCATGCTCGGACGCATCCCCGTCATGGACGTGCAGCCGGTGGTGCTGCGCGGCAGCCGCCCAGCGAAGGCGACGGTCGGGGAGCCGTTGCGCGTGACCGCGCTGGTCTTCCGCGAGGGCCACGACGCGTACGCCGCCGACGTGGTCCTCACCGACCCGCACGGCGTCACCCGGCCCCCGGTCAGGATGGCCGACGTCGAGGACGAGGACGCCCGGATGGACGCGACCGTGGCCCCCGACGTCGAGGGCGCCTGGTCGTTCGGCGTCCAGGCGTGGAGCGACCCGTTGGCGACCTGGCTGCACGACACCGGGATCAAGGTCCGGGCCGACGTGGACGTGGACCTGATGTTCGCCGAGGGGGTACTGCTGCTGGAGCGCTGGCTGGCCGATCCCCCGGTCACCGACCCCGACGCCGTACGCACGGTGCAGGACGCGGTCGAGGCCCTGCGGGACGCCGACCGCCCCGTCGGCGCCCGGCTGGCCGTGGCGGAGTCACCCGAGCTGCAACGGGTGTTCACCGAGCACCCGCTGCGCGACCTGCTCACCGTCGAGGGCCCTTACCCGGTCTTCGTCGACCGCGAGCGGGCCCTGTTCTCCGCCTGGTACGAGTTCTTCCCCCGGTCCGAGGGAGCGGTCGCCAGCCTCAAGGACGGGAGCGTCACTGGCGGAACGCTCCGCACCGCAGCCGAACGGCTGCCGGCGATCGCGGCGATGGGTTTCGACGTGGTCTACCTGCCGCCGATCCACCCGATCGGCGAGACCAACCGCAAGGGCCCCAACAACATCCCCTCCACGGGCACGACCCCTCCGCCGGACTGGGTCGGCTCACCGTGGGCGATCGGGTCCCGGTACGGCGGGCACGACGCCGTCCACCCGGACCTCGGCAGTATCGAGGACTTCGACGCGTTCGTCGCCCGTGCCCGCGCCCTTGGCCTGGAGGTGGCCCTGGACTTCGCCCTGCAGTGCGCCCCCGACCACCCCTGGGTGGGCTCGCACCCGGAGTGGTTCACCACCAGGGCCGACGGCAGCATCGCCCATGCGGAGAACCCGCCGAAGAAGTACCAGGACATCTACCCGGTCAACTTCGACAACGACCCGGCCGGGATCTACGCCGAGGCCGAGCGGCTGCTGCGCCACTGGATGGAGCACGGCGTACGCATCTTCCGGGTCGACAACCCGCACACCAAGCCGCTGGGGTTCTGGGACTGGCTGCTCGGACGGATCCGGGAGACCGACCCCGACGTGGTCTTCCTCTCCGAGGCGTTCACCCGGCCGACCATGATGCAGGCGCTGGCGGGCGTGGGGTTCCACCAGAGCTACACCTACTTCACCTGGCGGAACAACCGGGCGGAGCTGGAGAGCTACCTGCGTGAGGTCTCCCGGGAGACCTCGCACGTGCTGCGGCCGAACTTCTTCGTCAACACCCCCGACATCCTGCACGCGTTCCTGCAGTACGGCGGTCCACCGGCGTTCAGGATCCGCGCCGTGCTGGCCGCGACCGGCTCACCGAGCTGGGGTGTCTACTCGGGGTTCGAGCTGTTCGAGCACGTCGCGGTGCGGCCGGGCAGCGAGGAGTACCTGGACTCGGAGAAGTACCAGATCCGGATCCGTGACTGGGCCGCCGCCGAGCGCGGAGGTGACAATGAGCACCGGTCGCTGGCGCCGTACCTGACCCGGCTCAACGAGATCCGGCACGCCCACCGCTCGCTGCAGCTGCTGCGCAACCTGGTGGTGCACTCAAGCGACGACGACGCCACTCTGGTCTTCTCCAAGCAGGCCGACGACGGTGACGACACCGTCATCGTGGTGGTCAACCTGGATCCACACGGCACCCGCGAGACCACGGCACACCTTGACCTGCCCGCGCTCGGGATGGACTGGGGCGACAGCTTCGCCGTCCACGACGAGCTCAGCGGCCAGGACTGGCAGTGGGGCGCGCACAACTACGTGCGGCTGGACCCCTCCGTCGAAGCCGCCCACATCCTGAGCTTGAGGAGGCCCCGTGCCTGAGCCCGGCCCCGAGCCCGAGCAGCGTGACGACCCCGACTGGTTCAAGACAGCGGTCTTCTACGAGGTACTGGTCCGCAGCTTCAAGGACTCCGACGGCGACGGCTGCGGCGACTTCCAGGGGCTGACCGAGAAGCTGGACTACCTGCAGTGGCTCGGCGTGGACTGCCTGTGGGTGCCGCCGTTCTTCGTCTCGCCGCTGCGTGACGGCGGGTACGACGTCGCCGACTACAACGACATCCACCCCGACTGCGGCACCGTGGAGGACTTCGAGGCGTTCGTCGAGGCAGCCCACGAGCGCGGGCTCCGGGTGATCATCGACTTCGTGATGAACCACACCAGCGACCAGCATCCGTGGTTCCAGGAGAGCCGGGCCCACCCGGACGGGCCGTTCGGTGACTTCTACGTGTGGTCCGACACCGACGACCTGTACTCCGACGCACGGATCATCTTCGTCGACACCGAGCCGTCCAACTGGACCTGGGACCCGGTGCGCCAGCAGTACTACTGGCACCGGTTCTTCTCCCACCAGCCGGACCTGAACTACGACAACCCCAACGTGCACGACGCGATGATCGAGGCGCTGTCGTTCTGGCTCGACCTGGGCCTGGACGGCTTCCGGCTGGACGCGGTCCCCTACCTCTACGAGCGACCCGGCACCAACGGGGAGAACCTGCCCGAGACCCACGCGTTCCTCAAGAAGGTCCGTGCGTACGTCGACGAGCACTACCCGGGCCGGGTGCTGCTGGCCGAGGCCAACCAGTGGCCCGACGACGTGGTGGACTACTTCGGCGGCGACACCGACGACTCCGGCGCCTGGACCGGCAACGAGTGCCACATGTGCTTCCACTTCCCGGTCATGCCGCGCATCTTCATGGCGGTGCGCCGGGAGCAGCGGATGCCGATCTCGGAGATCCTGGAGCAGACCCCGCGGATCCCCGACGGCTGCCAGTGGGGCATCTTCCTGCGCAACCACGACGAGCTCACCCTGGAGATGGTCACCGACGACGACCGGGACTACATGTGGAACGAGTACGCCAAGGACCCCCGGATGAAGGCCAACATCGGGATCCGGCGGCGGCTCGCCCCCCTGCTCGACAACGACGCGAACCGCATGGAGCTGTTCACCGCGCTGCTGCTGTCCCTGCCCGGGTCGCCGATGCTCTACTACGGCGACGAGATCGGGATGGGCGACAACATCTGGCTCGGCGACCGCGACGGCGTACGCACCCCGATGCAGTGGACCCCGGACCGCAACGCCGGCTTCTCGGCCGCCACCCCGGGCAGGCTCTACCTGCCCACGATCCAGGACCCGGTGTTCGGCTACCAGCGGGTGAACGTGGAGTCCCAGCTCGACGACGCCTCGTCGCTGCTGCACTGGACCAGGCGCATGGTCCACGCCCGCAAGCAGCATCCCTGCTTCGGGCTCGGCGAGTTCATCGACCTCGGCGGCTCGAACCCGTCGGTGCTGTCCTACGTGCGGGAGTACACAGCTCCGGACGGGCGCACCGACACCGTGCTGTGCGTGAACAACCTGTCCCGGTTCCCCCAGCCCGTCGAGCTGGACCTGCGCCGCTGGGAGGGCGTGGTGCCGGTCGAGCTGCTCGGCGGGGTGCGCTTCCCGCAGGTCGGCGAGCTGTCGTATCTGTTGACGCTGGGCGGGTACGGCTTCTACTGGATCCGGCTACCGTCACAGGAGGCGGACCAACCCGAGGAGGCCCACCACTGATGGATCACCCCACGCATTGCGCTCCGGCTACCTTCGCGAGGCGGCGCCGATGACGCGTGAGGAGGCGCTGACCGCGTTCCTGGGTGGCGCACGATGGTTCGGCGGCAAGGACAGCGACTTCGCGATCACCGAGGTCACCGAGCTGCCGCTCGGCGTGTACCTGGTCGAGGTGGGCCGGACCGACGGTGGGCGCGACGTCTACCAGGTTCCGCTGTCGTCGTACCCCGAGCCGCAGGACCGGCTCGCGCACGCGCTGGTGGGCGAGTGGGACGACCGGTTCTGGTACGACGCGGTGCACGACCGTGAGCACCTGAGCACCTGGCTGGAGGCCTTCGACCGTGCCGTCGGCGAGGCCGGGGCCACCCGGGTGCAGCCACTGGCGTTCCACCTGCTCCCCGGCCACCGGCTCGACCTGACGACCCACTCCACCCTCTACTCCGGCGAGCAGAGCAACTCCTCGGTGGCCTTCGGCGAGGACAGCCTGATGAAGGTGTTCCGGCGGGTCACCCGGGGGGTCAACCCCGACATCGAGATCCACGAGGCGCTCACACGCGCCGGCAGCGAGCACGTCGCCCACCTGTACGGCTGGCTGGAGGTGGAGACCGATGACGAGCCGGTGCAGCTGGCCATGCTGGAGCAGTTCCTGCGCACCGCGACCGACGGCTGGGACATCGCCCTGGCCAGCGTCCGGAACCTGTTCGCCGAGGCCGACCTGCACGCCGAGGAGGTCGGTGGTGACTTCGCCGGCGAGTCGCACCGGCTCGGCCGGGCGGTCGCCGAGGTCCACGCCAGCCTGAGGGACCACTTCCCGACCGGGACGCTCCCGGCAGTCGAGGTCGCCGGGCGGATGCGCGAACGGCTCGAACGCGCGGCCACGGAGCATCCCGCGATCGCCGGACACGTCGAGGCGGTGTCGGCTGCCTTCGACGTCCTGGCCACGACCGCGGTCGGGCTGCAGGTGCAGCGCATCCACGGCGATCTCCACCTCGGCCAGACCCTGCGCACCTCCCTCGGCTGGAAGCTGGTCGACTTCGAGGGCGAGCCGGCCAAGCCGCTGGCCGAGCGCATGCTGCCGGACTCGCCGTGGCGCGACGTCGCCGGGATGCTGCGCTCGCTGGACTACGCGGTCCGCACCGTGACGCGCGACTTCGACGTCGAGGACGAGGCCCTGGTGCAGCTGGCCTACCGCGGTGACGAATGGGTGGAACGCAACCGCACGGCGTTCCTCGACGGGTACGCCGAGGCGACCGGTGGGCTCTCGGAGGCCGACTACCGGGTGATCGCGGCGTACGAGCTGGACAAGGCGGTCTACGAGGTCGGCTACGAGGCACGCAACCGGCCGGCGTGGATGGACATCCCGCTGGCCGCACTGGACCAGGCCACCCGACCCGCGGAGGAGTCACCATGAGCCCGGACCCGGACCCGACGGGCGGCGACCTGGTCGGCGAGCTCGACCTGCACCTGATCAACGAGGGCCGGCACGAGCAGCTGTGGCAGGTGCTGGGCGCCCATGTCCTCGAGCACCGGGGAACGCCGGGCACCCGGTTCGCGGTCTGGGCGCCGCAGGCCCGGGCGGTGCAGGTCAAGGGCGACTTCAACGGCTGGTCCGGCGGCGAGCACGCGATGCAGCCCCTGGCAGGCTCCGGGGTGTGGGCGCTGTTCGTGCCCGGCGTGGGTAGCGGCAGCCGGTACAAGTACGCCGTGCACGGAGCCGACGGCGCCTGGCGCGACAAGGCCGACCCACTGGCCAACCACACGGAGGTCCCACCGGGGACTGCGTCGGTGGTCTTCGACAGCAGCCACACCTGGACCGACGGCGGCTGGGTCGCGGCCCGCACCGGCCGCCCGGACACCATGCCGATGTCGGTGTACGAGGTGCACCTCGGGTCGTGGCGCCGGCACCCCGGCGGGGGGTACTACAGCTACGACGAGATCGCCGAGTCGCTCACGGCGTACGTCGCCGACGCGGGGTTCACCCACGTCGAGATGCTGCCGGTGATGGAGCACCCGTTCGGCGGCTCGTGGGGCTACCAGGTCTCGTCGTACTTCGCGCCGACCGCACGCTACGGCGACCCCGACGGGTTCCGCCGGCTGGTCGACCGGCTGCACGCCGCCGGCATCGGGGTCATCGTGGACTGGGTCCCCGCACACTTCCCCAAGGACGAGTTCTCCCTGGCCCGCTTCGACGGAACCCCGCTCTACGAGGACCCCAACCCGAGCCGTGGCGAGCACCCGGACTGGGGCACCTTCGTCTTCAACTTCGGCCGTCGCGAGGTGCGCAACTTCCTGGTCTCGAACGCGGTCTACTGGTTCGAGGAGTTCCACGTCGACGGGATCCGGGTGGACGCGGTGGCCTCGATGATCTACCTCGACTACTCGCGCAGCGACGGGGAGTGGCAGCCCAACTACTACGGCGGCCGGGAGAACCTCGAGGCGGTCAACTTCCTGCAGGAGATGAACGCGACCGTCTACAAGCGGGTTCCGGGCGCGATCACGGTGGCGGAGGAGTCGACCTCGTGGCCAGGGGTGACCAGGCCCACCGGCGCCGACGGCCTCGGCTTCGGGTTCAAGTGGAACATGGGGTGGATGCACGACAGCCTCACCTACCTCGCGCACGACCCGGTGCACCGCAGCCACCACCACGACGAGCTCACGTTCAGCCTGGTCTACGCGTTCTCGGAGAACTACGTGCTCCCGATCAGCCACGACGAGGTGGTGCACGGCAAGGGGTCGCTGCTGCGGAAGATGCCCGGAGACCGGTGGCAGCAGCTGGCCAACCTGCGGGCGTATCTCGGCTACATGTGGGCCCACCCGGGCAAGCAGCTGCTGTTCATGGGCAGCGAGTTCGGCCAGGAGGCGGAGTGGGCCGAGCAGCGCGAGCTGGACTGGTGGCTGCTCGAGCACCCGGAGCACCGGGGCCTACTGCGTTTGGTCACCGACCTCAACACGGTCTACCGGAGCACTCCTTCGCTGTGGCAGCGGGACAGCGACCCATCCGGGTTCTCGTGGCTCGACGCGAACGACGGCCACCGCAACGTGATCGCGTTCCTCCGGCAGGGGGCCGACGGAGGGCCGTTGGCGTGCCTGGTCAACTTCGCGGCCGTGGCGCACGAGGGCTACCGCGTGGGGCTGCCACGGGCCGGGGAGTGGGCGGAGGTGGTCAACACCGACGCGGAGATGTACGGCGGCTCCGGGGTCGGCAACCTCGGCACGGTCACCGCCGTACCCGAGCCGCACCAGGGCCAGCCCGCGTCCTCGGTGCTGCGGCTGCCGCCACTGGGCGTGCTCTGGCTGTACCCCTCGGCCGGATCGTGAGGTGCCCGCCGCCGGACGTCGAGGGTGCCGCCGGAGGCGGTCCGGTGAGCCGAAGGCGGTGCACGCGGATACGCTGGCTCGGGTGACCACCCCACCCGAGCGTGCCCTGCCTGGCTTCGGCCCGGGAGCCCGATGACCGCCGAGCTCCACCCGATCGCGCCCGGGGTGGTCCGGGTCTCGTGGACGGAGCGGTTGCAGGAGGAGGGCGTCGGCCCGGCCAGCGAGGAGGTCCGCCGGGTGGTCGCCCTCGGCTTCGCGGAGGGGCACTCGCGGGTCGAGACCCACGTGGTCCCCGGGGACACCGCCGGCCACCGGATCGCGACCTTCAGCGGGCTGATGCGCGAGGGCGTGGCACGCGGCATCGACGCCGGCCAGGACCGCGTCGTCTACGCCCGGCTGGCCGACGACGTACCCGTGGAGGAGCCGATGGGCTTCCGCTCGCTGCTCAACTCGTTCCTGCCCCGCAAGCGCGCGATCGGGCAGCTGCTGGTGCGCGACACCGGCGGTCGGGTGCTGCTGTGCCGGCTCACCTACAAGCGCGACCACGACCTGCCCGGTGGCGTGGTCGAGGTCGGCGAGTCCCCCCGGGCTGCCACGGCCCGGGAGGTGCGGGAGGAGCTGGGCCTCTCGATCGAGCCCGGCCCGCTGCTGCTCACCGACTGGCTGCCGCCGTGGGGCGGCTGGGACGACGCGGTGTGCCTGGTCTTCGACGGCGGCGTGCACGAGCCCGCGGTCACCGACCGGATCGTGAAGCAGGCGCGCGAGATCCGGTCGGCCCACTTCCACACCCTCGACGAGGTCTCGCAGCACTGCGCGGACTTCACCGCTCGTCGGGTCCACGCGGCGCTGGCGAGCCTGGCCGGCTCGGGGACGGCGTACACCGAGAGCGGGCGGGAGCCCTAGAACAGCGCCGAGGCGAGGTCACGGCGCGCCCGCTGCACCCGGGCGTCCTCGTTGCCGACGGCGGCGAACAGCCCGATCAGGTGGGTCCGGGCCTTGTCCCGCTCGTCCTCGGCGGTACGCCGGACCACCTCGATGAGCCGGTTGAACGCGTCCTCGACGTGGCCACCGAGCAGGTCGAGGTCGGCCACCATGGTCTGGGCGTCGACGTCACCGGGACTGTCGGCCGCGGCCTGGCGCGCCTGGTTGAGGTCCACGCCATGGGTGCGCTGCAGCACCTTGGCCATGGCCAGGCCGGCAGCGGCCTCGCCGTCGGTGGGGTTGGCGTCGACCAGCTTCTGGTACTCCGCGACGGCGCCGTCGACGTCACCGCGCTCGAGCGCCTCCTGCGCGGGCACGTAGCGGGGGTCGACCTGCTCCTCCGCTGCCTCGGTGTCCGCGGCACCGGTCGTGCGGGGCTGGTGGCGCCCGGTGAAGCCGCTGGTGGCCAGCTGCTCCAGCACCTGGTTGAGCGCGCTGCGCAGGTCGTCGATCGGCGCGGCCTGCTGGATCAGGGGCATCGGCCGGCCCTGGGCCACCAGGTAGACCATCGGCACGGACTGGATCTGCAGCGCCTCGGCGATCTTCGGCTCGGCGTCGATGTCGACCCGGCCGAACAGGAAGCGGCCCTCGAACTCGTCTGCGAGCGTGCGCAGGTCGTCGGCGAGCTGCACGCTCTCGGGCGAGCGGCTGGGGCTCTCGAATGCCAGCAGCACCGGGGCGTTCATCGACTGCTCGATGAGCTCCTGGAGGTTCTGCTCGGTCGCCTCGACGGCGTAGGCGCCGTCACCACCGCCGGATGCTCCGGCCTGCTTCTGGAGGCCGGAGAGGTCGACGGCGCCCGGGCGGGTGAACTGCTGCTGCGGCTGCTGCGGCTGAGTCATGGGCCCATCATTCCAAACCGCTCAGCCGGAGTGCGCCCCGCGGGCTCCCGGGGACGACACTGCCAGGTGCGTGTCGGGATCGCGACGGGTCAGAACCGGGCCGGTTCGCGGTACTCGCCGTACTCCTCGCGCAGCGCGTTGCAGATCTCGCCGAGGGTGGCCTCGGCCCGGCAGGCCTCCAGCATGGGGGGGATCGCGTTGCCGCCCTCGCGTACCGCGGCGAGCATCGCCTCGATCCCGGCCGCGACCGCGGCCTCGTCGCGACCCGCCTTGCGCCGTTCGAGCACCTTGACCTGCTCGGTCTCGACCTCGTGGGAGACCCGCAGGATCTCCAGGTCGGACGTCACGGACTCGGGGTGGCAGTTGACCCCGACGATCTTCTTCTCACCCTTCTCCAGCGCGACCTGGTAGCAGAACGCGGCCTCGGCGATCTCGGAGGTGAACCAGCCCTCCTCGATGCCACGCAGCAGCCCCCTGGTGACCGGGCTCTCGCCGGCCCGGGTGGCGCCGGCCAGGCCCTGGGCGTCCGCGGAGACGAGGTCGGAGCCGCCCATCGCCAGGATCTGGTCGAAGATCCTCTCGGCCTCGGCCTCCATCCGGTCGGTGAGCTCCTCGACGTACCAGCTGCCCCCGAGCGGGTCGGCGACGTTGGTCACCCCGGTCTCCTCGGCGATCACCTGCTGGGTGCGCAATGCGATCTCCGCGGCCTGCTCGCTGGGCAGCGCCAGAGTCTCGTCCAGGGCGTTGGTGTGCAGCGAGTTGGTGCCGCCGAGAACGCCGGCGAGCGCCTCGACCGCCGTACGCACCACGTTGTTGTAGGGCTGCTGCGCCGTCAGCGAGACCCCTGCGGTCTGGGTGTGGAACCGCATCCACTGCGCCTTCTCGGTCTTCGCGCCGTAGACGTCGCGCATCCACCTCGCCCAGATCCGGCGGGCGGCCCGGAACTTCGCGATCTCCTCGAAGAAGTCCACGTGGCTGTCGAAGAAGAAGCTCAGCCCGGGGCCGAACACGTCGATGTCGAGGCCGCGGGACAGGCCGAGCTCGCAGTAGCCGAAGCCGTCCGCGAGGGTGAACGCGAGCTCCTGCGCGGCCGTGGAGCCAGCCTCGCGGATGTGGTAGCCCGACACCGACAGCGGCTTGTACGCCGGGATGTTCTCGACGCAGTACTCCATCAGGTCGCCGATCAGCTTCAGGTGCGGCTCCGGACCGAACAGCCACTCCTTCTGGGCGATGTACTCCTTGAAGATGTCGGTCTGCAGGGTGCCGTTGAGCACGCCGGTGTCGGCGCCCTGCCGTTCGGCCGCGACCAGGTACATGCAGAAGACCGGTACGGCGGGTCCGCTGATCGTCATCGAGGTGGTCACCTGGTCCAGCGGGATGTCGCGGAACAGCACGTCCATGTCGGCTGCGGAGTCGATCGCCACGCCGCAGTGGCCCACCTCGCCGAGGCCCTTCGGGTCGTCGGAGTCGCGGCCCATCAGCGTCGGCATGTCGAAGGCGACGCTGAGCCCGCCACCGCCGCGGCCCAGGATCATCTTGTAGCGCTGGTTGGTCTGCTCGGCGTTGCCGAAGCCGGCGAACTGCCGAATCGTCCAGGTGCGGCCGCGGTTGCCGGTCGCGTGCAGGCCACGGGTGTAGGGGAACTCCCCGGGCCATTCCGACTCGTCGGTGCCGTACGCCGGCTCGACCTCGAGGCCGCTCAGCGTGGTGAAGTCGGCGTCGCGGACCCGACCCCCCTGCTCGGCCTCGGCGTACCGGTGCTGCCAGCGTTCGCGCGCAGTGCTCATGCAGAAATACTAGGACGTCCAACTAAATCGCCCAAAATGGCGGCCCCCCAGGCAGCCGGCCCCGACCGTCAACGGCGCCGGACGCGAGGACCCAGGCGCAGCAGCCGCGGCCCGGACGACGGCACGGTCGTCGCAGAGATCGAGCGCAGTCCCGGGTAGAGCGCACGCACCGCGGCGTCGAGCCGGGTGTCGAGCGTGACCCCGGCAGCCGGACAGCCGACGCAGGTGCCGTGCAGCTGCACCCGGACCTCATCCTGGTGGGCCGAGACCACCTCGATGCGGCCGCCGTGGCTGCGGACGTAGTCACCGGTCGGTCCGGCGAGCACGGACTCGACCGCGGCGCGCAGCACCGTGTCGGCGTCACGCGCGGCGACCGGCTGCCAGGAGCTCCCCCGGCCCAGCGATTCCAGCAGCGCGGTCCGGACCTCCGCGCCGGCCTCCCGCCACGAGCGCCCGCCGGGAAGCCGCACCACCACGGCGTCGGGCTCGACGCGCACCTGCTCGACCGCACCGCGGTCGAGCAGCCGGCCGAGCGCCCCGGGCAGCTCCCGGACCACTCCGACGAAGTCGAGCCCGGCGTCGCGGAGCGCCGCTGCGCCCGCCACCCAGCGCACCTCGGCCGGATCCCGGCCCGACTCGGGGTGGACGGCGACCATCCGGTCGGTGGTCATGTGAACGCCCCCACCACGTGGTAGGTCAGGAACGCCATCACCCAGGCCAGCGAGAACATGTAGCCGAACGCGATCGCCGGCCACTTCCACGTGCCGGTCTCGCGCCGCATCACCCCGATCGTGGAGGTGCACTGCAGCGCATAGAGGAAGAACGCCATCAGGGCCGCGATGGTCGCCGGGGTGAACAGCAGCTCACCCTCGCGCGGACCGGACTCCCACCGCATCTGGCGCAGCGTGTGGGTCGGGTGGTCCGGGTTCTCGGCGGCCGCCACCTGCCCCAGCGTGGCCACGAACACCTCGCGGGCCGACAGCGAGGCCAGCACGCCGACGTTGATCCGCCAGTCGAAGCCCAGCGGCGAGAAGACCGGCTCGACGGCACGTCCCATCGTGGCGCCGTAGCTGTGGTCGAGCACGTACGCCGACCGAGCCGTCTGGTCGTGCGGGTCGACGCCGGCGGCACCCATCTGGGCGGGCCCCGCCACCGGGAGGTGAAGCAGCAGCCAGAGCACGACGGTCGCGAGCACGATGATCCGGCCGACCTTGCGCAGGAAGCCCTTGCCGGCGTCGTACACCGACACCGCGACGAAGCGCGGCTTGGGCAGTCGGTAGCTAGGCATCTCCATGTAGAACGGCATCATCGGGCCGCCCCGGCTGACCAGGCGCTTGAACAGCCATGCGGTGAGCATCGACGAGACCGCGCCGAAGAGGTAGAGCGCGAACATCAGCGCACCCTGGGCGCCGACGACGCCGAACCGCTGGCCCGGCGAGACCAGCAGCCCGACCAGCAGCACGTACACCGGCAGTCGTGCCGAGCAGGTCATCAGCGGCGCGCCCATCATGGTGGCCAGCCGATCGCGTGCCGACGGCAGCGACCTCGTCGCCATGATCCCCGGGATCGCGCACGCCATCGACGACAGCAGCGCCACGAAGGCCCGGCCCTCCAGTCCCGCGCGCGCCATCACCCGGTCCATCAGGAAGGCTGCGCGGGAGAGGTAGCCGCTTGCCTCCATCAGTGAGATCAGCACGAACAGCAGCGCGATCTGCGGCAGGAACACCAGCACGCTGCCGACGCCGCCGATGAGCGCGTCACCGAGGAACCCCGCCAGCCACGACACGTGCACGTAGCTGTCGACCAGGCCCGAGAGCCAGCCGAAGAACGACTCCACGTAGCCCTGCAGCGGGGCGGCCACGGTGAAGATCACCTGGAAGAACGCGAACATCGTCGCGAAGAAGACCAGCGTGCCCCAGACCGGGTGGAGCAGCACGGCGTCGATCCGCGCCGTACGGCGGTCGGACTCCGGCACGGCGTACGACGCCGACGCGAGCACCGAGTCGACCCAGCCGACCACCTCGTCGGGCGCTGTCGGCGGCAGCACCACCGGGGCCGGCCAGGCACCGGGGTCGTCGAACCGGCCGTGCAGCGCGCCGAGCTCGTGCCGGGCGCCGGCGACCACGGGCACGACCGACACCCCGAGCGCCCGCTCGAGCGCGGCGACGTCGAGCGAGCCCTGCCGTCGTGCCAGCTCGTCGCGGAAGGTGAGCACCACCGTCACGGGGATCTCGGTGCGCAGCGCCTGTGCGAGCAGGCCGAGCGAGCGCCGCAGCGTGGTCGCGTCGAGCAGGACCAGCAGGCCGTCGGGCGTGGCGAGGTCGTCCCGGTCGGTGTCGAGCACCTCGGTGACGATCACCTCGTCGGGGCTGATCGGGTCGAGGCTGTAGGTGCCGGGGAGGTCCTCGACGACGACCTGGCGGCCGTCCGGGGTGTGCGCCAGGCCCTCGTAGCGGGCCACCGTCACGCCCGGGTAGTTGCCAGTCTTGGCGCGCATGCCCGTGAGCGCGTTGAACAGCGTGGTCTTGCCGGAGTTGGGGCTGCCGAGCAGGGCCAGCCGCAGGGTGCGCTCCTCGGTGGCCACGCCTCCGAGGGGTGCCGTCGGGGCGCCGCAGTGGTCGGCGGCGCTCACCGCTCGCGCCGGATCCGGATGGCCGCAGCCTGCCGGCCGCGCAGCGCGATCTCGTAGTCCGCGACCGCGAACACGACCGGGTCACGCAGCGGGGCCCGGCGGACGACACGCACCGGGGCCCCCACCGCGAAGCCGAGGTCGAAGAACCGGCGGACCATGGCCGGGTCCAGCCCGTCGTCGAAGCCGGCGACCACGCCCTCCTCGCCGACCCCCAGCTCGGCGAGCGTGGTGGGTACGACGCCGTCCACGTGGGCGGCGGTGACCGTGCGATCGTCGAGGTGGGCGTTGAGCAGCGACATGGTTAGGCAAGCCTAAGCATGGTTCTCGGGGCCGGACAAGGGGGGCACCGATGTGCTCCGGGTCACGTTGCCCGGAGCAGGCCGGGGCTTGCGGGGCAGGCTCAGCCCGGGAGGTCAGAAGTCGCCCGCAGCGCGCCTCACCGGCCGCAGCAGCTCCGAGAGCTGCCGCAGGTGGTCGTCGTCCATCGACTCCAGCCCGAAGTCGGCGCCGACGAGCTCATGCGTGGCGCGCTCGACCAGGTCGCGGCCGGTCGGGGTGATCTCGGCCAGCACTGCGCGCCCATCCTCGGGGTGCGGCCGGCGTACCACGAGGCCGGCGGCCTCGAGCCGGTCCACGATCGAGGTCACCGAGGTCGGGTGCACCTGCAGCCGCTCCCCCATCTTGCCGAGCGGCAGCGACCCGCGCGAGGAGAAGGTCAGCAGCACCAGGGCCTCGTACCGGGCGAAGGTGAGCCCGTACGGCTTGAGCAGCGCGTCCAGCCTGCCCAGCAGGATCTGCTGCACCCGCATCAGCGAGGTGACGGCGTGCATCTGGGGGACACCGGGCCAGCGTGCGGACCAGTTGCGGCCAGCCTCGTCGATCGGGTCGAACGGGAGCACGGGCACAGACGCTAGTTGACCACGCGGGGGCCGCGCAGGCCGGAGCGCTGCACCACCCGCTGGATGGTCAGGTCCCGCTCGTCGGGGCGAGGCACGAACCTGATCACGCGCATGCCGTGCTCGCCTGCGGACTCGAAGGTGAAGTGGCCGTACCCGAGGGCCCGGCCGGCCAGCGGCTTGATCACGGTGATGTCGAGGATCCGGGTGAGCGGCATGGTGGCGAGCGAACGGACGAAGACACCCCTGACCCGGAAGACCCGCATGTTGGTGACCACGAACCGGTCCACGCGCGCCGACAACGCCTTCGCCGCGGCCCACACCAGCAGCACCACGGCGGCCACCAGCGGCACCCAGGCGAACTGCACCGGGGTGATCAGGAAGAGCCAGAAGACCAGCACCCCGGCCAGGGTGATCAGCATCGGTACGACGTAGACGACCCAGTGCTTGCGCACCTCGTCGACGATGACCTCGCCCTCCTCGCGCAGCAGGTGCCGGCCGATGTCGGGATCGGTCAGGGCGGCTCGGATCCCCATGGCTCGACCGCTACTTGCCGAACAGCGCGTCGAGGAAGGAGATCAGTGCCGAGAACAGCTGACGCAGGCCGTGCCACAGGGCCGAGGAGCCGTCGCGGGCGAATGCCGCGAGCCCGTTGGGGTCGGTGAACAGGTAGAAGAGCAGGAAGATCACGACGATCAGCACCACGCCCTTGCGTACTGCGCCGGTCATCGTCGACTCCCGTCGGTGGAGAACAGACTCGTCACTTTTCTAACAGATTCGGGCTCCCGACGGCGAAAGGCGCGCGGCGCCCTGCCGCGGCGCCGCATGGTTGGCGCCGTGACATGGCGCGGGCTCAGCCGGCGATGTCGGGCTGCTCCGCGGCGCCGACCGTCGCCTCGGCGGTGGCCTCGCCCTCGTGGCCGTAGAAGAACCGGTAGGCCAGCGCCGCGATCACACCGCCGACGAGCGGGGCGATGATGAACAGCCACAGCTGGGACATCGCGTCGGTCCCGGAGAACAGGGCCGGCCCGATGCTGCGCGCGGGGTTGACCGACGTACCGTCGAACGGGATGCCCATGAGGTTGACCAGCCCCAGCGCCCAGCCGATCGGGATCCCCGCGATCAGCGCGTTCTTCGCGTTCCGGGTGACCGCGAGCACGACCAGGACGAACAGGAAGGTCAGCACGACCTCGAGCAGGAACGCCCCGCCGGCGCCCAGCTTCACCATCGACAGCGCACCGTAGCCGTCCGCGCCGAGCCCCATGCCGGACTTGTACGTCGGCGCGAGGCTGGCCACGCCCCATAGCACCAGCGCACCGATGATGCCGCCGACCACCTGGGCGACCCAGTACCCGACCGCCTCCACGATGCCCATCCGCCGCGAGGCGACGAACGCGAGCGTGACCGCGGGGTTGACGTGGCAGCCGGAGATGTCCCCGATCGCGTAGACCAGGGCGAGCAGCACCAGGCCGAAGATGATGCCCGTCAGGGCGGTTCCCGCGGCGGCGCTCGACCCGGTCACGCCGAAGCCGAAGCTCAGCAGCGCGGCACCGGCCCCGAAGAAGACCAGGATCCCGGTTCCCAACAGCTCGGCCACCAGCTTGCGTGCGTCCAGTGCCTTGTCCATCCGTGACCCCCAAGAAGATCGGCCGACCCTGCGGGTCGGTTTTCGGGCCTTGATGCTAGTTCGCGCGGGCCCGGTTGCCGGTCAGGCGCGCCGGTGGCCCAGCCTGGATCCAGGCTGTCTCAGAGGTCGCGCGGATCGGCACTGCCGTCGCAACAGGTCCGTGCATACGCCAGAGACGCCTGGCTAGTCCGTCGCGGTCTCCGCGAGCAGCTCGTCCGCGGCGGCGTACGGGTCCGTGTCGCCGGCCACCACCTTCTCGGCGAGCACGTCGAGCTCGGTGCGCTCGTGGAAGCTGCGCCACTGCTCCCGCAGCGAGGTCAGCGCGATCGCCTCGATCTCGTCCCGCGCGCGGTGGGTGCGCCGAGCCTGCAGCTCGCCCGACTCGGCCAGCCAGGCCCGGTGCCGGTCCAGCGCCGCCACCACCGTGTCCACGCCCTCGCCCGTGTTGGCGACGGTCTGCACGATGTCGGGCTTCCAGGCGTGCTCGGACCGGTCGGCCAGGCCCAGCATCGAGCGCAGCTCCCGTCGCAGGGCGTTCGCGCCGTCCCGGTCGGCCTTGTTGACCACGTAGAGGTCGCCGATCTCGAGGATGCCCGCCTTGGCGGCCTGGATGCCGTCCCCCATGCCGGGGGCGAGCAGCACCACCGTGGTGTCGGCGAGTGAGGCGATGTCGACCTCGCTCTGCCCCACGCCGACGGTCTCGACCAGGATCGCGTCGCAGCCGGCGGCGTCGAGCACCCTCAGCGCCTGCGGGGTGGCCCAGCTCAGCCCACCCAGATGACCCCGCGAGGCCATCGAACGGATGTAGACGCCCCTGTCGAGGGCGTGGTCCTGCATCCGGACCCGGTCACCGAGCAGCGCGCCGCCGGAGAACGGCGACGACGGGTCGACGGCCAGCACGCCGACCCGCTTGTCCTGCTGCCGCAGCGCGGTCACCAACGCGCTGGTCGAGGTGGACTTGCCCACCCCGGGCGCGCCGGTGATCCCGACGATGTGCGCCTGACCGGCGTACGGCGCCAGGGCGGCCATCACCTCCCGCAGCAGCGGCGAGGCGTCCTCGACCAGCGAGATCAGCCGCGCGACCGCACGGGCGTCGCCGGACCGGGCCCGCTCGACCAGGCCGGGCACGTCGGCCGCACGGTGTCGCCGGGCGCCCGCGACCGTCGCGGGCCCGCGATCCACCGACAACCTCAGGGCTTCGGTACGTGGACCACCAGGGCGTCGCCCTGGCCACCGCCGCCGCACAGCGCCGCCACGCCGACCCCGCCGCCGCGCCGCTTCAGCTCCAGGGCGAGGTGCAGCGTGATCCGGGCACCGGACATGCCGACCGGGTGGCCCAGCGCGATCGCGCCGCCGTTGACGTTCACCTTGTCCTCGGAGATGCCGAGCTCACGCGCCGACGCGATGCCGACGGCGGCGAAGGCCTCGTTGAACTCGAAGAGGTCGACGTCCTCGACGGACAGGCCCTCCTTGCCGAGCGCCTTCATGGTGGCGTTGGCCGGCTGCAGCTGCAGCGTGGAGTCGGGACCCGCGACCTGGCCCGATGCGCCGAGCTCGGCCAGCCACGGCAGGCCGAGCTCTTCGGCCTTGTCCTTGCTCATCACCACCACGGCGCAGGCGCCGTCGGAGATCTGCGAGGAGGAGGCGGCCGTGATCGTGCCGTCCTTGCTGAACGCCGGTCGCAGCCCGCCGAGGGACTCGGCGGTGGTCTCTCCCCGGATCCCCTCGTCCTGGCTGACCACGACCGGGTCGCCCTTGCGCTGCGGGATCTCGACGGGGACGACCTCGTCGTCGAAGACGCCGTTCTTCCAGGCCTCGGCGGCACGCTGGTGGCTGCGGGCGGAGAACGCGTCCTGCTCCTCGCGGGTGAGCTTCTGGGCAGCGGCGTTGCACTGCTCGGTGAGCGCACCCATCGCCTGGTCGGTGAACTGGTCGTAGAGCGCGTCGTAGGCCATCGAGTCCACCAGCGGGGTGTCGCCGTACTTGATGCCCTCGCGGGACTTCGGCAGCAGGTGGGGCGCCTGGGTCATCGACTCCATGCCCCCCGCGAGCACGATCTCGTGCTCGCCGGCCCGGATCAGCTGGTCAGCCATCGCGATCGCGTTCATGCCGGACAGGCAGACCTTGTTGATCGTGATCGACGGCACGTCCATGCCGATGCCGCCCTTGACGGCCGCCTGCCGTGCGGTGATCTGGCCGGCCCCGGCCTGGATGACGTGGCCCATGATCACGTAGTCGACCTTGTCGCCGGAGACTCCGGCCTTCTCGAGCGCGCCCTTGATCGCGACCCCGCCGAGGTCGGCCGCCGACTGTGACTTCAGCCCGCCGAGCAGTCGGCCGATCGGGGTGCGCGCACCGGCGACGATGACGGATCTGGACATCTGCTGCCTCCTGAGGTCTGGGAATGTCTCGACACTACCCAGCGGGCGCGGTTTCCAGCAGGGGGGTCCGGCCGCTGTCGCCCCGGTCACATCGCGTTGAGGGCACCGTCGGGGGTGGGCGAGGATGGCGGCATGGAGTCTCCCCCGACGAGCGCACCGCTGGACCTGCCCGGGCACCTGTTCACCTGCATCGACCATGTCGGCGTCGCGGTCCCGGACCTGGAGCAGGCCAAGCAGCTGTACCGCGAGGCCTTCGGCATGACGCTCGCCCACGAGGAGACCAACGAGGAGCAGGGCGTCCGCGAGGCGATGATGAGCGTGGGCGGTGACGCCGACCCCAACGGCACGTGCATCCAGCTGCTCGCGCCGCTGGACGCGAGCTCCACGATCGCTGCGTTCCTCGACCGCAACGGCCCCGGGATGCAGCAGCTGGCCTACCGGGTCACCGACATCGAGCAGGTCAGCGCGGTGCTGCGCGAGCGCGGGCTCCGGCTGCTGTACGACGAGCCCCGGCACGGGACGGCGGACAGCCGGGTCAACTTCGTGCACCCCCGGGACGCCGGCGGGGTGCTGGTCGAGCTGGTCCAGCCGGCCGGCTGACGCCGGCCACCGGACACCCATCTCCTGACGGGCCGGCCCGGCATGTGGCCACCGCCGACGGCCGGTCCCGGGAACGGGCATGCTGGTGCCGCGCGTGCTAGGTAGGTCACAGCGTGCTGCAACCATGGTTACCCGCCGGTACCTTGAACGCCACGACTCCCCGCAACGCAACGACCAGGAGACGACGTGCAGCAGATCCTCGACGCCATCTCGGCCGACGACACCTCGGCCGAGGACTTCGCCGCCCTCGAGGTCCCCGAGTCCTATCGCGCCGCCTTCGTGAAGAAGGACGAGACCGACCTCTTCGAGGGGCAGACCAGCAAGGAGAAGGACCCGCGCAAGTCGCTGCACGTCGACGAGGTGCCGGTGCCCGAGCTCGGGCCCGGCGAGGCGCTGGTCGCGGTGATGGCCAGCGCGATCAACTACAACACGGTCTGGACCTCCATCTTCGAGCCGATGCCGACGTTCGGCTTCCTCGAGCGCTACGGCAAGACCTCGCCGCTGGCCAGGCGGCACGACCTGCCCTACCACGTCGTCGGCTCGGACCTGGCCGGCGTGGTGCTCGACACCGGGGTCGGCGTGCACAGCTGGAAGCCCGGCGACCGGGTCGTGGCGCACTGCCTGTCGGTCGAGCTCGAGCACCCCGACGGCCACAACGACACCATGCTCGACCCCGAGCAGCGGATCTGGGGCTTCGAGACCAACTTCGGCGGGCTGGCCGACGTCGCCCTGGTGAAGGCCAACCAGCTGATGCCGAAGCCCGAGCACCTGACCTGGGAGGAGGCCGCCTCCCCCGGCCTGGTCAACTGCACGGCGTACCGCCAGCTGGTCAGCCGCAACGGCGGCGACATGAAGCAGGGCGACAACGTGCTCATCTGGGGGGCCTCCGGCGGCCTCGGCGGCTTCGCGACCCAGTACGCGCTGAACGGGGGCGCCACCCCGGTCTGCGTGGTCTCCTCGGAGGAGAAGGCCGAGCTGTGCCGCAAGATGGGCGCCGAGCTCATCATCAACCGGCGCGAGGAGGGCTACCGGTTCTGGAACGACGAAGACACCCAGCAGGACCCCCGGGAGTGGAAGCGGTTCGGCAAGAAGATCCGCGAGCTCACCGGCGGCGAGGACATCGACATCGTCTTCGAGCACCCCGGCCGCGAGACCTTCGGGGCCAGCGTCTTCGTGACCCGCAAGGGGGGCACGATCACCACCTGCGCCTCGACCTCGGGCTACATGCACGAGTTCGACAACCGCTACCTGTGGATGAACCTCAAGCGGATCATCAGCTCCCACTTCGCCAACTACCGCGAGTCGTGGGAGGCCAACCGGCTGATCGCCAAGGGCATGATCCACCCCACCCTCTCCCGGGTCTACCCGCTGGACGAGGTGGGACAGGCCACGCTGGACGTGCACCTCAACACCCACCAGGGCAAGGTCGGGGTGCTGTGCCTGGCCCCCGAGGAGGGCCTGGGCGTGCGCGACCAGCAGATGCGGGCGCACCACCTCGACGCGATCAACCGGTTCCGCGGGGTCTGAGCCTGAGGCACCCCGGCGGGGGCGGGCGCAGGCGGCAGCGGCCACCGACTGCGGAGTTTCTGCGTGCCGTTCACCCAAGCCCACCACCCATGGGCGATCATGGGGGCCATGAGCGACGAGCAGCGCCTTTCCATCTTCGAGGACGACGACACCACGAGCTCCGAGGAGGAGCCCACCCAGGTCCTCCCGCGCGTGAGCTCGGAGCGCCCCGCCCATGCTGCCGAGAGCAGCGACGAGGCCGCCCCGACGCCGTCCGAGGACGACACCCCCGACTCCGACGGCACCACCACCATGGACGCACCCAAGGATCCCCCGAAGCCGGCGCCCTCGAGGGCG
>JBOHDO010000101.1:0-6472 GCA_050699415.1 Marmoricola sp.
AATCCGTCATGGACCGCATGGGCCACGCCCAGATCACCACCACCCAGAAATACCTCCACGCACTCCCCGACGCCGACGCCAAGAACCTCGATGCCCTCAACCGCATCCGGAGCAGAGGGTCCAAGCGCACTGGCGACGCCTCATCGAGCGAGGAAGATCAAGCGGACTGACTGACAGGCGACGCTGCAGCCGAACCAACTCGGGTCTTAGGGGTGATGCAGACCAACGGGTCTCGGGCGGGGGCGACCCTTATGTTCGCCACCCGCGAGGAATGAGCGGCTCGACGCGCACTCCGACGCAGGGCCCGCGCCCAACTCCTCCTGAAAGGTGTCAGCAGATTCGACCCCGCGACCCCTTGACGCTGAGCAGGAGGCCAGTCGTTGCTTGGTCGTGCGAGCGTGGGCCCTGTTTGGCTCGTTTCCGAGGGGGTTTTCGACTAGTAGAGACCCAGCCTTCTGGAGGCGGTATTGACGCTCAGTCGCTATCACCTCCGCCGTCGTGATCGGTCAGGCGAGGCAATCTCGCCGCCCGGCTGGCTAGAGCGCGTCCGAAAGAGCCTGCCCTTCCCGTACAGCTGTCGCTCGCGAAGGCGCGCAGCAGATAGACGTGAAAGGGTCGCTCGCGCGAACTCGTTCGCGGAAGAGGATCCGCTGACGGCAACTGCAAACGAGCGCTCCAGACAAGCAACCTGACCATCAGCCACACCGCGGCAACCGAGGTCCCGCGGATATCGATGACGACCGACTGCGCCCGAGCGGCGGCCTCAAGGCGAGCGCTTGACGGCCTTGCCGCCCAGCAGGGCGACTAAGCCCGCCTCTGCTACCGAGACGACGCCCACCACCGCTCCCTCAGCCCCGAGCGCAGCATCGGCGATTGACCCCCCGGCGCACGGACGGCGAACGCCACAACCGCTGTGGCGATCGCGGCTTCCTTAATGTCGGTTCCCCTCATTCTTCGTCGGAGGTCAATGCGCCATCAGGACGGTCAGCTGTTCGAGCGCGCACCAGCCGTATGCCGGTGGCAAGTACCCATACGATCCAGGCGAAGTAGCCGGGTACCCCCACGAACAGGAACGCCGAGCCGTCCGCGATCGCGAGACTGGCCGCCCCGGCCGCGAGCAGCAGGCCTCCCCCGGCCACGCCGAGCAGCAATTGCCACCGGGGCGTCAGCCTTCTCGCGTGTGTCGCCAGTGCAGCGCCGATCAATGTGGTGCCGAGTGCCGGCAGCGATAGCGCGAACGCTGCCGCGTGCATGTGCCAGGCGAGCTCGAACGCCGGGCTCGGCTCGGTGAGCTTGCCGGCGGCCAGTACGACACCGTCCCACAAAACGGCGTAAGTCATTACGACCGCGGAGTAACAGGCGCCCGCGGCCACCGCGAGGCGCGACCAGTCCGCGCCCGCGCCGCCCCCGCGGCGCCCGGTGAGCCCGTGGAGACCGGTCAGGAACCCGAGCAGCAGCGGCACGTTCAGCGCTTCCATGCCGACCGCGATCGCGACCGCGCCCGGGTGCTCCGCATGGAAGGCCAGCACCTCCTTGATCGGGGACCCGTAGGTTGGCGCTCCCGCCAGGACCACCATGTTCTCGATCACCAGCGACGCTGCCAACGCGATTGCCGTAGCGCCGACCACCCGCTCTCGGAGCGCTCGGGCCGGGGTGGGCCCCGTCGTTGCCGCTTCCGCGCTCACGGCCCGCGCAGGGACTCCAGCGCGGTGGGGGTGTTCCGCGGTGATCTCATCTCTTACTCCTTCGTTGCGGTCGGATGACCAGTGACTCCACGATTGCTGACTTCGACGACTGGCGGATCGGCTTGAAGGTCGTGCTCGTTCGGCCGAAGGAACGATCTGTTTCTCGTCCTGTGGGCTGATACCCCCTCCCGAGCAGGCAATTGTCAGCGAGTTAGAGGTTCCGCGGATAGGTGCGCGTCGGTGACGTGATGCAGGCACAAGCACCGGTAGAGGAAGGAGGTGTCAAGTCTCGTTCTTCCCCACGAGGTGCCTGTGCCTGCTCTGCCATCTTCTGTCATCGAGCCGATCTGGGACCAGTTCGCCGCGCTGTTGCCCGACCATGTCGACGCGCACCCGCTTGGCTGTCATCGGCCACGGATCTGCGACCGGGTGGTCTTCGACAAGCTGATTCAGGTTCTGGTGCTCGGCGTGGCCTATGAACGGATTGCGGACTCGACGTGTTCGGCAACCACGCTGCGGAGTCGTCGCGATGAGTGGATCGCGACCGGAGTCTTCGATGCGCTGGAGCAGATCTGCTTGGAAGCCTACGACCAGATCGTCGGCCTGGAGCTGGAGAATCTCACTGTCGACGGGTGCATCGTCAAGGCACCCTGTGGCGGCGAGATGGCCGGGAAGTCCCCGGTAGACAGGGGAAAGCAGGGAACCAAACGCTCACTGCTCACAGACGGGGCCGGGATTCCGCTGGGCTGTGTGATCGCACCCGCGAACCGTCATGACTCCCCGTTCCTACGCCCCACCCTGGAGAAGCTGGCCCGGTTCGAGCACCGCTTCGGGGTCGGCTTGCCCGAGCAGATCACGGTGCACCTGGACGCCGGCTACGACTCGAGGAAGACCCGTGACCTGCTCGGCGAACTGGGTTGTCGCGGAGTCATCAGCGTGAAGGGCTTCCCGCTTCAGGCCGGAGCCCGCTGGGTCGTCGAACGCACCAACTCCTGGCACAACCGCGGTTTCAAGAAGCTCGCGATCTGCACCGAACGCCGTGCCAGAGTGATCGACGCCTTCATTGCCTTCGCCAACGCCGTCATCATCACCCGTCGGCTACTCGGCGAGGCATGGATCACCCACCGCTGGGACAAGCGACCATCCCGCAGACCATGACCTATCCGCGGGATCTCTTAGAAGCTTCCTTCAAACCTGGAACCTGACCTTGGCGCCCGAACGACGACGCAAGCCGGGAGAGAACGGACGACCCGTAAGCACGCATAGGCTGTTCCTTCGCCGTTTCCCAGGTGATGTCGATGTTCAGGAGCGTGGTTCAGGTGTCCGCCACGGCCATGGAGAAGTTCGGGTAGGCGTCGGCCACGACGACAGTGACGTCCGACATTGGTGGCGGCGGCATGTGTGAAGGCGTCGCCGACCCGTGATGCTGAGCCCGCACGCCTTATCGCGCACCACGAACCTTGGCAACGTCCTGTCCAACTCTGCTAGGGCGCAGACCCAGGCTCTTGCAACGTCGACTCACCGTCGCGACGCGATCGCAAGGTTCGAGGGTCAGTCTCGGCTTCGCCGACACCCGACCTCGTCACGTACTCAGGAGTGAACTCCCAACGCTGTCTTCCCATCGTCAAGGTCCTCTCCTACGGGGTGCCGTGGTGGGGGACGTGATCACGGAAACGGGGCGTTGGGACAAGGCACCGAGTTCATCGACCACGCCGCTTCAGTCCCCCACCCGGCCGGTGTCGTAGGCCCACATCACGATTTCGACCCTGTTGCGGGCGCCGATCTTGGTCAGCAGGCTCGCGACGTGGGTCTTGGCGGTCGTCAGGCCGATGAAGAGGTCGGCGGCGATCTCGGCGTTCGTGCGGCCGCGGGCGACCAGCGCCAGCACCTCCTCCTCGCGGTCGGTGAGCGGCTGGAGCGGTTGGGTACGTCGTTTCGAGGGTTCCCTGGCGGCCAAGGTGGACAGCAGCCGTCGGGTGATGTTCGGCGCGATCAGGGCATCGCCGGCGGCGGCGGCATGCACGGCCTGGACGAGCAGCTCCGGCCCGGCGTCCTTGAGCAGGAAGCCTCGGGCGCCGGCCCGGAGCGCGCCGTGGACGTACTCGTCCAGATCGAAGGTTGTGATCACCACCACCGCCATCGGGTCCGGGACCCCCCGCCCGGCGAGGAGCTCGGTCACCTCGATGCCGTCGAGCCCGGGCATCCGGATGTCGACCAGGCACACGTCGGGGTGGAGCCTACGCGCCAGCCCGACCGCGGCGTGGCCGTCGGCGGCCTGACCGACGACCTCGATGTCGGGCTGTGCGCCAAGGATCATGGACAGGCCGGTACGCACCAGGTCCTGGTCGTCGGCCACCAGCACGCGCACCGTCATCGGCGTACCTCCGTCGGCAGCTCGGCCTCGACCGTCCACCCGCCCTCGGGCGCCGGCCCGGCATGTAGCGTGCCGCCGAGCAGCTGTACGCGCTCGGTCATCCCCAGCAGGCCGAAGCCGTGGGTCGCCGGCCGCGCCGGGTCGATCTGTCCGTCGTCGGTCACGCGTAGCCGCAGCCTTCCTCCACCTTCGACGACCCGGATCTCCACGCGCGAGGCGTTGCGGGCGTGCCGCAGGGCGTTCGTCAGCGCCTCTTGCGCCAGCCGGTAGACCGCCGCGTCGACCTGGAGCGGAAGTTCGTCCAGTTCCTGTGGCAACTCCACGTCGACGACCAGGACCGGGTCGCGGCGGGCGAGCGACGCCAGGTCGGCGACGCCGGGCTGGGGGGTGTACTGCGCCGGCGCTCCTTCGCGTAGCACCCGGACCATCGCCCGCATTTCCGCCAGTGTCCGCGATGCTTCCCCTTCGATGACCGCCAGCGCCTCGAGTGCCGCCTCCGGTCGCTGCCCGGCCATCGCTCGGCCTGCCTGCGCCTGCACCGCGATCGCCGAGACGTGGTGGGCGACGATGTCGTGCAGCTCGCGCGCGAGGCCGACCCGCTCCTGGCTGCGGACCTGGTCGAGCGCCCGGCGACGACTCTCTGCGCGGTAGCGGAACGCCGCTCCCCCTGCCGCCGCCGCCGCCAGGACGGCCAACCCGCCGAAGAGCTCGGCCGGCCCGGTGTAGTCGGTCGCAATGCTGAATACCGCAGCGACCAGCACCACCGCCAGCCCGATCACGATCTGACGCCCTGAGCCCCAGCGGACCAGCGCGTAGACGAGCACCAAGACGTAGATCATCGTGGTGAGGCCCACGCCCGGGATCCCGGCCAGCTGGCTCGCCAGTCCCAACGCCATCGCGGTGCCGAAGCCCACCACGACGCAGGCCAACGGGTGGGTACGCCGCCAGAGCAGCACCGGCGCGAGTCCGACCGCCACGGTCGTCGCGAACGGCCGCCAGGCGACGTCGTCCCGGAAGACTCCCTCGAGCAGCGCCGTCATCATCAACGCGCCGACCAGCACCCAGTCGCGCGACAGCCGTTCGGGAACGTCCGTGGCTGCGCGGGGCTCTGCCCACAGCGAGCGCAGGGCGTTGGTGATCACGCGCCCAGCCTAGGGACAGCCGAGGCGTCGGGGACCGACCGAAAGAACGAGACCCCGCTCCTCCCGACGGCGGAGGTGGGTCCGGCCTGTATGCCGATGTGCTCTGGCAGCGCCGGGGCGAGGGTTGTCACATGATCACTGTTGAGTCACTGACCCGGAGGTACGCCGGAGTCGCCGCCGTCGACAACGTCTCCTTCACCGCCCTGCCCGGTCGCGTCACCGGCTTCCTCGGCCCGAACGGCGCCGGCAAGTCCACCACGATGCGCGTCATGGTGGGTCTGACCGTCCCAACGTCCGGGGCCGCGACCATCAACGGAGAACGGTTCGCCGATCTGCCCAACCCCGGCCTCGAGGTGGGCGTCCTCCTGGACGCCTCCGCCCAGCACGCCGGTCGCACCGGACGCGAGATCCTCACGATCGCCGCCGACACCATGGGTCTGCCCCGCACCCGGGTCGAGGAGATGATCGAGCTCGTCAGTCTGACCCCCACCGAGGCCAGGCGCCGGGTGCGGAACTACTCCCTCGGGATGCGTCAACGCCTCGGCATCGCCACCGCACTCCTCGGAGACCCCAAGGTGCTGATCCTCGACGAGCCCGCCAACGGGCTCGACCCCGCGGGGATCCGGTGGATGCGCGACCTGCTTACGGGCTTCGCCAGCCAGGGCGGCACCGTGCTGTTGTCCTCACACCTGCTCCACGAGATCGAGGTCATTGCTGATGACCTGGTCGTGATCGGGAACGGAAAGATCGTCGCGGCCGGCAGCAAGGAAGAGCTGCTGGCCGCAGCGGGGACGCTCGCCCGCTCGACGTCACCGCGCGACCTCGCTCACGCACTCGAGCAGGCCGGGATCCTAAGCACGCTCGCAGGGGATGGCTCGGTCCGCTCCGATGCCGACCCCGCTCTGGTCGGGGCCGTGGCCCTGACCGCCGGCATCGCCCTCACCGAGCTCCGGTCCGCCGAGGGCGCCGGGCTCGAAGACATGTTCCTGTCGCTCACTGCCGACACCCAACGCGAAGGAGTTGCGGCATGACCGCCACGATCACCCCTCCGGCCACCCCCACGGAGACCGCCCCGGTCCGCCGGACCGCCCGTCCCATCCCGGCCACCCGACTCGTCAAGGTCGAGCTGCGCAAGATGTTCAACACCCGCTCGGGATTCTGGATGCTCATCAGCATCGGCGTCCTGTCTGTCATCGCGACCGGGGCGGTCATCATCTTCGCTCCCGACAGCGCCGTCACCTACGCGAACTTCGCGTCGGCGATCGGCCTCC
>JBOHDO010000102.1:0-15695 GCA_050699415.1 Marmoricola sp.
ACGGGTCGTCCACGGTGACCTTCGGCGCCCGGGAGGTCTTGTAGAGGTTCATGAAGAACGGGACCATCGACAGCGCCAGCAGGAACGCACCGATCGTCGAGACCTGGTTCAGCGTGGTGAACCCGTCGGAGGCGGAGTAGTCGGCGTACCGCCGCGGCATGCCCTCCACGCCCAGCCAGTGCTGCACCAGGAACGTGGTGTGGAAGCCGATGAACAGGATCCAGAAGTGGATCTTGCCCAGCCGCTCGTCGAGCATTCTGCCGGTCATCTTCGGCCACCAGTAGTAGAAGCCCGCGAACATCGCGAACACCACCGTGCCGAACACCACGTAGTGGAAGTGTGCAACCACGAAGTAGGAGTCGGACACGTGGAAGTCCAGCGGCGGGCTGGCCAGGATCACGCCGGTGAGGCCACCGAACAAGAAGGTGGTCAGGAAGCCGAGGACCCAGAGCATGGGGGTGTCCAGGGACACAGATCCCCCCCACATCGTGCCTATCCAGTTGAAGAACTTCACCCCGGTCGGCACCGCGATCAGGAATGTCATGCCGGAGAAGAACGGCAGCGACACGGCGCCGGTCACGAACATGTGGTGGGCCCAGACGGCCACCGAGAGCACCGCGATGCCGAGGGTGGCTCCGACCAGCCCGACGTAGCCGAACGTCGGCTTGCGGCTGAACACCGGGATGATCTCGGTGATGATCCCGAAGAACGGCAACGCGATGATGTAGACCTCGGGGTGGCCGAAGAACCAGAACAGGTGCTGCCAGAGAACAGGTCCGCCGTGCACCGCGTCGAACACGTGCGCCCCGAGCTTGCGGTCGGCCTCGAGCGAGAGCAGCGCTCCGGCGAGGACCGGAAAGGCGATCAGGACCAGCAGGCTGGTCACCAGTGTGTTCCAGCAGAAGATCGGCATCCGGAACATGGTCATGCCCGGTGCGCGCATGCAGATGATCGTGGTGATGAAGTTGACCGCGCCGAGGATGGTGCCCAGCCCGGCCAGCCACAGCCCCATGGTCCACAGGTCTCCCCCGATGCCCGGTGAGTGGATCGCGTTGGACAGGGGTGCGTAGGCGGTCCAGCCGAAGTCGGCGGCGCCCTCGGGGGTGAGGAAGCCGGAGACCGTGATCAGGCTGCCGAACAGGAAGAACCAATAGCTGAGGATGTTCAACCGGGGGAAGGCCACGTCGGGCGCCCCGATCTGAAGCGGCATCACCACGTTGCCGAAGCCGAAGAACAACGGTGTGGCGAACAACAGCAACATGATCGTGCCGTGCATGGTGAACAGCTGGTTGTAGGTCTCGTCGTTGACGACCTGCTGCCCCGGGAAGGCCAGCTCCGAACGCATGATCAGCGCCATGATGCCGGCGATGATGAACCAGCAGAACGACGTGGCGAGGTACAGCTTGCCGATCACCTTGTGGTCGGTCGTGGTGATCACGCGCACGATCTGCTGCCCCAGCGTCCGCTGGGGCGCGAGGGCGACGCGTTCGGTGACGGCGGTCACTGTTCACCTCCGGTGGTGGAGCCGGCGTTCTCCAGACCCGGTTGGGTCGTGGTCAGCGTGCTGCCGAGAGCAGGCCCACGGTCGGCAGGGATCTTCCCCAGCTTGGCCAGGTGGGCCTGCAGCTGCGGCTTGGTGACGACCTTGACGTTGAACAGCATCTTGGAGTGGTACAGGCCGCAGAGCTCGGCGCAGCGGCCATCGTAGTGGCCGAGTCTGGTCGGCGTGATGCCGAACTTGTTGTCCCGACCGGGAATCACGTCGAGCTTGAACAAGAAGGCGGGCACCCAGAACGAATGGATCACGTCCGGCGAGTACAGGTGGATCTCGGTCTTCTCGCCCTTGGCCAGCCACAGCGTCGGCGCGTGCGCCGGGGTCCCGAACTCGTGCACGGTCGGCCCCCCGACCGACTGGCGGGTGCCCGAGTTGTAGTTGTAGTTGAAGGTCCAGGACCACTGCTGCCCGACCACGCTGATGGTCCGGTCGGGCTTCTTGAACTGGTGGAAGACCGCGTCCTGGGCCTTCACGGTGAAGAAGAAGAACGTGACCACCATGATGATCGGGGCGATCGTGTAGAACACCTCGATCGGCAGGTTGTACCGGGTCTGCACCGGCGCGTCGTCATCGCTGCGGCGACGGAAGTGCCAGGCGGCGTAGAAGATCAGCCCCCATACGATGACGCCGGTGATCATCGCGGCCAGCCAGGCCCACATCCACAGGTCGAAGGTGTGCGGGGCCTCCTTGGTGGCCGGCACCGGCATGGCGAGCCGCTTGATCTGCGAGTTCGGGTCGGCCTTGCACCCGCTCAGCAACAGAAGGGCCGTCACTGCGACGCCACCCAGCGCCAGCCGGGACAGGCGGCGCCGTGGACGCTTGGGGAGTTCCAGACTCACGAACGAGCCCTTTCTCTTCTCTCGCTTGGAGCAGACATGCCGCACACTACTACTGGGTCGGGCTCGCTCAGCGGCGAGGTCGCGCGTTGCTCCCGGGTGTGATCGACCCCCGATTTTCCACGGCTCCGGGCATGCGGACGACCGGGTCCCGATCCGCCAGCGGGCGCCTGCTCAGCCAAGGTGCGCGGCGACCTCGTCGGCCGCCTGGTCGCCGTACGACGAACGGACCCGCTCGACGAAGTCCCGGGGGTCGAACGAGTACTCCTGGGTGCCCACGGTCTCCACGACGTACGCCGCGAGCACACAGCCGACCTGACAGGCCCGTTCCAGGCCGACCCGCCACGCCAGGGCCGCCAGGAACCCGGCGCGGAAGGCGTCCCCGACGCCGGTGGGCTCGACAGCGTGCACGCCCGCGACCGCCCGGACCACGATCGGCTCCTCTCCCCGACGCTGCACCCGCACGCCTTCGGCGCTCAGCGTGGTGACCTGGGTGTCGACCCGCTCGAGGACCTCATCGGAGCTCCAGCCGGTCTTCTCGGTGATCAGGTGGGACTCGTACTCGTTGGAGAACAGCATGGTGGCGCCGTCCACCAGCCGGCGGATCAGCGCGCCCTCGCCGAACGCGAGCTGCTGGCTGGGGTCGGCGATGAAGCGGTAGCCGCGCTGCCGGCACTCCTCGGTGTGGCGCAGCATGCCGTCGGGGTCGTCGGCGCCGATCAGGACGAAGTCGGGCTCGCCGACGCGTTGCACGATCGGGGCCAGCTCGATCTCGCGCGCCTCCTGCATCGCGCCGGGGTAGAACGAGGCGAACTGGGCCATCGTGGAGTCGGTGGTGCACACGAACCGCGCGGTGTGCAGGTCGTCGGAGAGGTGCACCGAGCCGCAGTCCACGCCCTGCCGCTCCAGCCAGGAGCGGTAGTCGGCGAAGTCCTGGCCGGCGGCACCGACGAGCACCGGGTGCAGGCCGAGGCTGGCCAGCCCGAAGCACATGTTCGGGGCCACCCCGCCCCGCCGGATCTCGAGATCCTCGACGAGGAACGACACCGAGAGCTTGTCGAGCTGCTCGACGACGAGGGAGTCGGCGAACTTGCCGCCGAAGGTCATCAGGTGGTCGGTGGCGATCGACCCGGTGATCAGCAGGGACACGGCCGGAACACTACCGTCCGGTAGCGGTGGGCGTACCCGGCGGTAGGCCATAGCGTCTGGTGCATGAGCCTGCGACGGCCCGTGTACGACGACCCCGACACCGCTCGCTCGATGGCGCACGACGCGTCGGTGTGCAGTGCGGAGTCACACTTGGCCGGGTCCCGCAGGCATCGGCTCGAGCATGCCGTACGGCGGCGCCGGCCGAGCGCCGCGTACGCCGTCGCGCCAACAGTCACCGACGCCGCTGTACGGCTGGCCGAGCGCCTCGACGACTGAGAGGCGCCCGCAGGGCCCGGCTGCCTGGCCGTCGGGCCTGCCTCGACATGCCACCGGCCCCGGTGACGTGCCGGGGCCGGTCAGTGCTGGGTGGGGTCAGTGGAAGGAGTCGCCGCAGGCGCACGAACCCGTGGCGTTGGGGTTGTCGATCGTGAAGCCCTGCTTCTCGATGGTGTCGACGAAGTCGATCGTCGCGCCGTTGAGGTAGGGCGCGCTCATCCGGTCGACCACCAGCGAGACGCCGTTGAAGTCGCTGACCAGGTCACCGTCGAGGTCGCGCTCATCGAAGAACAGCTGGTACCGCAGGCCGGAGCAGCCTCCGGGCTGGACCGCGATGCGCAGCCGGAGGTCGGTGCGGCCCTCCTGCTCGAGGAGGTTCTTCACCTTGGCGGCGGCCCCATCGGTCAGGTTCATCTCGTCGGTGCGCTGCTCGACTGTCGAGCTGGTGCCGAGGTCGGTCATCTGCACTCCCCATGGCTTGCGGCGGTTCGTCCAACACCCCAATGCTCGCACACCGCTGGATATTCCCCCAGCCTCACCCGCGATCGCCTCGCACGGACTCACCGGGACCAGGTCCGGGCAACCCGTTCGGCAAGGTCGCCCAGCGCCTGTCCGGGCGAGGCCAGTGAGCGCTCCGGACCGAGCAGCTCGCTCATCGAGTACGCCGACTCAACGCCCATCGCCCGCATCTCCCGGGCCCCCACGTCCACGCGCCCGGCCAGCACCACGCAGGCCAGCAGGGCAGCCTCGGCCCGCTGCGCGACACCGTGGACCACCTTGCCCGCTCGCGAGGAGAAGTCGAAGGCGCCCTCGCCGGTGATCGCGAGGTCCGCGCCCCTCATGACCTCGCCGAGGCCGACGGCGTCAGCGACCATCTCGACCCCCGACCGGCGAGTGGCGCCCAGCAGCAGCAGCGCGAACCCCAGGCCGCCGGCCGCCCCGGCCCCCTTGGCGTCGGCGAGCCTGCGGTCGGTGAGCTCGGCCAGTCGCTGCAGCCGGCCGTCGACGTCGAGCAGGAGCTCCTCGGGGATGCCCTTCTGCGGCCCGAAGATCTTCGTCGCCCCCAGCAGCCCGAGCAGCGGGTTCTCCACGTCGGTGGCGGCCACCACGCTCACGCCGGCGACCCGCTGCCGGGCCTCGGCGAGGTCGACCGCGCCCACGCCCTCGAGGCCGTCGGGCCCCTGGAGGAGGGAGCCGCCGGAGCAGGTCGCGCCCAGCGCTGCGAGCAGGCCGGCTCCGCCGTCGTTGGTCGCGCTCCCGCCGAGCCCCAGCACGATCCTCTCGGCACCGGTCTCGAGGGCCGCGGCGACCAGCCGGCCGGCTCCCGCGCTGCTCGCCCGCCCGGGGCGGCGGTCCTCGGGCGCGGTCAGCTGCAGCCCGACCGCCTGGGCGGCCTCGATGTACGCCGTCTCCCCCACCCGCAGGAGCGTGGCCGGCACCGGCGCGCCGTACGGGTCCGGGACGGTGGTGGCCACCAGCTCCCCGCCGAGGGCGGCGTGCAGCACGTCGACGAACCCCGGCCCACCGTCCGACATCGGGACCGCGACACACTCGTCGGCCGGGGCCCGCCGCCGCCATCCGCGAGCGATCGCCTCGGCAGCCTCCACGGCGGTCAGGGTCCCTGCGAACTTGTCCGGAGCGATCACCACGCGCACGCCAGGCACGATAGTCCGGCACGTACGACACCCGGACACCCTGTGGGAAGGTGCCCTTCGTGACGGACTATCCACCCGGGGGGATGCTGATCCGGCCGATGTGGCCCTCCGACGTCGAGGACGCGGAGCGGCTCAGTGCGGAGGCATTCCTCGAGGCCGACCGGCGCAGCCTGCCGCGGTCGACCCCCGCGCCGACCATCCGGTCGGAGGAGCGGGCGGGGCTCTGGCGGGAGCGCACCCACCACTTCCTGCGCACCGACCCCGACGGTTGCTGGGTGGCCGACCGGGACGGCGAGATGGTCGGCTTCGCCACGTCCCTTCGCCGCGACACCTGCTGGATCCTCGCGACGTACGCCGTCCGGCCGACAGCGCAGGGCCAGGGGCTGGGCCGGCCACTCCTCGAGGCCGCCCTGACCCACTCCCGCAGCTGCTTGCGGGGCATGATCGCCGCCGGCGACGACCCGCGAGCGTTCCGGAGGTACCGCGCCGCCGGGTTCCACCTGCACCCGCAGCTGCTGCTCCACGGGCGGGTCGACCGGTCCGCGATCCCGTCGGTGCGACACGTCCGCGAGGGTGTCCCGGGCGACTTCGACCTGATGGACTCCCTCGACCGACGTTGCCGCGAGGCCGCGCACGGGGTCGACCATCCCGTGCTCGCCAAGCAGTACCGGCTGCTGGTCGTCGACCATTCCACCGGGCAGGGCTACGCCTACGCCGACGAGTCCGGCTCCCCCGCCATCGTGGCCGCGACCAACCGGCGTACCGCCACCCGGCTGCTGTGGGCCGCGCTGGCCACCTCCCCGCCCGGCCTCGAGGTCACCGTCGCCCACGTCACCGCGGCCAACGAGTGGGCCTCCGACGTGGGGCTGGCCGCGCGGCTGTCCGTGATCACCTCCGGGCACCTCGCCGTCCGTGGCATGAAGCCGCCGGTGCCCTACCTCCACCACGGCGCATTCCTGTGATCCCGACGCCGCGGGCGAGCCTGCCGGAACGGCGACGGTAGCCTGTGGCCTGACCTGTTCGAGGTAAGGAGAGGCTGTGACCACGGTCGTACCCGAGAAGCTGCGGCGGTTCGTGCCCGAGGTGGAGTGGGCCGCCGTCGCCGAGGACGTCGCCGCCATCGAACGGCTCAAGGCCGAGCACGACGCGGTGGTGCTGGCCCACAACTACATGACCCCGGACATCTTCCACGGCGTCGCCGACATCGTCGGGGACTCGCTCGCCCTGGCCCGGGAGGCCCAGCAGGTCACCGCGTCCACGATCGTCCTGGCCGGCGTGCACTTCATGGCCGAGACCGCCAAGCTGCTCAACCCCGGCAAGCGGGTGCTGCTGCCCGACCTGCGGTCCGGCTGTTCCCTGGCGGCCAGCATCACCCCCGAGGACGTGCGCGAGCTGCGCCGGCTCCACCCTGGCGTCCCGGTGGTGACCTACGTGAACACCTCAGCCGCGGTGAAGGCGGTCAGCGACATCACCTGCACCTCCGGCAACGCGGTGCCGGTGATCGAGTCGCTGGGGGTCGACACCGTCATCATGGTCCCCGACGAGTTCCTGGCGGCCAACGTCGCCGCGCAGACCGGCGTACGCATCGTGTCGCACCCGGGTCGCTGCGAGGTCCACGAGCGCTTCACTGCCGACGACATCGACGAGATCCGGGACGGGCACCCGGGCGTGGTCGTGCTCGCCCACCCCGAGTGCCCCCCGGAGGTGGTTGCCGCGGCCGACTTCGCCGGCTCCACCGCGAAGATGCAGCAGTACGTCGAGGACCGGCAGCCCCACAGCCTCGCGCTGATCACCGAGTGCTCGATGAGCGACAACATCGCCGCCGACCACCCCGACCTGGAGTTCGTGCGGCCCTGCAACCTCTGCCCACACATGAAGCGCAACACGCTGGGCAGCATCCGTGCCGCGCTGGAGACCGGGCGCCACGAGATCACCGTGGACCCCGAGCTGGCCGACCCGGCTCGCCGGGCGATCGAGCGGATGCTGGCGGTCCCCGTCACCCGCGGGTGAGGGCCCCGGTCAACCGAGGCCGGTCAACCGAGGCCGGGCGCACCCCAGACCGGCATCCAGCGCGAGGTGTCGGGCTCGATCCGCAGGTCGTTCCCCAGCGCATCGCGGACCTGCCGCTCGAGCAACGTGTCGCGGCTCTTCGGGCCGGTGGGGCAGAACGGGTAGAACGTGCCCCGCTTGTAGAGGTATACCAGGCCGAGCCGACGGCCGGATCCGTCGGTGAAAGCGACCAGTGAGCACAGCAGGCTGGACCCGAAGCCCTGGGTCTCCAGCCCGGTGTTGACCGCGTGCAGGTCGGTCATCAGCCCGGACACGTCGGCGGGATCGCCGTGCACCAGCAGCCAGGTGAACCCGTACCCGTCGACGGTGCGGTCGGCCTGCGGCCCCCCGTCGGCCTCGATGAGCGCCTCGGTGCTCTGCTGGAGATCGCTCATCGCCGCCCCCTGCGCGGCCCGGTAGCACACCGCGCCCTCCCCCGTCGGCGTGAGCCCGACGGAGGTCTGCAGCGTGATCGCGGCACCGGGGACGGCGAAGAGGTTGTCCAGGTTGGGGGCCTTGGGCTGCGACCGCCCGCGGAGGATGTCGAGCAGCCCCATCAGGCGCCGCCCCCGCCCGCCGGCCCGCCGTCGAACGGGCGGCCGAGCTCCGCGGCGATCTTGGCGAGCTGGTCCAGCCGCTGCTCGAGGCTGGGGTGGGTGGAGGTGATCTGGCTCAGCGACACGCCCTTGAGTGCCGGTGCGATGAAGAACGCGTTCAGCGGCTTGGCGGCCCGCAGGTCACGCTGGGGCGCCGCGGACATCTGGCCGGTGATCTTCTGCAGCGCCGAGGCCAGCGCCTGCGGGTCCTGGGTCAGGTAGGCACCGGACCGGTCCGCGCACAACTCCCGGTAGCGGGACAGCAGCCGGGTGAGCAGGAAGCTGATGGCGTAGACCACCAGGCTGACCGCCAGGGCGATCAGCATGAAGTACCCGCCCCCGCCGTTGTTGTTGTTGCCGCGGCCACGGCCGCCGCCACCGCCGAAGAACAGCCCGAACCTGCCCCAGCTCATCAGCATGCCGGCGATGATGCCGGCCGAGGACGCCACGGTCATGACCAGGACGTCGCGGTGTGCCACGTGGGACAGCTCGTGGGCGAGCACCGCCTCGAGCTCCTCGGTGGTGATGGTGTGCAGGATCCCCGTGGTGACGCACACGACCGCCCGGTCCGGTGACCGGCCGGTGGCGAAGGCGTTGGGCAGGGAGGTCTCGGAGACCGCGACCCGCGGCTTGGGCATGTCCGCGAGCGTGCACAGCCGGTCGATCATGCCGTGCAGCTCCGGAGCCTGCTCCGGAGAGACCTCGCGGGCGCGCATCGCCCGCATCGCGGTCTTGTCGGAGTTGTACCACTGCCACCACGCGACACCGAGCCCGCCGATCGCGATGATGACCGCCAGGGTGGGGTAGCCGCCGGAGTACGCGAGGTACATCAGCACCACGACCAGGGCGACGAACAGCGCACCGAGCAGGAACATGACCGTGGTCATCCGCACGGTCAGGCCGGTGTCCTTGATGAAGCGGGAACGCGCCATGCTCACCCCGGGACCAGGCCGTCGCCGCTGAGCAGCTCCCGCACCTCGTCGAGGGTGGAGTCGGACGGCGGCAGGATGAAGTCGGAGTCGTGCAGCTCGTCGTCGGGCACCTGCCGGCCGCCGCTGCGTACGCCGTCGAGCAGGGCGCTCAGCGCCCGCGGGAAGCCGGTCTCGTCACCCTGGGAGACGGCCTGCTCCACCGCGGCGTCGAGCTCGTTCAGCCGGTGCAGCGACGACTGGTCGACCTCCCACTGCCCCTCACCCAGGATTCGCACGATCATGACGTCGACTCCCCTTCACCGGTGGTCTCGGCCTGTCCGGTGGACTGCTGCTCCCCGCCGGTCCCTTGGGAGGCGTTCAGCTCCGGGGTGGTCTTGGCCTTCAGCGCGGCCAGCTCCGACTCCACGTCCGACTCGGAGCTCATCACCTGCAGCTCACGGCTGATGTCGTCGCCCCCCGAGCTCTCGCTGGCGTCCTCGAGGGCACCGGAGGCGATCAGCTCGTCGATCGCGCCCGCGCGGGCCTGCATCGTCTGGGTCTTGTCCTCGGCCCGCTGGATGGCCATGCCCACGTCGCCCATCTCCTCGGAGATGCCGGAGAACGCCTCGTTGATCCGGGTCTGTGCCTCGGCGGCGGTGTAGGTGGCCTTGATGGTCTCCTTGCGGGTGCGGAACGACTCGACCTTGGCCTGCAGCCGCTTCGAGGCCAGCGTGAGCTTCTCCTCCTCGCCCTGCAGCTGCGCCTCCTGCGCCTGCAGGTCGGTGACCTGGCCCTGCAGGCCCGACTTGCGGGTCAGCGCCTCGCGGGCCAGGTCCTCGCGATCCATCGAGATCGCCTTCTGCGCCTGCTCGGTGAGCTTGGTCGACTGGTCCTGCAGCTGCTTGACCTGCAGCTCGACCCGCTTGCGGCTGGTGGCCACGTCGGCCACCCCGCGCCGCACCTTGGTCAGCATCTCGACCTGGCGCTGGTAGCTGTAGTCGAGCATCTCGCGCGGGTCCTCCGCCTTGTCCATGGCCTTGTTGGCCTTGGCACGGAAGATCGTGCTGATGCGCTTCATCATGCTCATGAGGTGCGGGCCTCCTTCTGTCGATGCCCAAAAGTCTCGTGTCGCTGCGCCCGTGTCCGGCCTGCCGTCCGACCGCTGCTGGCCGAGCCCCGACGGCGGTGGGACCAACCTATCCAACTCCCCGGACCGGGACGAGGTTCCGTGGCCGGTTCGTGACGCCGGTAGGCTGGCCCCCACCCCGGTTTGGAGAGGCCTGTCGTTGTTCCGTCGTACCACCACCCCCGAGAAGAGCCCTCAGAAGGGCACCGCGTCGTCCGCGGCCGACCAGCCGACGCAGGACACCACGAGCCACGGCGGCAAGGGCAGGCCGACCCCGAGCCGCAAGGAGGCCCAGGCCGCGGCCCGGGAGCGCGCGAAGGCCGGCAAGGACACCTCCCGCAAGGCGACGCGCGAGCGCCGCACGGCCCAGAACCGGAAGGTCCGCGAGGGGATGAGGGCCGGTGACCAGCGCTACCTGCCTGCTCGTGACCGCGGCCCGGTCAAGCGCGCCGTGCGCGACTTCGTCGACAGCAGACTGTGCTTCGCGGAGTTCCTGCTGCCTCTGCTGATCATCATCATGGTGCTCAGCCAGTCGCATGCCCCCCAGATCATGCAGATCGCCAACGGGCTGTGGACCGCGACCTTCGTGCTCACCCTGGTCGACACCGGATGGATGATCTTCCGGCTCCGCAAGTCGCTGCACCAGAAGTTCTCCCCCGACCAGCTCAAGGGGACGACGTTCTACGCGATCCTGCGGGTGCTGCAGATGCGCTTCATGCGGGTGCCCAAGGCGACGGTGGGAATCGGCGGCAAGCCGAAGAGGTCGCGCAAGTAGCTCAGTCGCCTGTTGCGACGGCGGTACCTGTCCGCGCGACCTCCGAGCTGAGCGCTGGTCCGGTCGGAGACGTCAGCCGGCGTTGAGCGACATCGGTCCGTAGACCTCCCGGTCGCCCTCCAACAACGTGACCGAGGCGACCCCTTCCTCGAGCAGGTCCGACCACGCCTCCCCCAGCCAGGACTCCGCCTCGCCACGCGTGGGAAACTCCTGACGCCCCTCCGCGGCCTCGATGGCACGCCCGGTCGCGTCGTGCCGCTGCCACCACCAGGGCAGCAGAGAGCCGCCGGAGGCGGACGGGAACGCCGACTGTGCGGATTCGCTGAGCGGATTCGACACGATCAGGACTCCCGGACGCCGCTGGTCACGAACGGAGGGCGGCTGACCTCGAAGGTCTCGGCCCGGCCCCGGATGTCGACCTGCACCTGTGCCCCGTCGGGCACGTCCTTGCTGAGCATCGCGAGTGCTATCCCCTTCCGCAGGGTCGGCGAGAACGTGCCGGAGGTCACCGTGCCCAGCTCGTTCCCGCTGTCGTCGCGCACGGTCATCTGCGGCCGGGCGATGCCTCTGCCCTGGGCGAGCAGGCCGCGCAGGCCGATGGTCGTACCGGCCTCCCTCTCCGCGAGCAGTGCCTCCCTGCCCCAGAACGCCGGCTTCTTCCAGCCCACGGCCCAGCGCAGCCGCGTCTGGTTGGGAGTGACGTCCGGGGTCAGGTCGTTGCCGTGCAGCGGGTAGCCCATCTCCGTTCGCAGCGTGTCCCGGGCCCCGAGTCCGCAGGGCAGCATCCCGAGGTGCTCCCCGGCGCGCAGCAGCGCGTCCCACAGCTCGCCGGCCACCTCGGCCGAGGCGACCAGCTCGTAGCCCCGTTCGCCGGTGTAGCCGCTGCGGCAGACCACCACCGGGTGCTCGCGGAAGGGCGTCACCACGAACGACATGTAGTCGTGCCCGACCGGGAAGTCGACATTGGTCATCACCTCGTCGGCACGCGGCCCCTGCACCGCGACCACGATGTGGCTGGTGTGGTGGTCGGCGATCTCCAGCCCCTCGGGGAGCTCCGCCGCGAGTCGCCGTTCGACCTCGGCGGAGTTCGCCGCGTTGGGCACCAGGAGTACGTGCTCGTCGTCGCTGAGGTAGGCGATCATGTCGTCGATGACGCCGCCGTCGTCGTCGCAGCACAGCGTGTACTGCGCCTGACCGGGCCCGATCCGGCCGAGGTCGTTGCTCAGGCAGGCGTTGACGTAGTCGGCGGCACCCGGGCCCCTGACCACGAGCTTGCCCAGATGACTCACGTCGAACAGGCCCACGGCCTCCCGCACGGCGGTGTGCTCCCTGAGGACGCCCGTGGGGTAATCCAGGGGCATCTCCCAACCGCCGAACTCCGAGAACTTCGCGCCCAGCTCGGCATGGCGTTCGTGCAGCGGCGAACGGGTGGAAGTCATGGGCGTGAAACTACCGGTTCGATGCTGGCGCGGCCACTGGGGAGGCCCCGGAGCCGGGTGCGTGGTACCACCGCTCCGGCTGCGTCCCGGGCCGAACGGGCTGGCTCTATCGTGAAGGCCGTGACGACCTACACCGTGCGCAAGGCGAACCCTGCTTCCACCCGTACCGACGCGGTCGTCATCGGCGTCGGGCGGGACGGCTCCGGCGCGCTCGCGGCCTGCCCCGGCGCGGAGGAGGTGGCGGCGGCGTACGGCCGCCGGTTCGCGGCGATGCTCAGCGCGCTGGGGTTCAGGGGCGAGCCAGGTGAGGTGCTCAGGATCCCCAGCAACGGCACCATCCGTGCCGCCGTCCTGGTGGTCGTCGGGACCGGCGAGGTCGACGCGCTCGACCCCGCAGCGGTACGCCGTGCGGCCGGCGTGGCGGCGCGCAGCCTCGGCAACGCCGCCAGCGTCGCCCTGGCCCTGCCGGCCGGAGACCTCCCGCTGCTGCGGGCGGTGGCCGAGGGCCACATCTGCGGCGGCTACGCCTACACCGGGCATCGTTCCCGGCGCGACCACGACCGGATCGCCGACGTGGTACTGCTCAGCCCGCTGGCCCGGTCCCGGGACGCGACCGCGGCGGTGTCGCGTGCGCAGCTCGTGGGAACCCTCTCCGACCGGGCCCGCGACTGGGTGAACACCCCTCCGAACGAGCTGACCCCCGCAGTCTTCGCCGACGAGGTGGTCGCGCTGGCCGGGCAGCACCACACCCGGGGCCTCGACGTCACCGTGCTCGACCAGGACGGGCTCCGCGACCTCGGCTGCGGTGGCATCCTGGGCGTGGGCTCGGGATCGGTCAACCCACCGCGACTGGTCCGGCTCACCTGGCGGCCACGGGACGCACAGCACCACGTGGCGCTGGTCGGCAAGGGGGTCACCTACGACTCCGGCGGGCTGAGCATCAAGCCGATCGCCTCGATGCCGACCATGAAGTACGACATGGCCGGCGCGGCCGCGGTGGTGGCCGCCACCCTCGCGGTAGCCGAGCTCGACCTGCCGGTCGCGGTGACGGCGCTGGCCCCGATGGCCGAGAACATGGTCTCGGGCAGCTCCCTGCGTCCCGGCGACGTGCTCACCATGTACGGCGGCAAGACCCTGGAGGTGACCAACACCGATGCCGAGGGACGGCTGCTGCTCGCCGACGCGATCGGCATGGCGGCCGAGGACGAGCCGGACACCATGGTCGAGATCTCCACCCTCACCGGCCCGTGCGTCACCGCACTCGGCGACCGGGTCGCGGGGCTGTTCGGTGACGACGAGCCCGTGGCCGCCGTCCGGAGCGCCGCCGCGGCCGCGGGCGAGCGGGTCTGGCACATGCCGCTCCGGGAGGCCACCCTCGAGCAGGTGCGCAGCGGGAGCCGGATCGCGGACGTGTTGCAGTACAACTGGGTGCGCTGGGGCTCGGCGTCCTTCGCCGCGGCGGTGCTGATGCAGTTCACCCGCGGCGTACCGTTCGCCCACCTCGACGTCGCCGGGCCGGCGTACAACAAGGGAGCGGCGTGGGGCGAGGTGCCCAGCGGCGCCACCGGCTTCGGCGTGGCCACCCTGGTGGAGTACGTCGAGCGGGTCGCCGCAGGCTGACACCCGGGCCGCTCGTGCCGCCCAACCGCCCGGTGGCCGCGGATCCACCGGGTGTCGCGCTCCGGCGCGGAAGTGCAAGGATGAGCGGGGAGACGCAGGACACAGGACGGAGGGGCAGTGCCGGACGCGAACCAGTACGACGTGGTGGTTCTCGGAGCGGGGTCGGGTGGCTACGCCTGCGCGCTGCGGGCGGCACAGCTGGGCATGTCGGTGGTCCTGGTCGAGAAGGGAAACGTCGGCGGCACCTGCCTGCACGTCGGCTGCATCCCGACCAAGGCGCTGCTGCACGCGGCGGAGGTGGCCGATGCGGCACGGGACTCCGCGCAGTTCGGCGTACAGGCCAGTCTCGAGGGCATCGACATGGCCGGCGTCAACGCCTACAAGGACGGCGTGGTGCAGCGGCTGTTCAAGGGCCTCACCGGCCTGGTCAGGAGCCGGGGCATCACGGTGGTCGAGGGTGAGGGGCGGCTGACCGCCCCGCGCACCGTGACCGTGACCGCGTCCGACGGCGGGCAGCAGGCGTACACCGCAAGCAACGTCGTGCTGGCGACCGGGTCAGCGCCCAAGAGCCTGCCCGGGCTCGACGTCGACGGTGAGCGCGTGGTGACCTCCGAGCAGGCGCTGCGGCTGGACCGCGTGCCGGGCTCGGTGGTGGTGCTGGGCGGTGGCGTGATCGGGTGCGAGTTCGCCAGCGTGTGGCGGTCCTTCGGCGCCGAGGTCCGCATCGTCGAGGCGCTCCCCCGGCTGCTGCCGGCCGAGGACGAGGACTCCGCCAGGGCACTGCAGCGGGCCTTCCGCAAGCGCGGGATCCAGGTGCACACCGGGACCGCGTTCAAGGGCGTGGACCGCACCGCCGACGGGGTCCGGGTCACCGTCGAGAACGGCGACTCCTTCGACGCCGAGCTGCTGCTCGTCGCGGTCGGCCGCGGCCCGGTCAGCGAGGGGCTCGGCCTCGAGCAGCAGGGAGTGGCCACCGAGCGCGGCTACGTGACCACCGACGCGCGGTGCCGGACCGGCCTCGACGGGGTGTACGCAGTCGGCGACGTCGTACCCGGTCTGCAGCTGGCCCACCGCGGGTTCGGCCAGGGCATCTTCGTCGCCGAGGAGATCGCGGGGCTGGAGCCGCCGGTGATCGACGAGGCAGGGATCCCGCGGGTGACCTACTGCGATCCCGAGGTGGCCTCCGTCGGACTCACCGAGGCCGAGGCCCGGGAGCGGTACGGCGAGGACGTCGCGACGGTGACCTACGACCTCGGCGGCAACGGCAAGAGCCAGATCCTGCGGACCCAGGGGTTCGCGAAGGTGGTGCGGCGTACCGACGGACCGGTGCTGGGCGTCCACCTGGTCGGCGCCCGCGTGGGCGAGCTGATCGGTGAGGCTCAGCTGACCTACAACTGGGAGGCCCATCCCGAGGACGTCGCCCCGTACGTGCACGCCCACCCCACCCAGGCCGAGGCGCTCGGCGAGGCGCACCTGGCACTCGCGGGAAAGCCGTTGCACAGCCACACCTGACCGACCTGCCAAGATCCCTGCCGAACGCCACGACCACGAAGGAAGCCAATGTCGACACCGGTCAACCTCCCCGAGCTCGGCGAGTCCGTCACCGAGGGCACCATCACCCGATGGCTCAAGCAGGTCGGCGACCAGGTGGCCGTCGACGAGCCGCTGCTGGAGATCTCCACCGACAAGGTCGACACCGAGATCCCCT
>JBOHDO010000103.1:0-8297 GCA_050699415.1 Marmoricola sp.
TTGTGCGCCATCAGGGACTCGAACCCCGAACCCGCTGATTAAGAGTCAGCTGCTCTGCCAATTGAGCTAATGGCGCGCGGCTCCCGCAGCCGGGCTGCCGGAGCGAACGAAGGTTAGCAGCGGAGACGGCCCGATCCGAAATCGGCGGGCCGGGTGGGTGGAGTCGCCGGTCGGCAACCGTTGGCGCCGCCGTGCGGCCGCGGTCCGGGCACGGCTCATGCGGGGGTTGACAGTCGGTTCGGCAGGGTCTTGCATGAGCGTATGACAACGTTGTCGGCGGCCGACGGCTCCGACTCGCGCCAGCCGGCGCGGCCCACCATGCACGACGTGGCCCGGGTGGCCGGGGTCAGCCTGAAGACGGTCTCCCGGGTGGTGAACCGGGAGGCACAGGTGCGGCCCGAGACGACCGAGCGGGTGGTGGCCGCGGTACGACAGCTCGGCTACCGGCGCAACGACGTCGCGCGTCATCTGCGGCAGGGCGGCTCCACGCTGACCGTCGGGCTGATCATCGAGGACATCTCCGACCCGTTCTACTCGACGCTTGCCCGGGCGATCGAGCACGTGGCGCGTGACCACGGCTACCTGATGCTGGTCGGCGACTCGGGAGAGGACCCGCACCGCGAGGAGGAGCTGGCCGGCGCGTTCTGCGCCCGTCGGCTGGACGGGCTGGTGATCGTGCCGATCGCCGGCGACCACGCCCACCTCACCCGCGAGATGGACCTGGGCACCGCGGTGGTCTTCGTCGACCGGCCGGCACACGGCATCGACGTGGACACCGTGCTGTGCGACAACGCGGCGGGTGCCCGCAGCGCGGTCGGCCACCTGGTCGGGCACGGCCACCGGCGGATCGGGTTCGTCGGCAACGACGACTCGGTCTACACCGCGCAGCAGCGCTTCCGCGGCTACCGTACGGCGCTCGAGGACGGCGGCATCGGGTACGACGACCGGTTGGTCCGCCGCGGCCCCCGTGACGTCGACCAGGCCCAGGCAGCGGTCACCGACCTGCTCGCGGCGGACCCGGCCCTGACTGCGGTGTTCGCCGCGAACAACCGGATGGCGATCGGCGCGCTCCGGGCGCTGCGCGAGCAGGCACCGGGGCTCGGGCTGGTGGGCTTCGACGACTTCGAGCTCGCCGACGCGGTCGAGCCGGCCGTCACGGTGATGGCCCAGGACCCTTACGCCATGGGGGAGCAGGCGGCGCGCCTGCTGTTCTCCCGGCTGTCGGGGGAGGACCGCCCGCCGCGGACGGTCACGCTGCCGCCCCGGCTCGTGGTCCGCGGTTCAGGGGAGGTGCCGCCACGATGAGCAGTCCCACGACCAGTGCCCCGGTCCTCCTGGGGCCCAACCAGCCGCCCCAGTTCTACGCCGGCGGCGCGGCCGTGGCCGCGTTCCGGGGTGTGGGTGCCGAGGACCCCAGGTCTCCCGAGGACTGGGTCGCCTCCACGACCACCCTGTTCGGGCAGGACGCCGCCGGGCTCAGCGAGCTGCCCGACGGCACCCGGGTCCGCGAGGCAGTCAGCGGCGACCCGGAGCGGTTCCTCGGTGCCGCCCACGTGGCGGCGTACGGCGACGACCCGGCGCTGCTGGTCAAGCTGCTCGACGCCGGCCAACGGCTGCCGGTGCACGTGCACCCGACCCGGGAGTTCGCCGGGCAGCACCTCGACTCCCGCCACGGCAAGACCGAGGCCTGGTACGTCGTCGGCGCGACCGGGGACGATCCGTGCGTGCACGTGGGCTTCCGGGACGCCGTGTCCGCCGCGACCGTGGCGAGCTGGGTGGACCGGCAGGACGGCAGGGCCATGCTGGCCGCAATGCACCGCGTACCGGTCGGTGCCGGCGACGCCGTACTGGTCCCGGCGGGGACACCACACGCGATCGGCGAGGGCGTGTTCGTGGTGGAGCTGCAGGAGCCGACCGACTTCTCGGTGATGCTCGAGCGTGACGCCTTCGGGATCACCGGGGGCGACCTGGGCCTGGGCGCCCGCGCGCTGGACTGCCTGGACCGTACGGCGTGGGACGACGACCGGCTGGACGCCGTGCGCACCCACCCGACGACCGACCGCGGTGACCGGGTCCGGGTGCTGCCGGCCGCGGCCGACCCGTTCTTCCGCGCGGAGCTGCTGCGCGGCGACGTCGAGCTGGAGCCGGGGTACGCCGTGCTGGTGGTGCTCGCCGGGGCCGGCAGTCTGGCCACCGACGGGGGCGCCGTCGACGTACGTCGCGGCCACACCGTGCTGGTCCCGTACGCCGCCGGGGCCGGCCGGCTCACCGGCAACGTCCAGGTGCTGCGCTGCCGGCCGCCGGACCCGGAGCGACCATGAGCACCGACACCCCGGCCGGGGCCCCGCTGCTCGAGGCCCGTGGCCTGGTCAAGACCTACGGCAGGGTCCGTGCGCTGCGCGGCGCCAGCTTCACCGTCAACCCCGGGGAGGTGGTGGCCCTGGTCGGTGACAACGGTGCCGGCAAGTCCACGCTGACCAAGTGCCTGGCCGGGGTGATCGCGCCCGAGGCCGGGGAGATCCGGATGGACGGGGAGCGGGTCCACCTGGACTCGCCGATCACCGCGATGCGGCACGGCATCGAGACCGTCTACCAGGACCTTGCCCTGGCCGGCGACCTCGAGGCCGCGGCCAACCTCTACCTGGGCCGTGAGCTGGTCAAGCCCGGCGTCCTCGGCGCCCTCGGCGTGCTCGACCGGGGCCGGATGCGCCGGGAGGCCTCGCAGGCCTTCGCCAACCTCGGCATCGAGCTGCAGGACGTGAAGGCGTCGATCGCCTCGTTGTCCGGTGGCCAGCGGCAGAGCGTCGCGGTGGCCCGGTCGGTGGTGTGGGCCTCGAAGGTGGTCCTGCTCGACGAGCCCACGGCCGCCCTGGGCGTCGTCCAGCGTGGGCGGGTGCTCGACCTGGTCCGTCGGGTGCGCGACAACGGGGTGTCGGTGGTGCTGATCAGCCACAACATGCCCGAGGTGCTGCAGGTCGCCGACCGGGTGGAGGTGCTGCGGCTGGGCGCCCGGGTCGCGCGCTTCCGCGCGGCCGACACCACGCTGGAGCAGCTGGTGGCGGCGATGACCGGTGCGCTCACCCAGGAGGACGCGTCGTGACCCAGTCGCAGCTGGCCGAGCAGGCCGCCGAGGAGCTCCCGCCGCAGGAGCGGGAGTCCCGGCTGGCCCGGCTGGCCACCGCCAACGTGCTGTGGATCCTGATCATCCTGATCGCGCTCGTGGTGGCCTTCACGCTGATCAACCCGCGGTTCCTGACCCCGTTCAACATCCGGTCGATCTTCTCCGACAACGCCAGCCTGATCGTGCTCGCGCTGGGCATGACGCTGGTGATCGTCACTGCCGGGATCGACCTGTCGGTCGGCTCGGTGCTGATCTTCTCCGGGGTGGTCTCGGGCAAGGTGATGCTGGCGTTCGGGTCCGCCAACGCCCAGGTCGGTGCGTCCCACCTCGGCTGGGGCCTGATCCTGGTCGGCATCCTCGCCGGCATCGCGGCGGGTACGGCGTTCGGGCTGATCAACGGCTTCCTGGTCGCCCGGGCGAAGGTCAACCCGCTGATCGTCACGCTGGGCACCTACGGCATCGCACTCGGGGCGTCGTACCTGCTGACCCACGGCACCGACCTGACCGGCATACCGAACCGGCTGACCAACTCGGTCGGCTTCGGCAACCTGTTCGGCCAGATCCCCTACCAGGTGGTGATCGCCGGCGTGGTCGCGATCCTGCTCGGCCTGATGATGGCCTACACGAAGTTCGGGCGCTACACCTACGCGATCGGGTCGAACGCGGAGGCCGCGCGCCGGGTCGGCATCAAGGTCGACCGGCACCTGATCGCGGTGTACTCGCTGATGGGCGCCCTGTCCGGGCTGGCCGGCTGCATGAGCCTGGCGCACTTCGCGACCACCACGATCTCGGGCCACACCACCGACAACCTGTCCGCGATCGCCGCCGCGGTGATCGGGGGCTGCAGCCTGTTCGGCGGCCGGGGCACGATCGCCGGCACCATCATCGGGGTGCTGATCCCGGCCACCCTCGACAGCGGCTTCGTCATCATCGGGGTCAACCCGTACTGGCAGTTCGTCGCCGTGGGCATCGTGCTCATCGGTGCCGTCTACCTCGACCAGGTCCGCCGACAGCGCAGGGAGCAGAGCTGATCCGGGCTACCACGTCTTCGCGAGTCGTCCGAACCGTCAGGAAGGAACAACCATGCAGAACAAGTCAATGATCGCCGTGCTCGGGGTCGTCGCCCTGGCGGTGAGCGCCTGTGGCAGCGGTTCGTCCGGTGCCGGAGGCGGCAACGGGGGTGGCAGCAGCTCGGGCAAGAAGCACGCCATCACGCTGATCGCCGGCACCACCAACGACAACTTCTACGTCACGATGAACTGTGGCGCCAAGGCCGAGGCCGCCAAGCAGGGGGTGACGTACAAGTTCACCGGCCCGAGCAGCTTCGACGCCTCCCAGCAGACGCCGATCGTGAACTCGGTGACCGCCGACCACCCCGACGCGGTGCTGATCGCGCCGACCGACTCCACCGCGCTGATCGCGCCGATGAAGCAGATGAAGGCCCAGGGGATCAAGGTCGTCGAGGTCGACACGACCGTCAGCGACAACTCGATCGCGGTCTCGCAGATCTCCTCCGACAACGAGCTCGGCGGCAAGGACGCCGCGGACGCGCTGGCGAAGCAGATCGGCGGCAAGGGCACCGTGATGGTGGTCAACGTCAACCCGGGCATCTCGACCACCGACGCCCGGGACAAGGGCTTCAAGGAGGAGATGAAGGCGAAGTACCCCCACGTCAAGGTGCTGCAGACGCAGTATGACGGCGACAAGCCGTCCAAGGCCGCGTCGATCATCACCTCCACGTACGCCGCTCACCCGGACCTGAACGGCGTCTTCGCGGCCAACGTGCTCACCGCGGAGGGCGTGGCCACCGGCATCAAGGAGGCGCACGCCACCGGGAAGATCAAGAACATCAGCTTCGACGCCGAGCCGAGTGACATCTCGGCGCTGAAGAAGGGCGTGATCGACGCACTGGTCGCCCAGGAGCCGGCGCTGATCGGCAAGGACGGCATCGACCAGGCGCTCAACTCGCTCAACGGCAAGCCGGTGACCAAGAAGATCGCGACCAAGCTGGTCACGATCACCAAGGGCAACCTGTCGAGCATGAAGAAATACATCTACAAGAGCCATTGCTGAGCCGTCCTCCAGCGGTGACCCACGCAGACCTCACGACAACAAGGGGCGTCATTGACAAGAGCCACTGCTGATCTCGGCTCCGGAGGTTGAGGTGGCCGACGAAGGCGGCCCTCGAAACCGGAGGCTCTCGGCTTCGTCCCGGGGTCTCGAGGCTCGCTCCGCTCGCACCTCGACCTCCGGGGCACCGGGGGTCAGCGCATGGCGAGGACCGCCCGGGCGGCGTTGTGGCCGCCCAGGCAGCTGACCGCGCCGCCCCGGCGGGCGCCGGAGCCGCACAGCAGGACCCTCGGGTCCTCGGTGGCCACGCCCCACTGCCGCGCCGGGGTGTCCAGGGGTACGTCGTCGGGGGCCCAGGGCCAGCTCAGGTCGCCATGGAAGATGTGCCCGCCGGGCATGGCCAGGTCCGCCTCGACGTCTTGGGGGACCTTGGCCTCCAGGCACGGGCTGCCGTCCGGGGCGCGCAGCACGCAGTCCATCAGCGGCTCGGCGAGGTGGGCGTCGATGGCGGCGATCGCCCGGTGGACGGCCTCGTCGCGTGCGGCCGCGGTGGCAGCCGGGTCGCCGGCGAACAGCCGCGCGGGCATGTGCAGCCCGAAGTACGTCAGCGTGTGCACCCCGCGGCCGGCGAGGTCGCCCAGCAGCGAGTCGTCGGTCAGTGAGTGGCAGTACAGCTCGCCCGGCGGGGTGGTGGGGATCGCGCCCCGCGCCGCCTCGGCGTACGCCGCCTGCAGCTCGGCGTAGCCCTCGGCGACGTGGAACGTGCCCGCGAACGCCGCCCGCGGGTCGTCGCCGCTGCGCAGCCGCGGCAGCCGGGAGAGCAGGAAGTTGATCTTGAGCTGGGCGCCCTCCGGCCGGTCGGCCTCGTCCGGCTGCTCGCCGAGCAGGCCCCGCAGCACCCACGGCGCCACGTTGGCGAGCACGAACCGGGCCCGCGCGACCCGCTCACCGGTGCCGTCGTGCCAGCGCACCTCGGCCCCGTCGCCGTCGGTGCGGATGCCGTCGACCCGGGCGCCGGTGACCAGCTCCGCCCCGGCCGAACCGGCCGCGCGGGCCAGCGCGTCGGTGACCCCGCCCATGCCGCCGACCGGGACGCGCCACTCGCCGGTGCCGTTGCCGACGAGGTGGTAGAGGAAGCACCGGTTCTGCGCCAGCGACGGGTCGTGGAGGTCGCGGAACGTGCCGATCAGCCCGTCGGTGGCCACCACGCCGCGGACCAGATCGTCGGCGAAGCGCTGCTCGACCACCTCCCCGAGCGGACGCTGCACGATCGCCCGCCAGACCTCGGCGTCGACGCGCTCGCGCAGCGCGGACTCGGTGGGCAGGGGCTCGGTGAAGGTGGGCGCGACCGCCGTCGCCAGCCCGGCCACGTCGGCGTAGAAGCCGCGCCAGGCGTCGTACTCCTCGTCGCCTCCGGTCAGGGCCCGGAACGACGCCCGCGTCGCCGCGCCCTCCTCCGCCTCGACGTGGAGCCCGAGCCGACGACCTGCCCGGGCCGTGGGGGAGTACGACGCGGTGGATCGCGAGCGCAGCTCCACGCCGAGGTCCAGCTCCCCGGCCACCGCGTCCGGCAGCACCGAGACCAGGTAGGAGTAGCGCGAGAGCCGCGCCGGCACCCCGGGGAACGGCGCGGAGCTGACCGCGGCACCCCCGACGTGGGGGAGCCGCTCGAGCAGCAGGGTGCTCAGGCCCGCGCGGGCGAGGTAGGCCGCGGCGGCCAGGCCGTTGTGGCCGCCGCCGACGATGACGCAGTCGTGGTGGCCATGGATCGTCGGGGACGCAGGGGGCATGCTGGAGACGTTATCGGGGCCCACGCAGCGCCCGTGGCCGAGGTTCCCGGCTCCGGGGGTCGAGGTGGCCGGGCCCCGGAGAGTCCCGGAATATTGAACCTTCAACTACTGTTTCCACCGGCATCGACGAGAGGTGGTTCCGATGCCAGCCGTGACCGTTCCCGACCTGACCGTGCTGAAGCGCCTGCCGGCTCCCGGCCTGGGTGACATGGTGCGCCCGGTCCGCCAGGTGACCGAGGCGCCAGGGGGCTTCGAGGGGGAGGGCTTCCCGGTCCGCCGCGCGTTCGCCGGCGTGGACCTGCGCGACCTGGACCCGTTCGTGCACCTGGACCAGATGGGCGAGGTGGACTACGCCCCGGGCGAGCCCAAGGGCACGCCGTGGCACCCGCACCGCGGCTTCGAGACCGTCACCTACATCATCGACGGCGTCTTCAGGCACCAGGACTCCAACGGCGGCGGCGGCCTGATCACCAACGGCGACACGCAGTGGATGACCGCCGGCGGCGGGATCCTGCACATCGAGGAGCCGCCGGAGGAACTGGTGATGAGCGGCGGACTGTTCCACGGCTTCCAGCTCTGGGTCAACCTGCCCGCCCGGCTCAAGATGGCCCCGCCGCGCTACCAGGACATCCGGGCCGGCCAGGTGGCCCTGCTCAGCTCGGCGGACGGCGGGTCACTGATCCGCGTCATCGCGGGCGACGTGGCCGGGCACGCCGGCCCCGGTGTCACGCACACGCCGATCTCCCTGCTGCACGCGACGATCGAGCCCGGCGCCCAGCTGCGGCTGCCCTGGCGGGCCGACTTCAACGCGCTCGGCTACGTGCTGGCCGGCGCGGGCACGGTCGGCCAGGAGCAGCGGCCGGTGCACACCGGCCAGCTGGTCGTGTTCGGCCCCGGTGACGTGCTCACCTTCGGCGCGCAGCGCCGCATGGACGGCCCCAGCGACAAGCTCGACATCCTGGTGCTGGGCGGCCAGCCCATCCGCGAGCCGGTCGCCGCCTACGGGCCGTTCGTGATGAACACCAGGGCCGAGCTGGTCCAGGCGTTCGAGGATTTCCAGGCGGGTCGCCTGGGTTCCATCCCGGCCCAGAAGGCCGACATCCCGCGTATCCCCACCGAGCCGCACCCCGGCCACGACGTCCTCTGAGCCCCGCCCCGTCAGGGTTTCTGTGGCGGGGGGCCGGCCAGGCGGCGCAGGGCGCCGCGGACCACCTCGGGGTCGCTGGTGGTCCAGAACGGCGGCAGCGACGCGCGCAGGAAGCCGCCGTACCGGGCCGTGGCCAGCCGCGGGTCGAGCACGGCCACGACGCCCTTGT
>JBOHDO010000104.1:0-10736 GCA_050699415.1 Marmoricola sp.
ACCCGGGAGACCACCGACCGCAGCGTCGCGGGGTCGCGCAGGTCGCGCATGGTCGCGGTCTCGGGCAACAGCAGGTGTCGGCGTACCAGGGTGACGACCAGCCCGACCTCGCGCGGGGCGAAGCCCATCCGGGCGGCGATCCGGCGGGCGATCGGCTCACCCGCGCGGCTGTGCTCGTCCGGCCCGCCCTTGCCGATGTCGTGCAGCAGCGAGGCCACCACCAGCACGTCGGGCCGCGAGACGCCGCGGACCAGGCCGGCGGCCTCGATGCAGGTCTCCACCAGGTGCCGGTCCACGGTGAACCGGTGCACCGCCGACGCGTGCGGCAGCAGCCGGACCGACTCCCACTCCGGCAGCAGCACCTGCAGTGCGCCGGTCTCGTCGAGGGTCTCCCAGACCGCGAGCATGCCGGGGCCGGCGGCGAGCAGCCGGACGAAGTCGCGGCGCAGCGGGGCCGGCCACGGCGAGGCCAGCGGGGCCGCCCGGCCCAGCCGCGCCGCGGTGGTGGGGGCGAGCACCAGGCCCCGCTCGGCGGCCTCGGCCGCAGCCCGCACCACCAGCGCCGGGTCGGCCGGCCCGCCGGCCCGCTCCAGCACGACCTCGCCGTGGGAGACCGCGACCCCCGGGGCGACCCGCTCCAGCCGTGGGCGTCGGGGCCCGGTGGGCGACCTCGGCCGGGTCACCTCCTCCACCCGCCGCCAGGTGAGCCGCGACAGGTGGGTCAGCCGCCTGCCGAGGCCGCGGACATGGCGCTGCGCCGCGGCCGCGTCCGCCACGCCCAGCTCGTCGGCGATCCCGGACCAGTACTCCGGCAGCACCCGGTCGGTCGCCCGGCCGGCGACCCGGTGCTGGGCATCCCGGACGTCGAGCAGGGCCTGCCGGCAGCCCTCCAGCTCGGCGTGCGGGACGTCGACCAGCCAGCTGGCCACCAGCGCCTTGAGCACGGTGGCGTCCCGCAGCCCGCCCAGGGACTCCTTGAGGTCGGGGACCGCGGCGTGGGCCAGCTCGCCCAGCAACGTTGCCCGGTCCTGGACGGTGCGGCGCAGGTCTCCGAGCCCCGACCTGGCCTCGCGCCGCCACGCGGTCAACACCGCCGACCGCAGCCGCAGCGTCAGGTTGGTGTCGCCGGCGACGTGGCGCACGTCGAGCATGCCCAGCGCCGTCCGGGGGTCCGACCGGGCCTGCTCCAGCATCCCCTCGACCGACCGGACCGCGTGGTCGACGTCGAAGCCGCCGTCCCACAGCGGGTACCAGACCCGGCCGGCCCACTCCCCCGGCTCGGTGCCGGCGTCGTGAACCAGCACCAGGTCCAGGTCGCTGTACGGCGCGAGCTCGGCCCGGCCGTAGCCGCCGACGGCCACCAGCGCCACCTCGGCGCCCGGGCAGCCGGTCGCGTCGTACGCCGCGGCGCAGGCGGCGTCGGCGGCCCTGGTCCGCTGCTCCCGCCCGGCCGCGGTCATCGCAGCCGGCGAGCCGTGCTCACAGCGCGGACCGGTCGCGCTCGCCGGTGCGGACCCGGACCACCGACTCGACGGGGGTGACCCAGACCTTGCCGTCGCCGATCCGGCCGGTGGCGGCCGCGTTGACCACCACGTCGGTGACCGGCTCGGCGTCGTGGTCGTCGACCACGATCTCCACCCGCACCTTCGGCACCAGCGCGACGTCGTACTCCGCGCCCCGGTAGACCTCCGTGTGGCCCTTCTGCCGGCCGTAGCCGCTGACCTCGCTCACGGTCATGCCGGTCACGCCCGCGGTCTCCAGCGCGGAGCGCACGTCTTCCCATTTGTGCGGCTTGATCACCGCGGTCACCAGCTTCATCGGGCCAGTCCTCTCTGCTCTTCCCTCGGCCCGGCCAGGATCCGGGAGTGGCGCGTGCCCGCGCTCGCGTGCAGGTCGTAGGCGGTCTCGGCGTGCACCACCAGGTCGATCCCGCTCACCTCGTGCTCCTCGTCGACGCGGAAGCCCATGACCCGGTCCACGGCGAGTCCGAGGACGCCCGAGGCCACGAACGCGTAGAGCCCGACCACGGTGGCGCCCAGCACCTGCCGGCCGAGCTGACCGGCCCCGCCCCCGGTGAGCAGGCCCGCGACGTGGCTGGGCGCCGCGGTGGTGGCGATCAGGCCGATGCCGATCGTGCCGACCACGCCGCCGACCAGGTGTACGCCGACCACGTCCAGGGAGTCGTCGAAGCCGAGCCGGAACTTCAGCCCGACCGCGACGGCACACACCACCCCCGCGACGGCGCCCATGACCAGCGCACCGACCGGCGAGACGGCGCCGCAGCTCGGGGTGATCGCGACCAGGCCGGCCACCAGGCCGGAGGCCGCACCCAGCGAGGTGGCGTGGCCGTCGCGGAGCCGCTCGAGCAGCAGCCAGCCGAGCACGCCGGAGGCACCCGCGCACAGCGTGTTGACGAACACCACGGCCGAGGCCTGCCCGGCGACCAGCGCCGACCCCGCGTTGAAGCCGAACCAGCCGAACCACAGCAGCCCCGCCCCGAGCATCACCAGGGTGAGGTTGTGCGGGCGCATCGGGTCCCGGCCGAAGCCGACCCTGGTGCCCACCACCAGCACCAGCGCCAGCGCGGACGCTCCCGAGCAGATCTCGACCGCGGTGCCGCCGGCGAAGTCGACCAGCCCGACCCGGTTGACCAGCCAGCCGCCGGTGTGGCCGGCGTGGTCGGTGTCGAAGACCCAGTGCGCCACCGGGGCGTAGACCAGCAGCGTCCACAACGGCACGAAGACCATCCAGGCGCCGAACCGCGCGCGGTCGGCGATGCCGCCCGAGACCAGCGCACACGTGACCACGCAGAACAGCCCCTGGAAGACCGCGAACAAGATCACGGGAACCGCGAGCCAGCCGCCCCCGCGCGACGCGACCAGGTCGGCCAGGCCCAGGTGCTGGAACGGGTTGCCGATCAGGCCGCCGCCGAGGTCGTCGCCGAAGGCGAGCGAGTAGCCGACCAGCACCCAGACCACGACGATCACGGCCAGCGCGCCGAAGGTCATCATCATCATGTTCAGCACGGACTTCGAGCGGACCATGCCGCCGTAGAACAGCGCGAGACCCGGCGCCATCAGCAGCACCAGCGCGGCGCAGACCAGCAGCCACGCGGTGTCACCGGTGTCGAGGGGGGTCATGGTCCGCCACTCTCGCCCGGCCAGGTTTCGCCCGGCGACCAGCCGGGTTTCGGTCGTGTTACGCGACACCAGGTGGGGAGTTGGGCCTCGGCGTCCCACCGGTGACTCCTACGATGTCACTCCACCGGTGTCCGGGCGCCCGCCTGTCGCCGTCCCTCTCACACGCGAGTCGCCATGAACCGTCTGGTCCTCAGTGCCCTCGTCGTACCGCTGCTGTTCTCGGGTGTCTCCGACTCCGGTCACTCCCATCCCGCACACGGCTCGGCGTGCAAGCCGAGCGAGACGGTGCTGCACGCGTCCGCGGTCCGGGTTCCGGGACTGTCGACGGGGCAGGTCGAGAGTGCCACCACGATCATCAATGCCGGCGCCCGGCTTCACGTTCCCCAGCGGGCTCAGACGATCGCGGTGATGACCGCGCTCGAGGAGTCCTCGCTGAGGGACCTGACTGCTCGGGATGCCCGGCGTCCCGGCGCGCTCGGCCTCTTCCAGCAGGTCCCCGACCAGGGGTCCGGGGCGAGCCGGCTGGACCCCACCGCTTCCACGGATCGCTTCTACCGGGCGTTGACGGCGGTGAAGGGCTGGCAGAACCTGCCGCCGACGCTCGCGGCGCACGCGGCGCAGCGCAACCTCGATCCCGATGCGTACGCCGGGCGGTGGTCGAAGGCGGTCACGCTGGTCAACAAGCTCACGACCGGCACGGGCACGGCCGGGTTGCGCAACCTCGCGGCCCGGGCCCAGATCATCGCCGACTGCGATGCGGCCTCGGTACGGGGACGGTTCGCGGTCAACGCCGGCAGCCGTTACGTCGGCCCGTTCCCGCCGGCCGAGCTGGACAGCCGGGCGCTGGAGTACGCACGGCGCGGCGGGAGCGGCTGGTTCGACCGGTGCCAGGCCTTCGTGGCCAGGCTCGACGGCCGCCCGTACTCGGGCTACGGCACCGCCCTCGACGCGTGGCAGACCTTCGAGGCCGAGGGGGTCGCCCATCCGGTGACCAGCGCCGACGGAGTCTCGCCGCCGGTCGGTGCCTGGCTCTACTACCGCGACGCCACGAACCCGGCCGGTCACGTGGCCACCTACCTGGGCAACGGGCAGATCGCCAGCACCGACGTCTTCGGCCGCGGCCGGGTGGGTGTCGGGCCGGCGTCGGCGATCACCGCCGGGCCGTGGCACATGGCGTACCTCGGCTGGGCAGCACCGTGGGGGCGGCAGTGAGCAGCCGGTCCGCAGCAGTGGTCCTCGGGCTCGCCGTCCTCGGTGCCCTGGCGGGCTGCCAGTCGGTGCCGGGAGCGGCCTCCCCGACCGATGCGGCCCCGGCGACCCGGTCGCCGTCGTCGCCACCGTCACCGTCGCCCTCGTCGTCGCCGTCACCGTCGCCGTCACCGTCACCGTCACCGTCACCGTCACCGATGCTGACCCCGACCGCACCGGCCAGTACGCCGCTCGGTGCCGGCGAGCGGGTGTGGGCGGCCTTCTCCGAGCGCGGCGTGCCGTACCACGCATGGTGGGCCCGGCTGAGGCCGCTGCTCTCCGACGGCGCCCGCGCCATGTACGTCTACGACGACCCGCGCACCATCCCCCCGATGCGGATCACCGGGAAGGTCCGTATCGCGGCCAAGGCGCCCGACGAGCCCCACTACACCGTCGAGGTCGTGGTTCCGACCAGCAAGGGCAGGTTCCGGCTCGACCTGGAACGCCACGAGCTGAGGGCACCCTGGTTGCTCTACGCGATCAGGTTCCCGCCGACGGTGCAGTGACCGGTGGCACCGGCCCTGGCGGCGGACCGGCCGGAGCCGGGTGACCGGCGGCCCAGCTCGGCACCGCCCGCGGACTGCCGCCCGGGAGGCCCTCGAGGTCGTACGCCGTCTCGCCGTGCTCGGCGACGTCGATCCCGGCGACCTCGGCCTCCCGGCCGACCCGCCAGCCGATCGTGTGCCTGATCCCCAGCCCGATCAGCGCGGTCAGCACCCCGGTCCACACGATCGAGATGCCCGCGGCCCCGGCCTGGTGCCCCAGTGGGGCCAGCCCGCCGCCGTGGAGCAGCCCGTCGACCCCGCCCGGCGCCGACGCCGTCGACACCAGGCCGATCAGCACGGTGCCGACCACGCCCCCGACCAGGTGCACCCCGACCACGTCCAGCGAGTCGTCCAGCCCCAGCCGGTACTTCAGGCCGACCGCCCACGCGCACGCGGCACCCGCGACCATGCCGACCACGAGGGCGCCGGTCACGTCCACCGCCCCGCAGGCCGGCGTGATCGCGACCAGCCCCGCTACGATGCCCGAGGCCGCGCCCAGCGAGGTGGCCCTGCCGTGCCGAAGCCGTTCGACCAGCAGCCAGGCGAGCATCGCGGCCATCGCGCCGAGGGTGGTGTTGAGGAAGGTGACCCCGGTCTCGGTCATGAACTGCGCGGCGTCCTTCGCGGCCCCGTCACCCGCAGTGAAGACCAGCGAGCCGACGTTGAAGCCGTACCAGCCGAACCACAGCAGCCCGGCGCCGACCATGGTCAGGGTCAGGTTGTGCGGCTTCATCGGCGCCCGCCCGAAGCCGACCCGTCTCCCCACCACCAGCGCCAGCACGCCGCCGGCCACGCCGGCGTTGATGTGCACCACCGTGCCGCCTGCGTAGTCCTGGGCGGCGAGGTGGGTGGAGATCCAGCCGCCGCCCCAGACCATGTGGGCCAGCGGGAAGTAGCACAGCGTCACCCAGATCGGCAGGAACACCACCCACGACGACAGCTTCACCCGGTCCGCGACGGCGCCCGAGACCAGCGCGGCGGTGATCACCGCAAAGCTGAGCTGGAAGCAGACGCCGACGTAGGAGCCCCGGGCGACGTGCTCGAGGCCGAACAGGGTCAGCGGGTCGGCGAACAGGCCGCCCGCCAGGCTGTGGGGGCCGAACGACTCCGACCAGCCCCACAGCACGTAGACGATGCCGACCACGGCCATCGCGACGTAGGACATCATCATCATGTTCAGGACCGACCGCGCGCGCGTCATGCCGCCGTAGAACAGCGCCAGCGCCGGCGTGGTCATCATCAGCACCAGTGCGGTCGCGACCAGCATCCAGGCGTAGTAGCCGTCCATGCCGCCTCCGTCGTCCCGGGCCACGGCGGTCGCAGCGACCGCCCGGATGCCCGCAGGCTGCCGTGACGACGTTTCGGGCGTTGGTGGCCCGTGTTACGTGTCCGTGACGGATGCGCCGTCCCGATGACGCCTCGGTGAACCCGGGGCTCAGGCGTTGCCGAGGATCGCGTCCACGAAGGCCGCCGGCTCGAACGGGGCCAGGTCGTCCGGGCCCTCGCCCAGCCCGACCAGCTTCACCGGTACGCCGAGCTCGCGCTGCACCGCGACCACGATGCCGCCCTTGGCCGAGCCGTCCAGCTTGGTGAGCACGATGCCGGTGACGTCGACGACGTCGGAGAAGATCCGCGCCTGCACCATGCCGTTCTGGCCGGTGGTGGCGTCCAGCACCAGCAGCACCTCGGTGACCGGGGCCTGCTTCTCGATGACCCGCTTGACCTTGCCGAGCTCGTCCATCAGCGAGGTCTTGGTGTGCAGCCGCCCGGCGGTGTCGACGAGCACCACGTCGGCGGTGCGGTCCAGCCCCTCCCGGACCGCGTCGAACGCGACGCTGGCCGGGTCACCGCCCTCGGGGCCCGCGACCACGTCCACGCCGACCCGCTCGCCCCAGGTCGTCAGCTGCTCGGTGGCGGCGGCCCGGAAGGTGTCGGCCGCGCCCATCACCACCGACTTGTCCTCGGCGACCAGCAGCCGGCCGAGCTTGCCGACCGTGGTGGTCTTGCCGGTGCCGTTGACGCCGACCACGAGCACCACGCCCGGGTTGCCGGCCTCGCCGCTCACCGCGAGCCTGCGGTCCATGTCCGGACCGACCAGCCGCAGCAGCTCCTCGCGCAGCACCTCTCGGGGCTGCGCGGTGCCGCCCTCGACCCGCAGCCTGGTGCGCAGCTGCTCCACCAGCTCCTGGGTCGGGCCGACCCCGACGTCGGCCGTGATCAGGGAGTCCTCGATCTCCTCCCAGGTGTCCTCGTCCAGCCGGTCCCGCGAGAGCAGCGCCAGCAGCCCGCGGCCCAGCCCGCCCTGCGAGGCCGACAGCCGCTGCCGCAGCCGGACCAGCCGGCTGGAGGTGGACTCCGGGCGCTCGAGCTCGGGCCGCTCCAGCGTGGTGGTGCCGGCGCCGGCTTCCGGGGGCTCCGCCTGCGGAGGCGCCTGCGTGGTGTCGCGGCGCGACGGCGTACGGCGGTGACCTGCGCTGCGGACCAGCCCGACCAGGCCGGCCGCCAGCACGAGCACCACCGCGATGGCGATGTAGACGTAGTCCAGCGGGCTCACGCGGCCCATCCAAGCAGACCGGGAAAGCCGATGAGACCACCCGACCGGGTGCCGGCCGGCACGCCCGCCCGGCCGGTCTCAGCGCGGCTCAGCGGCGCGACGCCGCCCGCTCGCGAGCCGCCAGGTTGTCCATCGTCGGCAACGCGGCCACACCGCGCTTCATCGCGACGCCGAGCTGCGGGAAGTACGGCATCTCCTCGCCGCGGCGCGGGTAGGCGACGTAGGCCATCACCGTCGCCGCCAGCACGAGGGTCAGCAGCAAGAAGAACAGCATCCAGAGCATCGAGCCGAGCCTCTCTTCTCGCGGACAGGTCTTCCCTTTCGGGTGCCCACGAGGCTAACCGGCAAACCTCTGTGCCAGATCAAGCAGGGGTCACAGCTCGGTCTCGGCTCGGTCACGTACGGCGTGTCAGCGTGCCCTGGCTCACACTTCCGGCGGGACTGCCCGGGTCACCGACGCCAGCGCGGCCCGGATCCGCTCCGGCACCGCGGTGGTGGGCCGGTCGGGGCGGGTGTTGTCGACGTAGACGTGGATGAACCGGCCCTCGGCGGCGGCTCGATCGCCGTCGCCCTGGAACAGGCCGACCCGGTAGCTGACCGACCTCTCCCCCAGCCGGTCGACGACCAGGCCCACGTCGACCGGGTCGGGGTAGCCGACCTCGGCGAAGTAGCGGCAGCCCACCTCGGCCACCACGCCGATCGCGTCCAGCTCCCGGATGTCCACACCGGTCGCGCTGACCAGGTGGTTGTTGACCACGGTGTCGATGATCTCGAAGTACCGGGCGTTGTTCATGTGGCCGTAGACGTCGATGTCGGCCCAGCGCGTGGTGGCCCGCTCCCAGTACACGAACTCGGCATGGGCCGGAGGCGGCCGGCGTTCAGGCACTCTGCTCCTCGCGCAGCCGCTGGCTGATCACGGCCGAGACGCCGTCTCCGCGCATGCTCACGCCGTACAGCGCGTCGCCGATCTCCATGGTGCGCTTCTGGTGGGTGATCACCACCAGCTGGCTGCTCTCGCGCAGCTCCTCGTAGATCTCCAGCAGCCGGCCGAGGTTGGTGTCGTCCAGCGCGGCCTCGACCTCGTCGAGGATGTAGAACGGCGAGGGCCTCGCCTTGAACAGCGCGACCAGGAACGCGATCGCGACCAGCGACCGCTCGCCACCGGAGAGCAGCGAGAGCCGCTTGATCTTCTTGCCGGGCGGGCGGGCCTCGACCTCCACCCCGGTGGCCAGCATGTCGTCGGGGTTGTCGAGCACCAGCCGGCCGGTGCCGCCGGGGAACAGCCGGGTGAAGACGTCCTCGAACGCCGCCGCCACGTCGGCGTAGGCCTCGCTGAAGACCTGCTCCACCCGCTGGTCGACCTCGCGGACGATGTCGAGCAGGTCGCGGCGGGTGCCCTTGAGGTCCTCCATCTGCTCGCTGAGGAACCGGTGCCGCTCCTCCAGCGCGGAGAACTCCTCCAGCGCCAGCGGGTTGATCCTGCCCAGTTGGGCCAGCGCCCGCTCGGCGGTCCGCAGCCGCTTGGCCTGCTCCTCCCGCTCGAACGGGCGGGGCTCGGGGGTCTCGGCGCCTTCCTCCACCTCGCCGGTGAACGGGACGAGCTGGTCGGGGCCGTACTCGGCGACCAGCGAGTCGCCGTCGAGCCCGAGCTCCTCCAGGGAGCGCTCCTCCAGCTGCTCGATGCGCATCCGCTGCTGGGTGCGGGCCATCTCGTCGCGGTGCACCGAGCTGACCAGGTCGTCCAGGTCACGGCCCAGCGTGCGCAGCCGCTCACGTACGTCGCGCAGCTGCTGCTCGCGGCCGGCCCGGCCCTGCTCGATCCCGGTGCGCCGCTCGGCGGCCTGGGCCAGCGACACCTCCAGCCGCTCCAGCACCCGGGCGGCGCCGATGCCCACGGCCCGGCCGGCCGCGCCCTCGCGGACCAGCTGCTCGCGGCGGGCGATGGCCTGGGCGCGGGACTCCCGCTCCTCCCGGGCGGCCTGCTGCAGGCTGTCGGCCCGGCCGTGCAGCGCACGGCCCCGCTCCTCCACGGTGCGCAGCGCGAGCCGGGCCTCGGTCTCGGCCGCACGGGCCTGCCGGGCGGTCTCGGCGAGCCGCTCGCGCTCGCCGGTGTCCGGCTCCTGGTCGCTGCCCTCGCGGGCGGCCTCGAGGCGCTGCTCGAGCTCGGCGAGCCCCTCCAGGTCGCGGTCGCGGGCCTGCTCGGCCTCGGCGATCGACTGCTCCAGCCGGCTGGCCTCGGAACGGGCCGAGCGGGCCTGGGCGCCGTACTGGCCGAGCTCCTCGGCGACCGCGGCCAGGGTGGCGTCGGACTCGTGCAGCCGGGCCAGCGCGACGTCGACGCGGCGGGACGCCTCGGCCCGCTCGGACTCCAGCTGGGAGAGCCGGAAGGTGAGCCGCTCCAGAGCGTGCGTGGAGGCGTCGAAGGCCTCGACGGCCTCGTCGAGGGCGGCCTGCACCTCGATCAGGCTGGGCTGGCTGCTGGACCCGCCGGTGGCGAAGTGGGCGCCGAGCACGTCGCCCTCGCCGGTGACGGCGGTGACGTCGGGCAGCCCGGCGACCAGCGAGCGGGCGGCGGGCAGGTCGTCGACCAGCGCGGTCTTGTGCAGCAGCCGGGTCAGCGCCGGGCGCAGCTCGTCGGGGCACTCCACCACGTCCACGGCGTACGGCGTCCCGGACGGCAGCGTGGGCCAGTCGGACCTGTCCGCCTCCCCGGGACCGCCGAGCAGCAGCCCGGCGCGGCCGAGGTCGTCGGCCTTGAGGTGGTCGATCGCGCCGAGGGCGGCGTCCGCGCCGGTCACCGCGACCGCGTCCGCGGCCCCGCCCAGGGCCGCGGCGACGGCCACCTCGTGGCCGGACCGGACCGAGAGCAGCGCGGCCACCGACCCGAGCAGCCCGTTCAGCGAGTCGGTTGCGGCCAGCAGGGCACCGGCGCCGTCCTTGCGGGACAGCCCGAGCTCGAGGGCCTCCTTGCGGGCGGCCAGCGCGGAGCGCTCCCGCTCGGCGGCCCGCTCCTCCTCGCGGACCTTGGCCAGCCGGTCCTCCAGGTCCGCCAGCGCGGCGGTGGCGGCCTCGTGCTCGGCGTCGAGGCCCTCCTCGCCCGCGTCGAGCCCGGCCACCTGGGTCTCCAGCGAGGTGAAGCTGTGCCGCGCCCGCTCGGTGCGCTCGCCGGCCTCCTCGAGGGCCTGCCGCAGCCGGCCGATCTCCTCGTCGGCGGCGGCGGTGCGGCTGCGGACCGAGCTGACCCTGCCG
>JBOHDO010000105.1:0-10156 GCA_050699415.1 Marmoricola sp.
GCCGCCGAACGACCACAACGTCGCCCGACGGCGTTTCCGCAGGTCAGAGGCGGTCTTTGATCAACATTGGGCGTTGACCGGCCGTCCCTGGGAACCCCGAAATCAGATGTCGTAATAGAGCTCGAACTCGTGCGGGTGCGGGCGCTGGCGCAGCGGGCCGATCTCGTTGGTGCGCTTGTAGTCGATCCAGGTCTCGATCAGGTCCGGGGTGAACACGTTGCCCTCGGTCAGGAAGTCGTGGTCGGACTCCAGCGAGTCCAGTACGGCGTCCAGCGAGGCGGGCACCTGCTCGATGTCGGCCATCTCCTCGGGCGGCAGCTCGTAGATGTCCTTGTCCACCGGCTCCGGGGGCTCGACCTTGTTGCGGATCCCGTCCAGGCCGGCCAGCAACAGCGCCGAGAAGGCCAGGTAGGGGTTCGCCGAGGGGTCGGGGCAGCGGAACTCGATCCGCTTCGCCTTCGGGTTGGCGCCGGTGATCGGGATCCGTACGCAGGCCGACCGGTTGCGCTGGCTGTAGACCAGGCTCACCGGGGCCTCGAAGCCGGGCACCAGGCGATGGTAGGAGTTCACCGTCGGGTTGGTGAACGCCAGCAGCGACGCAGCGTGCCTGAGGATGCCGCCGATGTAGTACCGGGCGGTGTCGGACAGGCCGGCGTACCCGGTCTCGTCGTAGAACAGCGGCTCGCCCTCGTTCCAGATCGACTGGTGGCAGTGCATCCCCGACCCGTTGTCGCCGAAGATCGGCTTGGGCATGAAGGTGGCCGACTTGCCGTTGCGCCAGGCCACGTTCTTGACGACGTACTTGAACTTCATCACGTCATCGGCGGCCTTGAGCAGCTCGTCGAACCTGTAGTTGATCTCGGCCTGCCCCGCGGTGCCGACCTCGTGGTGGGCACGCTCGACCTGCAGCCCGGAGGTCTCGAGCTCCTTGACGATCTCGTCGCGCAGCTCGCCGAAGTGGTCGTACGGCGCCACCGGGAAGTAGCCGCCCTTGTACTTCACCTTGTAGCCGCGGTTGTTCTCCTCCGACCCGGAGTTCCAGGCGCCGGCCTCGGAGTCGATGTGGTAGAAGCCGGCGTTCGCGCGGGTCTCGAAGCGCACGTTGTCGAAGACGTAGAACTCCGCCTCGGGCGCGAAGAACGCCTTGTCGCCGATACCGGTGCTCGCCATGTAGGCCATCGCCTTGCGGGCGATGTTGCGCGGGTCGCGGGAGTAGGCCTCCCCGGTGATCGGGTCGTGGATGAAGAAGTTGACCACCAGCGTCTTCGCCGTCCGGAACGGGTCGAGGTACGCCGTGGTCGGGTCCGGGAACAGCGACATGTCCGACTCGTGGATCGCCTGGAACCCGCGGATCGAGGACCCGTCGAACCCGAGGCCGTCGTCGAAGACCGACTGGTCGAAGGACGACACCGGCACGGTGAAGTGCTGCATCACCCCCGGCAGGTCGCAGAACCGTACGTCGACCATCTCGACACCCTCGTCCTGGATGTACTTCAGGAGCTCGTCGGGGTTGTGGAACATTCGTCCTCCTCGACCGACCTGCGGCCGCAATAGGCTCGGGCCTGCTCTCGAACGGCGACGCCGATGTCGCAGCCCGGTTGCTCGCGAAACTACGTGCGGGCAGTGAACCCACCGTATCGGGCATGTTTCACGCATGTAACGCGTGCCCGTTCCCTGACACCGCGACGATGTGGAGCCCGGATAGGGTCGAGGCCGATGGCCGAGAACGTCGCCGAGACCCACTCCTCCCTCGAGGTCGCCTCGTGGGCGAGACGGATCGGCGCGCGCGTGATCGACGGTGTCGCCGGCGCCCTGGTGACCATCGCGGTGCTCGGCTACGACGACTACCTGCGCTACAACTTCGCGCCACTGATCGTGTTCTTCGCCCAGACCGCACTCGGCACCATGACCGTGGGCGGGTCCTTCGGTCAGATGCTGACCCGGATCAGGGTGCTGCGCACCGACGGCCGCCGCCTCGGCCCGCTGGCTGCGATGCTGCGCACCGCCCTGGTGTGCGTGGTGATCCCGCCGCTGGTCTTCCGGCCGGACGGTCGCGGGCTGCACGACCTGGCCACCGACTCCGGCTCCTATCGGCTGCCCGTGGCGCACTGACCGACCGGCCGTGTCGTACGCTGGATGAGGCTTGGGGCGGAACGCCCCGGTACGACGACTGGCGGGGAGTCCTCCATGAACAAGCTCGGGTTCCGTGGCACTGCGGTGGCGGCCGTGGCCACTCTGGCACTGGGAGGGGTTGCGGGCTGCGGCAACAGCGGCAGCGCCGGCGGAGGCTCCGGCGGTCAGGCGTCCGGCCAGTCCGGGTCGTCCGGCTCGTCGGCGACCACCCAGCTCACCAAGGCCAACTTCGCGTCCGTGGTCTCGCGTGCGGTGCAGCAGAAGAAGAGCGCGCACATGACCATGTCGATGGGCAGCCAGATGCAGGGCGTCGGTGACGTGAAGTACGCCGCCGGCGGTCCCGAGATGAAGATGACCATGACCATGGGCGGGCACAAGATGCAGATGCGCTACGTCGACCAGGCGATGTACCTGAAGGCGGCGGGCCTGCCCAGCGGCAACAAGTTCCTCAAGATCACCAAGGCCAGCCCGATGATGGGCCAGATGATCGGCAAGATCCAGAGCTTCGGGCCGCAGGGGTCGATCCAGATGATGAAGAAGGGCCTGAAGAAGCTCAAGGACGTCGGCTCGACCACCATCGGCGGCCAGAAGGTCGAGCACTACCGGGCCACCATCGACACCCGGGCACTCGTCGCGAAGATGGGGATGCCCAAGAGCCAGATGTCGCAGGTGCCGAACACCATGACCGAGGACGTCTACCTCGGCTCCGGCAACCTGTTGCGGCGCGCCATCGTGAACGTCATGGGCAACAAGGTGGTCGTGAACGCGACCAAGTGGGGCGAGCCGGTGCACGTGCAGGCGCCGCCCGCCTCGCAGGTGACCAAGATGTCGAAGAGCATGATGGGTGGCTCGACGGGCTCGGGGTCGATGGGCTGAGCCTGAGCCCGACGGCCCAGCTGCTCAGCGCTGGCGGAGGTTGCCGCCGCGCATGTTGCCGCGCATGCCCTTCATCGAGGTCGGCACCGGACCTTTGGGCAGCGGCACGTTGCTCCGGGTGGCGTCCAGGGCCTTGAGCCGGTTGAGCACGTCGGTCAGCTCGGCGGGCTTGACCTGGCGGCCGAGCTTGCGCACCCGCTTCGCGAGCTTGCGCACCGGCACCTCGTCGGGGCCGTCGCCGACGATGAGCTCGTGGATCGGGGTCTCGCTGGCCACCCGCTCGTGCTTGCGGCGCTCCGAGGCCAGCAGCGGCTTGACCCGGTTGGGGTTGCCGTCGCCGACCAGCACGATCCCGGGCGGACCCACCACGCGGGTGACCACGTCCTGCTGCTTGTTGAACGCCACCATCGGCTCGAGGGTCCAACCGCGTTGCAGCTGCCCGAGGGCGGCCGCGGCGGCTCCGGGCTTGCCCTCGATCTGGGCGTACGCCGCGGCCTGGGCCCGTCGGCCGAAGACCAGCAGCGCCCCGAGGATGCCGCACAGGATCCCGAACACGATCGCGAACCCCAGGCCCACCATCAGCAGGAACCAGACCACGGCCCAGGCGACCACCGCGACCGCGAGGAACGTGCCGAGCAGGATCAGCCCGATCCTGGGGTCGGACTGCCTGGTGACCCGGTAGCTCTGCGCGAGCTGGGCGATCCGGCCGGACTTCTTCTTCTTCGGGGCCATCGGCTGCCTTCTCCTGCGGAATGGTGGTGGTTGTACTAGACCATCTCGACGGTGCGGCCGTCGCGGGCGGCGATCGCCTGTTGGTACAGCCGTCCGGCGCGGTACGACGAGCGCACCAGCGGGCCGCTCATCACCCCGGCGTACCCCATCTCCAGGGCCTCCTTGCGCAGCTCGACGAACTCCTCGGGCCTGACCCAGCGCTCGATCGGGTGGTGCAGCACCGACGGGCGCAGGTACTGGGTGATCGTGAGCAGCTCGGTCCCCGCCTCGTGCATGTCCTGCATCGCCTGGCTGACCTCCTCGCGGGTCTCGCCCATGCCCAGGATCAGGTTCGACTTGGTGACCAGGCCGAACTCCCGCGCAGCCGCCAGCACCTGCAGGGAGCGGTCGTAGCGGAACGCGGGGCGGATCCGCTTGAAGATCCGCGGCACCGTCTCCAGGTTGTGCGCCAGCACCTCCGGGCGGGACTCGAAGACCCGGGCCAGCAGCTCGGGGTTGCCGCTGAAGTCGGGGATGAGGTTCTCCACCCCGGTGCCCGGGTTGAGCCGGTGGATCTGGCGCACCGTCTCGGCGTACAGCCAGGCGCCCTCGTCGGGCAGGTCGTCGCGGGCGACGCCGGTGATGGTGGCGTAGCGCAGCCCCATCTGCTGCACCGACTCGGCGACCCGCAGCGGCTCACCGCGGTCGAGCGGCGCGGGCCTGCCGGTGGCGATCTGGCAGAAGTCGCAGCGCCGGGTGCACTGCTCGCCGCCGATGAGGAAGGTGGCCTCGCGGTCCTCCCAGCACTCGAAGATGTTGGGGCAGCCAGCCTCCTGGCACACCGTGTGCAGGCCTTCGGACTTGACCAGCTGTTGCAGCTCGCGGTACTGCGGGCCCATCTTCGCGCGTGTCTTGATCCACTCCGGCTTGCGCTCGATCGGGGTCTCGGCGTTGCGGGCTTCCAGCCGCAGAAGCCGGCGGCCCTCGGGTGCGACGGTGGGGGAGCTCACCCGCCCACTGTACGACGCGTGCGGTCCCGGACTGGAATCGAGCGATGCCTCGCTGGTCTGGCAGCATCGGGCAGATGTTGTCGGAGGAGCTCGCCTGGCGAGGACGCTCGGTCCGGTGGGGCCGTGCCGGAACCGGTCCAGCCGTGGTGTTCTGCCACGGGACGCCCTGGTCGTCCTGGTTGTGGCAGCCGATCGCTGCCGCCCTGGCGCCGTACTTCACCGTCTACCTCTGGGACATGCCCGGGTACGGACAGTCGTCGAAGGAACCGGAGCACTCGGTGTCGCTCGACGTGCAGGGGGAGCTCTTCGGGGACCTGCTCGGGCTCTGGGGCCTGGAGTCGCCGCACGTGGTCGCGCACGACTTCGGGGGCGCGGTGGCTCTGCGTGCGCACCTGCTGCACGGCAGCGCGTTCGCCTCGCTGGCACTGGTCGACGTGGTCGCCCTGCGTCCGTGGGGCTCGGACTTCTTCAGGCTCGTGGCCGAGCACCCGGAGGTGTTCGCGGCGCTTCCGTCAGCCGTCCACGAAGGCGCGCTGCGGGCCTACGTCAGCAGCGCCAGCCACGCCGGACTGGGTGAGGCCGCGCTGGGCGCGCTGACCGCGCCGTGGCTGGGCGACATCGGGCAGGCCGCGTTCTACCGGCAGATCGCCCAGGCCGACGAGGCCCACACCGACGAGATCCAGCCGTTGTACTCCCGGATCGACGTGCCGGTGCTGGTGGCCTGGGGCCGGGAGGACACGTGGATCCCGGTCGACCGGGCCCATCGGCTGCAGGAGATGGTCCCCGGGGCCCGGCTCCGGCTCATCGAGCAGGCGGGCCATCTCGTGCAGCTCGACCAGCCTGCCGCGCTCGGCGCGACGCTGGCCCGGTGGCTCGGCTGAGGGGCTCGACCACGGGCACCCGCAGGCCCGCGTGCCCGGGCTCCGGCTTCGGCGCGTAGTCGGGGGTCGGGTGGTACGGCGCCCACGCCAGCAGCTCGCGCAGGTGGCGCTCGGCGACCGGCGCGACCTCGGCGACGGTGACGTCGCGGCCGAGCTCGGCCGACAGGGAAGTCACGCCCGCGTCGGTGATGCCGCAGGGCACGAACCTGTCGTACCAGCTCATGTCGACGTCGCAGTTCAGCGCGAAGCCGTGCATGGTGACGCCACGGGCGACCCGGATGCCGATCGCGGCGATCTTGCGCTCCGGACCTCGCCCGTCGGCCTTGAGCCAAACCCCGCTGCGACCCGGAACCCGGGCGGTCGTCACGCCCAGGTCGCGGCAGGTGCCGATCAGCGCCTCCTCGATGCGCCGGACGTAGTCGACCACCTTGACCTGGTCGGGCAACCGGACGATCGGGTAGCCGACCAGCTGTCCCGGCCCGTGGAAGGTGATCTTGCCGCCGCGGTCGACGTCGATGACCTCGGCCTCACCGGGGTCGACCGGTCGCTCGTGGGCGTCGGTGCGCTTGCCGCAGGTGAACACGGGCGGGTGCTCCAGCAGCAGCACCGTCCCGGGCGCGCCCTCCGCGACCTGTGCGTGGACCTGGCGCTGCAGCTCCCAGGCGGTGCGGTAGTCGACCGCCTGCTCGTCGATGCCGACGGTGCGGACGTCGAGGTCGCTCACGGCCCCGAGCCTACGCCCGGGGCCAGCGCGGGGATCGGGCGCGGGGATCAGCGCAGCGCGGCCGACAGCACGCTGTCCACGTCCGGGTCGACGAACCGGAACCCCGCGTCCAGCAGCTGCTGCGGCATCGCCCTGACCGAGCCCAGCACCTCCGGCGCCAGCGGGCCGGCGGCGGCCCGGACCGCGGTCGCCGGGACCGGGACGGGCGCCGGGCGGTGCAGCTGCCGGGCCAGCGCGCGAGTGAAGTCGGCGTTGGTGGCCGGCTCGGGGATGGTCAGGTTCACCGGCCCGGAGACCGTGGAGTCGGCGAGGAAGACGACCGAGGCGACCCAGTCGCGGGCGGAGACGAGCGGGAAGTACTGTCGGCCGCTGCCGATGCGCCCACCCAGGCCCAGGCCGAACAGGCGCCGCAGGATCGACAGCGGCGGGTTGGCCGCGTCCATCACGGGAGCGGTGCGCAGCACCACCACGCGGGCGCCCGCGGAGGAGGCGGCGTCCGTGGCGGCCTGCCAGTCGCGGGTCACCTCGGTCAGCAGCGCGTGGCCCAGGCTCTCCGAATGCTCGGTCAGCGGCGCGCCGCCGTGGTCGCCGTACCAGGAGATGCCGTTGCCTGCGACGAACGCCGGCCTGCGGTCGCTGGTGGCGATCGCCTCCGCGAGCACCGAGGTGGTGGTGACCCGGCTGCGGCGCAGGGCGTCGGCCCACGCCTTCGAGAACGGGTTGCCGACCATCGGGGCGCCGGCGAGGTTCACCACGACGTCGTGGTCCTCGACCAGCCCCTCGGGCAGTGTCCCGGCGTACGGGTCCCAACGGGCCTCGCCCGGTGTCGGCGTACGCCGGACCAGGGCGGTGACCCGGTGACCCTCCGCCTGGAGCTGCTGCGTGAGCCGGCTACCCAGAAATCCCGAGGAACCGGCGACCAGGAAGCGCATGTCGCCCACCCTGCCACGGGCCTCGTTGCAGCGAAGAGGGAACGGATAGCCTGTCGCAGTGAGCGATTTCGATGTTGTCGTCCTCGGTGCCGGGCCCGGTGGGTACGTCGCCGCCATCCGTGCCTCCCAGCTCGGCCTGAAGGCGGCCGTGGTCGAGCTGAAGTACTGGGGCGGGGTCTGCCTGAACGTCGGCTGCATCCCCTCCAAGGCGCTGCTGCGCAATGCCGAGCTGGCGCATATCCTGCACGAGGAGAAGGACAAGTTCGGGATCACCGGCAACCCGTCGATGGACTACGGGCCCACCTTCAAGCGCAGCCGGCAGGTGTCCGAGGGCATCGTCAAGGGCGTCCACTTCCTGATGAAGAAGAACAAGATCACCGAGATCAACGGCTGGGGCACCTTCACCGGCCCGAGGTCGCTGGAGATCAAGGGCGAGGACGGGTCGATCAAGACCATCTCCGGGGACAACATCATCATCGCGACCGGCGCCACCACCAGGCTCGTGCCCGGCGTGCAGCTGTCGAAGAACGTGGTCACCTACGAGGAGCAGATCCTCTCCGAGCAGCTTCCGAAGTCGATCATCATCGGAGGGTCCGGGGCGATCGGCGTCGAGTTCGCCTACGTGATGAAGAACTTCGGCGTCGACGTGACGATCGTGGAGTTCCTCGACCGGATGGTCCCCACCGAGGACGCCGAGGTGTCCAGGGAGCTGGCCAAGCACTACAAGAAGCTCGGCGTCAACGTGCTCACCTCCACCAAGGTCGACAAGGTCGAGGACACCGGCGCGGGCGTCAAGGTGACCGTCAGCCCGGCCGACGGCGGGGCCCCTTCTGATGGGCAGAGCCAGGTGCTCGAGGCGGACAAGATGCTGGCGGCCTTCGGGTTCGCGCCCCGCATCGACGGTTTCGGGCTCGACGCCACCGGGGTCGAGACCACCGACCGGGGAGCCATCGCGATCGACGACCACGGCCGCACCAACGTCGACGGCGTCTACGCGATCGGCGACTGCACGGGCAAGCTGATGCTCGCCCACACCGCCGAGGCGCAGGGCGTCGTGGTCGCCGAGACGATCGCCGGCGCGGACACGATGCCGGTCGAGTACGACTTCATCCCCCGTGCGACGTACTGCCAGCCCCAGATCGCCTCCTTCGGCTACTCCGAGGAGCAGGCCAGGGAGCTGGGGTACGACGTCAAGGTGGCGAAGTTCCCGTTCTCGGCCAACGGCAAGGCGATGGGCCTGGGGGAGGCGGTCGGCTTCGTCAAGGTGGTCGCGGACGCGAAGTACAACGAGATCATCGGCGCCCACCTGATCGGCCCCGACGTCACCGAGCTGCTGCCGGCCCTCACGCTGGCCCAGAAGTGGGACCTGACCGCCGACGAGGTCGCCCGCAACGTGTTCGCCCACCCGACGCTCACGGAGTCGGTCAAGGAGGCGGTCGAGGGCATCGCGGGCCACATGATCAACCTCTGAGCGATGCGCCGCGGCTGCGAGGCGCGGGAGCCCGAAGAGGTTGCGGGCCGTAAAGACCTACGGCTGCGTCACACCTCGAACTGGCCCGCCTCAACGCGCTGCTTGACGTCCTGCAGGAACCGCGCGGCGTCGGCGCCGTCGATCAACCGGTGGTCGTAGGTCAGCGACAGGTACGCCATGTGCCGCACCGCGATCGTCTCGCCCAGGTTCGGGTCGTCGATCACCACCGGGCGCTTGACCACCGTGCCGGTGCCGAGGATGGCGACCTGGGGCTGGTTGATGATCGGGGTGTCGAACAGGGCGCCGACGCTGCCGGTGTTGGTCAGCGTGAACGTGCCGCCGGAGAGCTCGTCGGGACCGATCTTGTTGGTGCGGGTGCGCTGGGCCACGTCGGCGATCTTGCGGGCCAGGCCCGCCACGCTCAGGTCACCGGCGTCCTTGACGACCGGGCTGAGCAGGCCCTTCTCGGTGTCCACCGCGACCGCGAGGTTCTCCTGGTCGAAGTAGGTGACCTCCATGGTCTCGCTGTTCACGGTGGCGTTCAGCGCCGGGTGCGCCTTGAGCGCGTCGACGGTCGCCTTGGCGAAGAACGGGAAGAACGACAGCTTGGTGCCCTCCCGGGCCAGGAAGTCCTGCTTCACCGAGTCGCGCAGCCGCGCGATCCTGGTGACGTCGACCTCGACGACCTGGGTGAGCTGGGCGCTGGTCTCGAGCGACTCGACCATCCGCTTGGCGATCGTCTGCCGCAGCCGGCTCATCTTCTCGGTCTTCCCGCGCAGCGGGCTCGGCGTGGCCGGGGCGGGCCGCGACGGTGCGGCTGCGGCCTGCCCGGCTGGCTCTGAGGGGGCCGCGGCCGCCTTCTTGGCCTCGGCCGCGGCGAGCACGTCCTGCTTGCGGATCCGGCCGCCGACACCGGATCCCTGGATGCTGGAGAGGTCGACGTCGTGCTCGGCGGCCATCTTGCGGACCAGCGGGGTGACGTAGGCACCCGTCTCCGACGCGGCCACGGCGGACGAGGCCGGCTGCGACGGCTCCTGCTTCTGTTGCGGCTCCGGCTCCTGCTTCTGCTTCTGTTCGGGCTGCTCCGCCTGCTTCGGCTCCGGCTGCGCGGACTCCTCCGGCGCGGACTCCTCCGGCGCGGACTCCTCCTGCGCGGGCTCCTTGTCGCCGGACGGGGCCGACGGGGCCGCCTGTGCCGGCTGGCCCGAGCCGATCCGGCACAGCTCGGCGCCGACCTCGACGGTCTCGTCCTCGTCGGCCTTGATCTCCAGCAGGGTGCCGGCCACGGGGGAGGGGATCTCGGTGTCGACCTTGTCGGTGGAGATCTCCAGCAGCGGCTCGTCGACGGCCACCTGGTCGCCGACCTGCTTGAGCCATCGGGTGATGGTGCCCTCGGTGACGGACTCGCCGAGCTCGGG
>JBOHDO010000106.1:0-9969 GCA_050699415.1 Marmoricola sp.
CGCCTCGGCGCGTGCGGCGGCGGCCTCGCGGGCCGCGGTGAGCCGGCCGACCTCTTCCTCGGCGGCGGCGGAGCGGGAGCGAAGGCCGTTCACCTGGCCGTGCAACCGGGCCAGCCCCTCGCGGCGGTCGGCGGCGGCGCGCTGCAGCCCGGCGACCCGGCGCTCCTCCTCGGCGTACGCGTCCTCCTGGGACTGCCGCTGCGCGACCGCCTGCTCCATGGCCGCGCGGCTGGTCTCCGTCTCGGTGGCGATGCCCTGCTCCTGCTCGCGCACCCGGGCGGCCTCGGCCTCGAGCTCCTCGGGGTCGCGGCCGGCGGGGATCGGCTCGGCGGCGGCCGCCTCGGCGTTGCGCACCCGCTCGGCCGCGAGACCGGCGGTGCCACGGATCCGCTCGCGCAGCCCGGACAGGGCGAACCAGGTCTCCTGCGCATCAGACAGCGCCGGCAGATCCTCACGCAGCGCGGCCTCCAGCCGGGACTCCTCCTCGTGGCCGGCGGTGATGTCGTTGTCCAGCGTCGTGCGCCGCTGCTGCAGCTCCGACTCGTCGGCGAGGTCCTTGTGCAGCTCCTCCCGGGCACCGGACAGGTCGTCGGCGAGCAGCCGGGCCCGGGCGTCGCGGACGTCGGCCTGCACCGTGGCGGCCCGGCGGGCCACCTCGGCCTGCCTGCCCAGCGGCTTGAGCTGCCGCCGGATCTCGGAGAGCAGGTCGGAGAGCCGGGTGAGGTTGTCCTCGGTGGAGTCCAGCTTGCGCAGCGCCTTCTCCTTGCGCTTGCGGTGCTTGAGCACCCCGGCGGCCTCCTCGATGAAGCCGCGCCGGTCCTCCGGCGTCGCGCGCAGGATCGAGTCGAGCTGGCCCTGCCCGACGATCACGTGCATCTCCCGGCCGATGCCGGAGTCCGACAGCAGCTCCGCGACGTCGAGCAGCCGGCAGGTCTGGCCGTTGATGGCGTACTCCGAGCCGCCGTTGCGGAACATGGTGCGGCTGATGGTGACCTCGGTGTACTCGATCGGCAGCGCGCCGTCGGTGTTGTCGATGGTCAGCTGCACCTCGGCACGGCCCAGCGGCGGGCGGTCCGACGTACCGGCGAAGATGACGTCTTCCATCTTGCCGCCGCGCAGCGACTTCGCACCCTGCTCCCCCATCACCCAGGCGAGCGCGTCGACCACGTTGGACTTGCCGGAGCCGTTCGGCCCCACCACGCAGGTGATGCCCGGCTCGAGCTGCAGCGTCGTCGACGACGCGAAGGACTTGAATCCCTTGAGCGTGAGGCTCTTCAGGTACAAGGTGCGGCTCCCTGGTCCGGTGGGTCGTCGGGTCTGGGGACGCCGCATCCTCTCGGACCGGTGTCCCCTCGCTGGGCGGGGAAGCTCAACACGTGACCCTACCGGCGCGGCCCCCCGGTTCCGTGGAGGCACGACGTACGGCGGCGTCGGGCTGGGGCGCGCCCGGTCAGGGCGGGTCGAGTACGGAGCGCTGGTGGGTGCCGACCCCGACCAGGCGGTCGCCGACCCGGGCGGTGCAGTCGAAGACGATCCGGCGGCCGTCGGTGCGGTGGACGGCGACCTCGACGGTGACCGCCTCCCCCACCGACGCCGGGCCGAGGTGGTGCACCAGGATGCCGCAGCCCACCGTGGTCGGCCCCTGCCCCGGCGGCAGCAGCAGGTCGCAGGAGACCACCTCGAACCACAGCGCCAGCCGGGGCGAGCCCAGCACGGTCACCGAGCCGTCCGGGTGGCCCATCGCCGCGGCGGTGTCGGCCTCGCCCACGACCAGGTCGCGGCTGACCCGCTCGCCGACCCGTGGCAGTGCCGGGTGCGGCTCGCGGGTGCCGGGGTCGGGCAGGTCCCCGGCGGCCGCGGCCAGGTCCTCCCCCTGCGGCTCCGCCAGCCGGGCGGCGTACCGCAGCGCGGCGCGCAGGTTGTCGGTGACGATGCCGGCCTGTCCGGTGCTCAGGTCCACCCGGCGATCCTGCCACCCGCCGGCGCCGCGGGTACCGTGACCGGATGGACACCGGGTCCATGGTCCGGCTGCCGCACCCGGCGCTGCGGGCCTACGTCGAGTCCTACGTCGGCTACCGGCACCTGACCGGGCCGGGCGTCCACCACGGTCTGCCCTCGGGCAGCCTGACCGTGGTGATCGCCTTCGACGAGCCGGTCGAGCTGTCCTGGGCGGAGCGGCCCGAGGCCCGGAGCCGCCTCTGGGCGATCGCAGCCGGGCTGCACAACCGGCCCGCGCTGATCCACCACGACGGGCACCAGCACGGCATCCAGGTCGAGCTGACCCCGCTGGGTGCCCGGGTGCTGCTCGGTGTCCCGGCCGCGGCGCTCGCCCGCGAGATGGTCGACCTCGCCGCGATGCTGCCGCTGCGGTACGACGCTCTCGCCGCGGCGGCCTGGCCGGAGCGCTTCAGACTGCTCGACCTGACGTTCCTGGAAGCCCTCGACGGCGACCGGGCGTGGCTGCTCCGGCCCGAGGTCTCCCGGGCCTGGCAGCTGCTGGCTACCAGCCACGGCAGCGTCCCGGTGGCCGAGGTCGCCGACGACGTCGGCTGGAGCCGCCGCCACCTCACCACCCGGTTCGGCGCCGAGCTCGGGATCACGCCCAAGCAGGTCGCGCGGGTGTTCCGGTTCCAGCACGCGCGGTCGCTGATGGGCCGGGGCGACCGGCTGGCCGACGTGGCGGCGTACGCCGGGTACGCCGACCAGGCCCACCTGACCCGGGAGTGGCGGGAGCTGGCCGGCTACACCCCGGCGACGTACCTGCGCGAGGAGATCCCATTCGTTCAAGACCGCGAGGCCCTCGACCCGGCAGGCTCGGCCCCATGAACAACGCGAGCACCAACCTGTTCCTGTCCCTGCGCTACAAGGACGCCCCCGCGGCGCTGGAGTTCCTCGCCGCCGGGCTCGGCTTCGAGAGGGCCGCGGCGTACGCCGACGAGGGCGACCCGTCGCGCATCCTGCACGCCCAGATGAACTGGCCCGGTGGCGGCGGCATCATGTTCGGCACCGCCGCCGACGACTCCGAGGTCGGGGTGGCCGGCGCCTACCTCGTGGTCCCCACCGACGCCGACGTCGACCGGGTCCACCGGCAGGCGCTCGGCCACGGCTTCACCGAGGTCCGGGAGCCCGTCGACATGGACTACGGCGGCCGCGGCAGCACCCTGGCCGACCCGGAGGGCAACGAGTGGAGCCTGGGCTCCTACCCGGGTGAGTGAGCCGCCCGGCCATCAGGTCCGGCGAACGCTCAGAGGTGCATGCCGCTGAACATGGCCATCATCTGCATGACGCCCGGCCCGAGGATCACCACGAAGATCAGCGGGAAGATGCAGAAGATCAGCGGGATCATGATCTTCACCGGCACCTTCTGTGCCTTCTCCTCGGCGCGCTGCTTGCGGACCAGGCGCATCTGGTCGGCCTGCTCACGGATCACGTTGCCGATCGGCAGACCGAAGCGGTCGGCCTGGCTCAGCGCGGTGACGAAGGTCTTGATCTCCGGCACGGACGTACGCGAGCCCATCGCGGTGAAGGCGTCGGCGCGGGACTTGCCGATCGAGATCTCCTGCAGCACGCGGGCGAACTCTCCCGCCACCGGGCCGGTCACCGACCTGGCCACCTGCTGCAGCGCCGCGTCGAAGCCCTGCCCGGCCTCCACACAGACGGTCAGCATGTCCAGGGCGTCGGCGAGGCCGAGCCGCAGCTCCTCCTGCCGGTGCAGCCCGATGTTGTAGACCAGGATCCCCGGCATCCAGAACCCTCCCGCGGCGAAGGCCACCGCGAGCAGCAGGCCCAGCGCCGAAAGGTGCCCGATCAGGAGCCCGAGCAGTCCGCCACCGAGGAGAGCGACGCCCTTGACCGCGAGCAGCCGCTCCACGGTCCACCCCGACGGGTTGCCGGCGAAGTCGAGCTGGCGTGCAAGTCGCTCCGTGGTACCCGCGGGAGACACCTTGCCGGCGACCTTGCGCCCCAGGCGCAGCACGCCGTCCACCAGCCGGTCGCCGAGCTCCGCCTCGTTGTGGGCATGCTCCTGGCGGTTCCGGGCACCCTTCTCGATCAGGGCGAGGCTGCGGGCGACCCCGGTCTGGTCCGAACGGCCCACCAGCACCATTCCGCAGGCGACCGCAAGGCCGAGGGCGACCGTGAGCGCACCGACGTAGAGCACCATCAGACCTTCACCTCCACGACCTTGCGCATCCAGAAGTAGCCCACCGCGAGCATGACGGCCGAGACGGCGAGCATCACCATGCCGAGCGGCCGCTGCCACAGCAGCGCCAGGTAGGGCCGGTTGACGAAGAAGAGGTAGCCGGCCATGAGGATCGGCACGGCCAGCAGGATCCACATGGACAGCCGCCCCTCGGCCGACAGCGCGCGCACCTGACGTCGCAGCGACTCGCGCTCCCTGAGGGTGTGCGCCGTGGTCCGCAGTGTTTCAGCCAGGTTGCCACCGACGTTGCGCTGGATCCGGATCGCCATCGTGGTCCAGGACAGGTTGGTGCTGGCCATCCGGGTGGCGGTGCGCTCCAGCGCCACCTCCAGCTCGGTGCCGATCCTGGTCTCGGCAAGGGCACGGGCGAACTCCTTGGCCGAGGGCTCGGGGGCGTCGCGCACGATCCCGTCCAGGGCCTGGGGCAGGGAGAACCCGGTGGACAGGCTGCTGGCCACCAGCACGAGCACGTCGGGCAGCTGCACCTCGAACTTGCGGGCCCGCCGCTTGGCCAGGAAGTTGAGCACCATCGGCGGGATCACCGCACCGACCAGCACGCCGAGCAGGACGGCGACGAGCAGACCCCCCAGCGACCCCGACAGCAGCATGGAGAACACCGCGACCAGCGCGACGGTCATGGCCACCCGGACGACGTACCACTCGTTGAGCCGCATGGGCAGGTCTGCCCGCTCCAGCAGCATCGCCGTGCGCGCCGTGCGATCGGCAGACTTGCGGGTCCGGATGAACGCGTCGGCCGCACGCAGGGCACCGCCGGTGAGGTCCTGGCTGGCATTGCGCACCCCGGCGGGCGAGGCCCGGTGCGCCACCTGTCCGACGTAGCTGTCCAGGGACCGGATCCGCCGCCGCGCCTGCGGGGTGAACGCGGACCAGGCCGCGGCGAGAACCAGCACCAGCAGGCCGGCGAACACCGCGCCCGCCGCCACCCACAGCAGCGTGTGCCTCGGGGCCGGCGCGACGTGCGGAGTCGGGGGCACCGACGAGGGCGCCGGAGCAGCGGCCGGCGGCAACGAGACGCCTTCGTGGGCGCTGAAGGCCGCTCCTCCGGCGGTCCCGCTCACGGTCAGCGGCTGGTGACCGCCCACTCCCGACGGCACCGGTGCCTGCACCCGGACCTGGGTGGCGATCGTCTGTGCCGCCGACCCGAACGCCTTGCGCAGCGAGGCGGAGCCCAGGGCCGTGGTCACCGAGCCGCCGCCGGCCCGGGCGATGCTCCTGAGCACGCCGTTCTGGGTGGCGTCGGTGTGGAATCCCACCACGGCCAGCCGCTCACCGCTGGCCCGGACCCTCCGGACAGCCTGCCGCAGGTCGGCCCGGCTGGAGGAGTCGGCGCCGTCGCTGAGCAGCACGACCGTCCGGCTGCCCGAGGCGCCCAGCGCCCGGGTGGCCAGGTCGATGGCGTCGTAGAGCGACGTGGACCCCTTCGCGCGCAGCGTCCTGACGGCGCTGCCCACCCTGGCCCGGTCGGTGGTCGGCGCGACCAGTACCCGGGGCCGGTGGGCGAATCCCGCGAGGCCGACCTCGACGTCGGCCGGTACGTCGCCGAGGAAGGTGGCAGCGGCCGACTTCGCCGCGGCCAGGCCGTTGCCGGCCATCGAGCCGCTGGTGTCGATCACGACCATCGCGGCCCGTCGTTCGTGCCCGACCGGCGTCACCGAGGCGGCCACCGACCGGCCCGAGCCCAGCCTGACTCGCAGGCTGCCCCGGTCGATGGCCTTCGTGGCGTCGCCCCCCGGCACCGTCACGAGTGCGTCGACGTGCCCGTGCCGGACGTGCACGTCGGTGAGCGTGGGAGATCCCCCGTTGCCCGCGGCCAGGGCGGCCGGGCCGGTCAGCAGCACGAGCCCGAACAGCGCCGCCAGCGCAGACAGCCACGGGAACCGACGAGGACGCCTCATCGCCGGCTCGCAAGGGGCACGGCGCCGACGCCGAACATGCTCGGCGGCAGCTCCTCGCCGTGGTCCTCGAGGTCGGAGACGAACTTCGGCCGGATCCCGGTGGGGCGCAACACCCCCTGGGACCGGCCGGAGGCGTCCCGGCCGGCGCTGTGGTCGAAGGTGAACAGGTCCTGCATGGTGATCACGTCACCCTCCATGCCCAGCACCTCGGTGATCGCCACCACCCGGCGGCTGCCGTCCCGGAGCCGCTGCAGCTGGATGACCAGGTTGATGGCGCTGGCGATCTGGTCGCGGATCACCCGGATCGGCAGGTCCACCCCGGCCATCAGCACCATGGTCTCCACGCGGGAGAGCGCGTCGCGCGGGGTGTTGGCGTGCACCGTGGTCAGCGAGCCCTCGTGGCCGGTGTTCATCGCCTGCAGCATGTCCAGGGCGGCGCCGTCGCGGACCTCGCCGACGACGATGCGGTCGGGGCGCATGCGCAGCGAGTTGCGGACCAGGTCACGGATCGCGACCACGCCGCGGCCCTCGACGTTGGGCGGCCGGGACTCCATCCGCAGCACGTGCTCCTGCTGCAGCTGCAGCTCGGCGGCGTCCTCGATGGTGACGATCCGCTCGTCGCCGGGGATGAAGCTCGACATCACGTTGAGCACGGTGGTCTTGCCGGTGCCGGTGCCGCCGGAGACGATGATGTTGCGCTTGCCGCGGACGCAGGCGGCGAGCACCTCGCGCACCTGCTCGGTCATGGTGCCGAAGGCGATCAGGTCCTTGTCGGTGAACGGGTCGGCGGGGAACTTGCGCACCGTGAGCAGGCTGCCGTCCAGGGCGATCGGGGCGATCACCGCGTTGACGCGGGAGCCGTCGGGCAGCCGGGCGTCGACCATCGGCTGGGCCTCGTCGATGCGCCGACCCACCCGGCTGACGATCCGCTCGATGGTGCGGCGCAGGTGGGCCTCGCTGGTGAACCGGCCGTCGACCGACTCGATCCGGCCGTCGCGCTCGATGAAGATCTGGTCGGGCCCGTTGACCATCACCTCGGTGACGCTGGGGTCGCGCAGGAACGGCTCGATCGGGCCGTGTCCGAGGATCTCGTCGGAGACCTCCTGGGCGACGCGGGTGCGGTCGGCGGTGGACAGCGGGGTGCTCTCGGTCTCGAGCACGTCCTGCAGCGTGGTCCTCACCCGGTGCTCGAGCTCGCCCTGCTGCACGTGCGGGTCGTAGAGCTGCGGGCCGAGGCTGTCGATCAGGCCCTGGTGCACCCGCTGCTTGACCGCGGTCAACGGGTCGGTCGCGGTGCGCTGGGCGCCCTCGGCACCGGTCGCCGGGCCCCGGTCGACGTGGCGACGCTGCTCGATCCGGTCGGACAGGCTCATGCCTCGGCTCCCGCCTCGACCGGATGACGACGGAACGGGGACCGGGAAGGACGCCCCGGCTTGGGCTGCCCGCCCGGGGCCGGCTGCGCAGGCCGGCCCGCCAGCACGTCGGCGTGCGCCAGCCCACGCAGCGCCACGCTGACCGGGTGCTTCGGGTGGGCCAGCACGATCGGCGTGCCGCGGTTGGTGGCCGAGGTGACGTCCTTGCTGTCCGGGATCTGCACGTCGATCTCGTGGTGGATGGCGGCCGCGGTGTCCTCCACGGACAGCCCGGTCTTGGCGTCGGCACGGTTGAGCGCGATCGTGCGCAGGTCCCGGGGCTGGCCGAGCAGGTCCAGCGTGTCCAGCGCCAGCCGCAGGTTCTTCACCGAGGGAATGTCCAGCGTGGCGAGGATCAGGGCTCGGTCGCTGGTGTCGAAGGCCGCCAGCACGTGCTCGCTGAAGGCGGGCGGAGTGTCGACCACGACGACCTCGTAGCCGCGCTTCGCGATCCGCAGCACCTCGCTGACCAACGTTCCCGAGATCGTGTCCGCGTCTCCGGGGTGCTTGGGCGCGCACAGCACGTCGAGACCCGTGTCGTGCCGGGTGACCACCGATGCCAGCCCCTCGCCGTCGAGGTGGCCGGCCATCGGCACCAGGTCGGCGATGCTGCGCTCGGGCGCCAGCCCCAGCGTGATCGCGTCGTCGCCGAAGGCGAGGTCGAGGTCCACGAGCAGGGTGCGGGTGCCGCTGCGTGCGAGCTCCGCGGCGACGTTGACCGAGACCGTGGTCTTGCCACAGCCGCCCTTGGCGGAGAAGACCGTGACCACGCGGCCCTCGGCCACCTCGCCGGTGGCGGCGCCGAGCCGCGCAGAGAGCTCCTGGCTGCGGCGGCAGGCGTCGGTGAGCGCGGCGAGGTCGTCGGCTCCGACCACCTCCCGCACCCCGGCCTTCGCCGCCTGGCTGAGCAGGGCCACGTCCAGGCGCCGCCGCATCAGGACCACGCCCGCCTCGGGCCGCTCCAGCCGGATCTCCTCGGCCACTCCGAGCGCCGATGTCAGGTCGATGTCCGGACCGACCACCAGCAGGTTGGCCAGCGGGTCGCTCAGGACGGTCCGGGACGCGGTCGGCGCACCGTCCACGACGCGCGTCTGCGCACCCAGCGCCATCTCGATACTCTCGACCGCCTGGCGGTCGGGCTCCCACAGAACAGTCATCTCTACTCTCCCCGGACTTCTCAGTGCTTGACGACGGTGTTGTCGTTGATCGTGGCCCTCGGGTCGACCCTGGCGCCGTGGCCGAGCAGGCCCGCGTAGACCTGGCCGGTCTGGATCGCGTGCACCAGACGGGTGCTCTGTTGCGGTGCGACCACGACGGTGACCATCAGGGTGGACGAGGAGCTGGTGCTGGTGCTGCCGCTGCCCGAGGAGTTGCCGTTGACACGGAGCACGTCCACGTCGGGTAGCACCACCCCGGTCAGCTGCGGTCCCTGGGAGTCCTGGCTCCCGAGGGTGTCGTAGACGGCGATGTGGGCGCCGGCCTTGATGAACGGTGCGACGGCGTTGGGGGCGTCGATGCTCACCGTGATCGCGACCTTGCCCTGGGGCACGGCGTTGCTGGTCTTCACGAGGGCCTTGGCGCCGAAGCCGGCGTCGAGCACCACGGTCCCGGCGGGGATGTCGGCGAGCGCCACCTGGTTCTGCCTGCTCGGGACCAGCGCGGTCATCGCCCCGGTGGGCACGCCCTTGGCGACGACCTTCTGCCGGGCGATCAGGCCCTGGTCCACGGCGGCCTTGGCGGTGGTGCCCTGGGGCACCGGCTTGGCGGCGATGAACACCTCGGTGACCTGCTGGCCCGCGACCGCGCGGGCGTCGGCGGAGTTGGCGTAGCTGATCACCGCGATGGCGCCGATGATGGCAACCACGAGAGCGGCCGCGATGGCGACGATTCTTCGTTTCATGTCTTGTTCCTCAGCCGATGGGTTGGATGGTCTCGAGGCCCAGGTCACACGACGGGGCTGCTGCCCCGCAGTCTGAGTCGACGGGACCGACGGGTATGAGCGCCTTGGTGAAGTAGCCCCAGAGGCAGGCGTTGCCGGAGCACTTCGGCGAGCCGATGTTGTTCGGGGCGGTCCCGGTGTAGGAGAAGCTGGGGCTCTCGACCCCGTCGAGGTAGAAGGCGGCCAGGCCCCTGATGTGGTAGGTCCCGTTGTTGCCTCCACCGGTGGTGGAGTCGTAGATCGGCAGGTACACCACCGAGCCCACCAGGTCGCTGATCTCCTGCTCACAGGAGTGGCCCTTGCCGTTGCCCGGGTTGGAATCGGCGCTGTCCCCCACCGAGATCTTCGGCTGGCAGCCTCCGTCGATGGGGTCGAGCCAGCCGAAGCCGCCGGGCGCACCGCCACAGGTCTTGTTCGCGTCGATCGCGATCGCGATGTCGGTGGTGCTGGAGAAGTCGGTGCCGTTACTGGTCTCGGCCCACCACTCGCACATCCCGATGG
>JBOHDO010000107.1:0-17733 GCA_050699415.1 Marmoricola sp.
GTAGTCAGCCGCCACCCAGCGCAAGCGGTTCGCGAAGGCCTGCGCTTCGGGCAACCCGAACTTCTCCAGCGAGAGCAGGGAATCATCGGACGGGAGGAGGTCGAGCCTGTCAGCGGCGTGGAAGATCGGCTTCTCCGACTCGGCGTCGTCGAATAGGTCCGACGCCATCCGAATCAGGATCGGATCGAGCCGACGCTGGGTGACGGTGTCGGAGGCGTTGCCCTGGGCGTCGAGGTCGACCACCAGCACCCGCAGCCCGTGGCCGGCGAGCGCGGCGGCGATGTTGACCGCGGTGGTGGTCTTGCCCACGCCGCCCTTCTGGTTCGCGACCACCATCACCCGGGTCGAGGCCGGCCGTGGCAGTGGCTCCCCGGCGCTGAGCGTGGCGCGGGCCCGCAGCTGCTCGGCCACCGCCCGGGCCAGCGGGGTGCCGTCCTCCTCCGGAGCTGGGATCGCACCCGCGGGAACCGACTCGCCGGATGTTTCACGGGAAACCGTCGCGACCGCGGTCGCCGGGGCGACGCCGTCGTCCTCCACAGCCTGTGGAGAACCGGCCTCCGGCTGTGGAGCGGGACCCTCCGCGGGCCAGCCCAACCCGGTGGAGGTCCCGGACGTCTCCGAAGCCGTGGTGACCCCCGACCCGCGGCCGACGGGCCATCCCAGCCCCGGCCGGTCCTGCTGCACGGTTACGTCGTACTGCGACGTCACGATCACCTTCCGAATTGTCGCCGTGTTGCCGCTGTCTGCCGGCCCCGGCACCCGTTCCCCGGAACCCTGCCCTACCTGCGTCCCGGCGCCGCGGGGGGCACCTCGATGCGGACCACGGTCACCGGCGACTCCGCCACATCATGCCCCAGCCGCAGCACGGATCGGGGACCCGCGCCGAGCCGGTCGAGCACGGATCCTGCCCGCTCCAGCTCGGCCTCGGCGGAGCTCCCCTTCATCGCCAGCAGGGCACCGCCGGGCTCGACCAGGGGGAGGCACCACCGTGCCAGCCGGTCCAGCGGCGCAACCGCCCGGGCCGTGACCACCCCGAAGCGCTCCCGACCGTGCAGCTGCTCGGCGCGAGCGCGCCGTACCTCCACCTGGGGCAGGCCGAGCTCGACCACCACCTCCTCGAGGAACCTGGTACGCCGCAGCAACGGCTCGACCAGCGTCACCGACAGGTCGGGCCGGCACAGTGCCAGCACCAGACCCGGCAGACCGGCACCGCTGCCCACGTCGGCCAGCGTGGCCTCCTCCGGAATCACCTCGGCCAGCGCCGCGCAGTTGAGCAGGTGCCGCTGCCACAGCCGCGGCGCCTCCCGTGGACCGATCAGGCCGCGGACCGTGCCCCGGTCGGCCAGCAGCGCCGCGTACCGCTCGGCCAGGCCCAGCCGGGGACCGAACACCCCCCGTGCCTCGGCGGGCGCGGGGGGTGTTTCACGTGAAACCGGGGAATCCATGTCTCCGGGGACCTCCGGGGCGCGGCCTCAGCGGCCTCTCACCACCACGTGCCGGTGGGGCTCGGTGCCCTCCGAGTCCGAGTGCAGTCCCGCCGCCTTGACCGCGTCATGGACCACCTTGCGCTCGAACGGGCTCATCGGCTCCAGCGCCTCGGGCTCGCCGGAGTCCTTCACCCGGGAGACCACCTCGGCGGCCTGCTGCTCCAGGGCCGCACGACGCCCCGCCCGGTGACCGGAGACATCGAGCATGAGCCGGGACCGCTGGCCCGTCTCCCGGTAGACCGCGAGCCGGGTGAGCTCCTGCAGTGCCTCCAGCACCTCGCCGCCCCCGCCGACCAGCTGCGGCAGCTCGGCTCCCACGATCGAGACGGTGGCCCGGTCACCCTCGACGTCCATGTCGAGGTCCCCGTCGAGGTCGGCGATCTCGAGCAGCTCCTCCAGGTAGTCCGCCGCGATTTCGCCCTCCCGCTCCAGCTGCGCGGCGCGGTCGGGCTCCTCACCGGTGTCGGTCGGCGTGGTGGTCTCGGTGACCTCTGGGGTGGTCTGCTCGCTCACTGATGTTCTCCCTCGGCGACGTGGTCGGAGTTCTGCTGGTCCGGCCCACTGGGGGGCCCGGACTTCTTGCGCTGCTCGCGCGACTGGCGCTTGGGCTGCTGGCGCTGGGCGGGCCGGCGGTCGGACCGCGCCGGCGTCGAATCGCTGTCGCCGGGCCGGTTCGGCTTGGCCCCGACCTCGCCGCTGCCGTCCTCGGGGCCCTCGTCCGACCTGCGCGAGCGACCGCGCTTGACCCCCTTGGCCTGCTGCCGCTCCCGGTCGCGCTTCTCCTTCGCCGCGAACGCCGGGGTCCCCGGGGCCGGGTTGTTCCGGATCACGTAGAACTGCTGCCCCATGGTCCAGATGTTCGAGGTGCACCAGTAGAAGATCACCCCGATCGGGAACGCGACGCCGCCCACGGCGAAGACCAGCGGCAACACGTAGAGCAGCATCTTCTGCTGCTGCGCGTACTGCCCGCTCATCGCGTCGGCCGGCATGTTCTTGCTCATCAGCTGCCGCTGGGTCAGGAACGTGGTCGCGATCATCACCACGATCAGCACGGCGGCCACGATCTGGATGCTGACGTGCCCGGCGCTGCTGGTGAAGCTGTTCGCCAGGGTGCCGCCGAAGAAGGGTGCGTGCGCGAAGCTGGCGGCCATCGTGTTGGTGAGGACGCCGTTGCCCTCGTTGTTCTTGGCCGCGTGGTCGATCAGGCGGAACAGCGCCCAGAAGATCGGCATCTGGACGATCAGCGGCAGGCACGAGGCGAACGGGTTGGTGCCGGTCTCCTTGTACAGCGCCATCGTCTCCCGGGAGAGCCGCTCCCGGTCGTGGCCGTACTTCTTCTGCAGCTCCTTGACCTTGGGCTGCAGCAGCTGCATGTTCCGCGAGGACTTGATCTGCTTGGCGAACAGCGGCAGCAGCGCCGCCCGGATCACCACGGTGAGGCCGACCACCGACAGCCCCCACGCCCACGCGGAGTTCCCGTCGAAGACCTTGCCGAACAGGTCGTGGAACCCCACCAGCACCACCGAGACCAGGTAGTACAGCGGCGTCATGATGAAGTGGCCGATTTCGGAGAAGAAGGACACTCAGGCTCCTAGGGAGGTGCTGGACCGCGGGGTCTGGTGGGCAGGTACGGCGTCGTCGACCGCGTGGGCGTCATCGGCGGGGTCGGCCCGGTCGGCCTCATCGGCGGCCGCGCCTGCCGGTCGCGGCACCGGGTCGTAGCCGCCGGCCGCCCAGGGGTGGCAGCGCAGCACCCGGCGTACGGCCAGCCAGCTCCCCCGGAGGCTGCCGTGCACCGTGACGGCCTCCAGGGCATAGGCCGAGCAGGACGGGTAGTAGCGGCACACCTGCCCGTACAGCGGGCTGATCAGCAGCCGGTAGGCCTTCAACAAGGCGATCAGGACGTACTTCATCGGCGTCCGGTCAAACGCGTCAGGGCGGTGTCAAGTTCCGCGGCGAGCTCGGTCGAGGACATCGTGGCGGTTGCCGGGAGCGCGCGGACCACCAGCACGGAGCCGTCCGGGAGCAGGCGGAGGCGCTCCCGGAGCTGATGACGGAGTCGACGTTTCACGTGATTGCGGGTGACCGCGTTGCCGACCGCCCGGGAGACCACCAGGCCGACCCGGGGCGGTCCTTCCTCGCCGCCGGCCAGCTGGTGCAGCACCACCGCTGCGGCCGCAGCCCTCCGGCCACGGCGCACCGTGGCGCGGTAGGTGGCGCCATCACGCAGGCGGTTGCTGGCGGGGAGCACGCAGCCGGACGGTCCTAGACCGCGATGCTCCGGCGCCCCTTGGAGCGACGGTTCGCCAGCACCGCACGGCCCGCACGGGTGCGCATCCGCAGGCGGAAGCCGTGCTTCTTGTGCCGGCGACGGTTGTTCGGCTGGTACGTACGCTTGCTCACCAGGTACTCCACTCGAAGGTCATGGCCGGAGTCCTCCCGACCCGGCCTGGCTGTCGACGAACCGGGTCGTGGGCAGCGCTCTGCTCGGCCCCCGCCGCCTGACTCACGTCCGGCGGCGGGTCATGAGTCGACGAGCACCGCGCATCCACGCGCCAGATCCGCCAGATCATGGACATGCGGCACCTGTCGACACCGGCTCGACATCTGCCACGGTACGCGGCGGCGGGTCGTGGGGTCAATTTCATGGCGGCTTCCGTCCCGGCCTCGCTCGCGCCGGCGGCGGCGGCCGCCCACGCGCCGGAGCGAGCAACTCTGCCACCCGCAGGGGCCCAGCGGAACGCGACACGCCGCGCGCATCGGCAACTGTGACGAACTTGTGGACAACCAGTTGATCCACAAGCCGTGGAGTTGTTAGCGTCCGACCACCGGGGTTCGTCGAAGACAGCGGTCCCGGACCCCTCAATTGTGTGGCGGTTCAGCCGGTTCGGTCGACTGGTGTTGATGGTGCACAACCTGTGGACAAGCATGTGGACTCACCACCGCCCGCGGCGTCTCGGCGGCGAACGGGCCACGAGGATCGAGAGGAAGCGCACACGCGGTGGAGTCGGCGAACCGGACCCAGCTGGACGACCTGTGGCCCGGAATCCTGGAGAACCTCGCGCCCAACCAGCGGGTCTGGCTCGAGGAGAGCCGACCGCTGATGCTGGCCGAGAGCACCGCGGTCATCGCGGTGCCCAACGAGTTCACCCGCAACCAGCTCGAGGGGCGGCTGCGCACCCGGCTCGAGGATGCCCTGACCGAGGCCATCGGGCAGCCCATCCGGATCGCGGTCAGCGTCGACCCGGAGATGCACGCCGACCAGGACACTGCCGAGCAGCCGCAGCACTCCGCCGGGAACGACCCCGGTGTCCCGGCCCCGGCGTACGACGAGCCGGCCGGGGAGCACCGGGCAGCGGCGACGCCGGGCCACGCACCGCCTGACCCACAAAGCGACTTGTCGACAAAGCCACTCATCGGCCACGACGTGACCCCCGGCGGCACCGGGCTGCCGGTCCCACCCGTCAGCGCGGCGACGACCCCCGCACCCGCCGCCACGACGGCGGCCGACCACGCGCCCCTGGCCTCGGCCGGACCCCTGATGGGCAACCCCTCCAGCGCCAACGCGGTCACGCTCAACACCGGCATCCCCGACAGCCCGCTGAACCCGCGCTACACCTTCGAGACCTTCGTCATCGGGTCCTCCAACCGCTTCGCGCACGCCGCGGCGGTCGCGGTCTCCGAGGCGCCGGGCAAGGCGTACAACCCGATGCTGGTCTACGGCGACTCCGGGCTGGGCAAGACCCACATCCTGCACGCGATCGGCCACTACGTACGCAGCCTCTACACCGGGGCCAAGATCCGCTACGTGTCCTCCGAGGCCTTCACCAACGACGTCATCAACGCCATCCGCGACGACAAGCGTGACCAGCTGCAGCGCCGCTACCGCGACGTCGACGTGCTGCTGATCGACGACATCCAGTTCCTGGAGGGCAAGCAGTCCACCCAGGAGGAGTTCTTCCACACCTTCAACACCCTGCACAACGCCAACAAGCAGATCGTGATCAGCTCCGACCGGCCACCCAAGCGGCTGACCCAGCTCGAGGACCGGCTGCGCAACCGGTTCGAGTGGGGCCTGCTGACCGATGTCCAGCCGCCGGACCTGGAGACCCGGATCGCGATCCTGCGCAAGAAGGCGGCCGCGGAGCGGCTCTCGGCCCCACCGGACGTGCTGGAGTTCATCGCCAGCCGGATCCAGACCAACATCCGCGAGCTCGAGGGCGCGCTGATCCGGGTCACCGCGTTCGCCACCCTGAACCGGCAGGAGGTCGACCTGACCCTGGCCGAGATCGTGCTCAAGGACCTGATCCCCGAGGGCGGCGAGCCCGAGGTGACCGCCGGGCTGATCATCGCCCAGACCGCGTCGTACTTCGGCTACAGCATCGACGACCTGTGTGGGCCAAGCCGCACCCGTGCGCTGGTCACCGCCCGGCAGATCGCGATGTACCTGTGCCGGGAGCTCACCCAGCTGTCGCTGCCCAAGATCGGCCAGCAGTTCGGCGGCCGCGACCACACCACGGTGATGAACGCCGACCGTCGCATCCGCAAGGACCTCGCCGAGCGGCGCAACGTCTTCCACCAGGTCACCGAGCTGACCACGCGGATCAAGCAACAGGCCAAGCAGTCGTGACCCGGTCCGGGTCGGCCGCCACCGACCTCGCGGCAGCGGCCGAGTCCTGTGGTTCGTCGGGCCGATATCGGTGCATGGCCGGTGGATCCGGTGTGGACGCGCGGTACGTCGCCCCCACAGGCCGCGCCGCCGCCCACAGGCACCGCTGGCGCGTGCACGTCGAATCCACACTCCGCCCACAGCCCGATGGCCGGGCTGACCTGCACGAATGTGGGTTTTCCACAGTGTCCACCGGACCTACTGCTACTACTGAATTACCAATTGATCCTCCGCCTCCCGAACTCCGGGGTCCCGCCACTTCTGGGGACGACACCGGACGTGGCAGGATGCAACTCCCCGACCGGCACCCCCGCTCCCCGCGAGCCGGATGGCCGGCGTGCACCCGCCCGGGGACGCGGTGAGAGCCGGACCGACGGAGAGGAACCCGAGTTGAAGTTCCGTGTCGAACGCGACGTCCTTGCCGACGCGGTGGCCTGGACCGCGCGCACGCTGCCGCTGCGTCCGAGTGCCCCGGTGCTCTCCGGCCTGCTCATCGAGGCCGGTGGCCACGAGGACGAGGAGCCGGTCGGGTCCGGCGACGGCCTGCGGCTGTCCACCTTCGACTACGAGACCTCCGCCCGCGCCACGCTGGGTGCGGAGGTCAGCGAGGAGGGGCGGGCCCTGGTCTCCGGACGCCTGCTGGCCGACATCTGTCGCAGCCTGCCCAACAAGCCGGTCGAGTTCGCGATCGACGGGCCGAAGGTCAGCCTGACCTGTGGCTCCGCGCGGTTCAGCCTGCAGACGCTCCCGGTCGAGGACTACCCGACCCTGCCGCAGATGCCCGAGGCGCGGGGGCGGGTCGGCAGTGCCGAGTTCGCGCACGCGGTCGGCCAGGCGGTGACGGCCGCAGGCCGCGACGACATGCTCCCGGTGCTCACCGGCGTCCGCCTCGAGCTGGAGGGGGACACGATCACGATGCTGTCCACCGACCGGTTCCGGCTGGCCCAGCGCGAGCTGGGCTGGGCGGCGTCGGCGACGGACCTGTCCACCGCGGCACTGGTCCCCGCCCGGGTGCTCGCCGACACCGCCAAGGCGCTCTCCGGTGGGTCGGAGATCAGCATCGCCCTGGCCACCGGCTCCGGGGCCGGCGAGGGGATCATCGGGTTCGAGGGTTCCGCGGGCGGCGGCGTACGACGCACCACGACCCGGCTGCTCGACGGTGACTTCCCCAAGGTCAGGTCGCTGTTCCCCGGCGAGCACCTGACCGTGGCCCGGGTCGACCGCGAGGTCCTCGTCGACGCGCTGAAGCGGGTCTCGCTGGTGGCCGAGCGCAACACCGCGGTGCAGCTCGCCTTCTCCGACGACGTGCTCACCCTCGACGCCGGCAACGGTGAGGAGGCGATGGCCAGCGAGTCGATCGAGGCGCCGGCCACGGGGGACGACATCACCACCGGCTTCAACCCGCAGTTCCTGCTCGACGGGCTGCAGGCGATCCAGCACCGGTTCGTGGAGATGGCGTTCACCCAGGCGTCGAAGCCTGTCGTACTGTCGGGGGTGGACTCGCTCGACGGCGGGGCCACCGACGAGTCGGAGGAGGCGGGTTCCTTCCGGTACCTGCTGATGCCGCGTCGGCTGTTGTCCTAGGAGACCAACGCCGTCCTGCGCAGTGCCCCGCACACACCGCACCAGGAGGAGCGCATGGACATCGGACTCGTCGGGCTCGGCAAGATGGGCGGCAACATGCGCACCCGGTTGCGCAACGCCGGGCACACCGTGATCGGTTACGACCGCAACGCCGACGTCTCCGACGTCGCCAGCCTCGAGGAGATGGTCGGCAAGCTGCCCAGCCCCAAGGTGGTGTGGGTGATGGTGCCCGCAGGCGACCCGACCCGCGAGACCGTCAAGGAGCTCGGGGGCCTGCTGGACGAGGGGGACCTCGTGGTCGACGGCGGCAACTCGCGGTGGCTCGACGACCAGGCCAACGCCGACCTGCTCGACCAGCACGGCGTCGGGTTCGTCGACTGTGGCGTCTCCGGCGGAGTGTGGGGTCTGGAGAACGGCTACGCGCTGATGTGTGGCGGCAGCGACGAGAACGTCGCCAAGGTGCAGCCGGCGTTCGACGCGCTGAAGCCCCTGGGGGAGCTGGGGTTCGTGCACGCCGGCCACAAGCCGGGCGCGGGCCACTACGCCAAGATGGTGCACAACGGCATCGAGTACGCCGTGATGCAGGCCTACGCCGAGGGCTGGGAGCTGCTGGAGAAGGTCGACCTGGTCGAGAACGTGCCCGAGACGTTCAACTCCTGGCGCGAGGGCACCGTGATCCGCTCGTGGCTGCTCGACCTGCTCACCGACGCGCTGGCCAAGGACGAGCACCTGGAGAGGATCCGTGGCTGGGCCGAGGACTCGGGCGAGGGCCGCTGGACCGTGCAGGAGGCCATCGAGAACGCCGTCCCGATGCCGGCGATCTCCGCCGCCCTGTTCGCCCGGTTCGTCTCCCGCCAGGACGACAGCCCTGCCATGAAGGCGATCGCGGCGATGCGCAACGAGTTCGGCGGCCACGCCGTACACGCGGACGAGTCCTGACCCGGCAGATCGCCGTGACCACAGTGGGCCTGGACCACGGACCGCCACCACCAGCCGACCCCAGCCACGAGCTCGCACACCACCTACGCCGCACCTACGAGCCGGCCTTGACCACAAGATGCATCTGACTCATTTGTCGCTGAGCGACTTCCGGTCCTACGCCGGCCTCGAGCTCGACCTCGGGCCCGGGGTGACCTCGTTCGTGGGCCGCAACGGGCAGGGCAAGACCAACATCGTCGAGGCGGTGGACTACCTGTCCTCGCTGTCCTCGCACCGTGCTGGCTCGGACGCCCCGCTGGTGAGAGTCGGCGCGGAGCACGCGGTGGTGCGTGCCGCAGTGGTTCGCGAGGACCGGAAGGCCCTGATGGAGGTGCAGATCACCCCGGGGCGCAGCAACACCGCGCGGGTGAACCGGTCACCGCTCCCCCGGGCGAGGGACCTGCTCGGCCTGGTGCGGACCGTGGTGTTCACCCCCGACGACCTCGCCCTGGTCAAGGGCGACCCTTCCGAACGGCGCCGGTTCCTCGACGACCTGCTGGTGCAACGCTCGCCGCGGTACGCCGGCACCCGCGCGGACTACGACCGGGTGCTGCGGCAGCGCAACAGCCTGCTGAAGTCCCACCGTGCCACCCGGGGCTCCGGCGGGGGCGGTGGCGCAGCCCTGGAGACCCTGGGGGTGTGGGACGCACACCTGTCCCGGCTCGGGGGTGAGGTGCTCGCGGCCCGGACCACGCTGGTCGAGGAGCTCAACCCGCTGCTGGGGAAGGCCTACGAGGCGGTGGCGCGCGGTGGCACCCGGGACGGTGCGAACGACGCCCGGCTGGCCTACCGGGCCTCCTGCGACGCCCCGGTGGGGTTGGGGGCGGACGCCCATGCGTTCACCGAGGCGTTGCTGGCCGCGCTGGAGGAGCGGCGCGCCGACGAGCTGGACCGCGGCGTCACCCTGGCCGGCCCGCACCGGGACGACCTGGTGTGCACGCTGAGCTCCACGTCGGGCGAGCTGCCGCTGCGCGGCTATGCCTCCCACGGCGAGTCGTGGTCGTTCGCGCTGGCGTTGCGGCTGGCGTCGTACCAGCTGCTGCGCAACCCGGTCGACGGCGCCGTGGACGACCCGATCCTGGTGCTCGACGACGTCTTCGCCGAGCTCGACGAAGACCGCCGGGGCCAGCTCGCCGAGCTGGTCGCCGACGCCGAGCAGGTACTGGTCACCGTCGCGGTGGCCGCTGACGTCCCCGAGCAGCTGCAGGGCACTCGGTTCCTGGTCGCCGACGGGACGCTCACCCGTGAGTGACCGCGAGCCCGAGGAGCGCCCGGAGCCCGGGCAGCAGCCGGAGCACGACGACACCGGTCTGGACCTGGCCCGCTCGGTCGCCCGCGGCCTCTCCGGGCACACCCCGCCCGGACGCCGGCGTCCCTGGCCGCGGCGACGTCCCGCGCCCACCCGGGAGAGCGGCGCCCACCCCGACGACCGGGACCCGCAGACCCTGGACACGGCCGTGTCGCGCTTCGTCGACGACCAGGGCTGGGGAACCGAGCTGCGCGTGCACGGTGTGTTCAGCCGCTGGGACGCCATCGTGGGCGCCGAGGTGGCCCGCCACGTCCGGCCAGAGTCGTTCGCGGACGGCCGGTTGCTGGTGCGCACTGACTCCACGGCCTGGGCCACCCAGATGCGCCTGCTGGTCGCCGAGGTCGTACGCCGGCTCAACCAGGTGCTCGGCGAGGGCACCGTGGAGGTCATCGACGTCGAGGGACCGCACCGGCCGAGCTGGTCGCGGGGGCGGTTCCGGGTGAAGGGACGAGGGCCCCGCGACACCTACGGGTGAGGTCTCCGAGGACCTTCGCGCGGTCCCACGCACGTGGGGGGAGTCGAGCGGACCCTCGTGCGGCGGTCCGCACCCCGTTCACGGGCCGCTGAGCGGCCGTCGGGGCGACGCGTCCCCCCAGCAGCCGTGGGCGATGGCGTGATCTGAGGCCCTCAGACGGTAGAATGGCAGCACAGGGTCGTCCGCACGCAGGGCGTGAAGGACGACCACTTCTGTGCCGGCGAAGAGAAGAGGGTTCCGTGGCGAAATCCGGATCGAACGAGTCCCCCGACCTCGGTCGCTACGACGCCAGCGCGATCCAGGTCCTCGAGGGCCTCGAGGCAGTCCGCAAGCGCCCCGGCATGTACATCGGCTCGACCGCTGAGCGTGGCCTGCACCACCTGATCTGGGAGGTCGTGGACAACTCCGTCGACGAGGCGCTCGCGGGCTATTGCGACCGCATCGTGCTCACGTTGCAGGCCGACGGCGGCGTGCGGGTCGAGGACAACGGCCGGGGCATCCCCACCGACGTCCACCCCACCGAGGGCGTCCCTGCGGTGACGATGGCGCTGACGCTGCTGCACGCCGGTGGCAAGTTCGGCGGGGGCGGCTACAAGGTCTCCGGTGGCCTGCACGGCGTGGGCGTCTCGGTGGTCAACGCACTGTCGAGCCGGCTCGTGGTCGAGGTGAAGAACCGCGGACACCTCTGGCGGCAGTCCTTCTCGCTCGGCGTACCCGACGGCGAGCTCGAGCAGGTGCGCGAGATGGACCACGACGAGCGGCCCGGCACCACGGTGACCTACTACGCCTCGTCCGACATCTTCGAGACCACGACGTACAACCTCGAGACCATCACCACCCGGATCCGCGAGTACGCCTTCTTGAACAAGGGCCTCGAGATCGTGGTGCGCGACGAGCGGCCGGCTGCCGACGAGGTGGTCGAGGCCGTCCAGGACGACACCGTGGCGGGCAGCATCGACCAGGCCGGCGAGGACGCCATCCGGCCGGCTGTGGGCGGCGGCCTGGAGCAGCGGTTCAGGTACGACCGCGGCCTGGTCGACTACGTGGAGCACCTCAACCGTCGCAAGGAGGCCGCCAACCCGAGCGTGATCAATTTCGAGGCCAACCAGCCCGCCGGTGACGGCGCCTCCGAGATGAGCCTCGAGCTGGCCATGCAGTGGAACACCTCGTTCAACGAGTCGGTGCACACCTTCGCCAACACCATCAACACCCACGAGGGCGGCACCCACGAGGAGGGCTTCCGCTCCGCGCTCACCTCCCTGGTCAACCACTGGGGCGAGGAGTGGGGCCTGGTCAAGAAGCGTGAGGACAGGGTCTCTGGCGACGACATCCGGGAGGGCCTGACCGCGATCATCTCGATCAAGCTCGGCGAGCCGCAGTTCGAGGGACAGACCAAGACCAAGCTCGGCAACACCGAGGCGAAGAGCTTCGTGCAGCGGCTGGTGCACGAGCAGCTGGGCGAGTGGCTGGAGAAGAACCCCTCCGAGGGCAAGGACATCGTGCGCAAGGCGCAGGCGGCCGCCTCGGCCCGGATCGCGGCCCGCAAGGCGCGCGACCTCGCCCGCTCGCGCAAGGGCCTGCTCGGTGGCGGGGGGCTGCCCGGCAAGCTGTCGGACTGCCAGTCGACCAACCCCGAGGAGTGCGAGGTCTTCATCGTCGAGGGGGACTCCGCCGGCGGCTCGGCGAAGGGCGGTCGGGATCCCAGGATCCAGGCGATCCTGCCGATCCGGGGCAAGATCCTCAACGTCGAGAAGGCCCGCATCGACAAGGTGCTGGCGAACACCGAGGTGCAGGCGATCATCTCCGCGCTCGGCACCGGCATCCACGAGGAGTTCGACCTCGACAAGCTGCGCTACCACAAGATCGTGCTGATGGCCGATGCCGACGTCGACGGCCATCACATCCGCACGCTGCTGCTCACGCTGCTGTTCCGCTTCATGAAGCCGCTGATCGAGCAGGGCTACGTCTACCTCGCCCAGCCGCCGTTGTACCGGCTGCGCTGGAACAAGCCGCACGAGCACGAGTTCGTCTACTCCGACGCCGAACGCGACGCCCTGGTCGCCGCCGGACGCGAGGCAGGCAAGAAGCTGCCGAAGGACCATGCCATCCAGCGCTACAAGGGACTCGGCGAGATGAACGCCGAGGAGCTGTGGGAGACCACGATGGACCCCGACAACCGGCTGCTGCTGCAGGTCAACCTCGAGGACGCCGCCCGCGCCGACGAGATGTTCTCGGTGCTGATGGGGGAGGACGTCGAGCAGCGGCGGTCCTTCATCCAGCGCAACGCCAAGGACGTCAGGTTCCTCGACATCTGATGCGTACCGACCACCTCTCCGGGGAGCCGTGGGCCCCGACGCGCGCCAACGGCGGACGTGCGCTCATCGCGCTACACCACTCGTTCGAAAGGCTGACCAGTGACTGACCTGCCACCCGAGGGACCCGTCGAGAACCCGCGCGTCCACGAGGTCGAGCTGCAGGACGAGATGCAGCAGTCCTACATCGACTACGCGATGGCGGTGATCGTCGGCCGGGCGCTGCCCGACGTACGCGACGGGCTCAAGCCGGTGCACCGGCGCGTGCTCTACGCGATGTACGACGGTGGCTACCGACCCGATCGGGGCTACTCCAAGTGCTCCCGCGTCGTCGGCGACGTGATGGGGCAGTACCACCCCCACGGCGACTCGGCGATCTACGACACCGTGGTACGGCTCGCCCAGCGGTGGGTGATGAGTGCTCCCCTGGTCAGCGGGCAGGGCAACTTCGGCTCGCCGGGCAACGACCCTGCCGCCGCGATGCGCTACACCGAGTGCAAGATGGCGCCGCTGGCCATGGAGATGGTCCGCGACATCGACGAGGACACCGTCGACTTCGCTCCCAACTACGACGGCCGCTCCCAGGAGCCGGTCATCCTGCCGAGCCGGTTCCCCAACCTGCTGGTCAACGGCTCGGCCGGCATCGCGGTCGGGATGGCCACCAACATCCCGCCGCACAACCTCAACGAGGTCGCCGCCGGCGTGCAGTGGGCGCTCGAGCACCCGGACGCCTCGCGCCAGGAGCTGTTCGAGGCGCTGCTGGAGCGGGTCAAGGGACCGGACTTTCCGACCGGCTCGCTGATCGTGGGCCGAGCCGGGCTCGAGCAGGCCTACCGGACCGGCCGCGGCTCGATCACCCAGCGCGCGGTGATGGAGATCGACGAGGACAGCAAGGGACGCACCCTCCTCGTGATCTCCGAGCTGCCGTACATGGTCAACCCGGACAACCTCGCCCTGAAGATCGCCGAGCTGGCCGACTCCGGCAGGGTGCAGGGCATCGCCGACGTGCGTGACGACACCTCCTCGCGCACCGGTCAGCGCCTCGTCGTGGTGCTGAAGCGGGACGCCGTGGCGCGCGTGGTGATGAACAACCTGTTCAAGCACACCGAGCTGCAGACCAACTTCTCGGCGAACATGCTGGCCCTGGTCGACGGAGTGCCGCGCACCCTGACGCTGGACCAGTTCGTGACCCACTGGGTGGCGCACCAGGTCGAGGTCATCCAGCGGCGCACCCGCTACCGGTTGCGGCAGGCCGAGGAGCGCGCGCACATCTACCGCGGGCTGGCCAAGGCGCTGGACATGATCGACGAGGTGATCGCGCTGATCCGGCGCTCGCCCGACGTGGATGAGGCCCGCAACGGCCTGGTGCGGCTGCTCGACATCGACGAGCTGCAGGCAACCGCGATCCTGGACATGCAGCTCCGCCGCCTGGCGGCACTGGAACGGCAGAAGATCGTCGACGAGCTGGCCCGCCTCGAGACGGTGATCGCCGACCTGCAGGACATCCTCGCCAGCGAGGAGCGGCAGCGGCAGATCATCTCCAGCGAGCTCGCCGAGATCGTGGACAAGTACGGCGTCGCGCGCCGTACCCAGATCATCGCGGCCGACGGCGACCTGTCCATGGAGGACCTGATCCCCGACGAGTCCCTGGTGGTCACGATCACCCGCGGCGGCTACGCCAAGCGCACGCTGGCGGTCAACTACCGCACCCAGAAGCGGGGCGGGAAGGGCGTGCGCGGCGCCGCGCTCAAGGGCGACGACGTGGTGGCGCACTTCATGGCCACCACCAACCACCACTGGCTGCTGTTCTTCACCACCGCGGGTCGGGTCTACCGCACCAAGGCCTACAACCTGCCGGAGTCCTCCCGCGACGCCAAGGGCGGTCACGTGGCCGGACTGCTCTCCTTCCAGCCCGACGAGCAGATCGCGCAAGTGCTGGCGATCCGCGACTACGACCAGGCGCCGTACCTCGTGCTGGCGACCCGCAACGGCCTGGTCAAGAAGACCAGGCTCGAGGACTACAACAGCCCGCGGCAGGCCGGTGTGATCGCGATCAACTTCCGCGAGGACGACGACGAGCTGATCGGGGCCGAGCTGGTCAACCCGGAGGACCACATCCTGCTGGTCTCCCGCAAGGGCCAGTCGATTCGGTTCCGCGCGGACGACACCCAGCTGCGACCGATGGGGCGGGCGACGTCGGGAGTGCAGGGGATGAAGTTCCGGGACGGCGACTCGCTGCTGTCGATGTCGGTGATCCGGGCCGCGCAGGTGGAGGCGGAGAAGGCCGCCGGCCTCGACGAGGGCGACGAGGGGGACCCGGACAGCACCGAGCAGGCTCCGCAACCACCGCCGGCCGGCCCGTACTTCGGGGTGCACCCGCAGTACGTGTTCACCATGACCGATGGCGGCTACGCCAAGCGCACCCGCATCACCGACTACCGGGTGCAGTCCCGCGGCGGCATCGGCATCAAGGCGATGAAGCTCGACCACGACGAGCGTGGCGAGCTGGTGGGCGCGTTCATCGTGGAGGACGGTGACGAGGTGCTCTCGGTCACCGCCAGCGGCCAGGTCGTGCGCAGCCCGATCAACGAGGAGTTCCGCTCCACCGGCCGCTCCACCATGGGTGTCAAGTTCGTCACACCCAACGGTGGAGACCGGGTTGCGGTCGTTGCACGGTCCGTCGATTCCAGTCGGAGCGTCGAAGATGCGACAATCGAGGACGCGGCGCCAGACGAGGAGTCCACCGAGGCGCCCGAGGAGGGCTGATGGCTGAACGACGAGTGCTGCCACCCATGCCTGGCAAGGACGTTGGGCAGGCGTCGGGAGATGCGTCGTCACAGGACGGCTCCGCCAAGGGCGACGCCCCGCCCTCGAAGCCTTCCCTGATCAAGACTGCCTGGATGGAGGCCATCGGCTCGTCCCGCTCGGACGAGAACGGTTCCGCGTCCGGCGACTCCAGGCGTGACGACGAGGCGCAGTCCGCAGAGCCGGATGCCGCAGAGCCGGATGCCGCAGAGCCGGCTGCCACCGCGTCAGGGTCCGATGAGTCCGACGCCGCCGGAGAGCGTCGGACCGCCCGGGTGCCCGGGCTCCGGCCGCGGTCCCGGGCGGAGAGCGACCCGGAGAGCCCGTCGCAGCCACGCCGGTCCCCGTTTGCGTCCCGACATCGAGATGCCCGCGACGACGCCCGCCGTACGCCGCAGCGCCCGGCGCCGGCATCGTCCCACCGGACCCGCAAGGCACACCTGCGGCTGGTGTCGGTCGATCCCTGGTCGGTGATGAAGACCTCGTTCCTGCTCTCGATCGCCTTCGGCATCGTCTGCGTGGTCGCGGTGGCGATCGTGTGGACCGTGCTCAGTGCTGCCGGGGTGTGGGACTCGGTCAACACCATGGTGCGAGACACCGTCGGCGGTGGAGGTGGCCAGCCCTTCGACGTCACCAGCTACATCGGGACCTCGCGGGTGCTGGGCTTCACCGTGCTGGTTGCGGTCGTGGACGTCATCCTGATCACGGCGATCGCCACGCTCGGGGCCTTCGTCTACAACCTCGCGGCCACGCTGCTCGGCGGCGTCGAGGTCACGTTGGCAGAGGACCGCTGAAGGGTTCGAGGAAGGTCCCGGCCGTTTTGGTCGGGCTCGCGCGCGTGGGGTAGCCTTCCCGGGGTTGCCGGGCCGTCGACGGCCCCGCGACCACCATTCGGCAGGGGCCTATAGCTCAGACGGTTAGAGCGCTTCCCTGATAAGGAAGAGGTCAGAGGTTCAAGTCCTCTTAGGCCCACCCGTCAAGCATCCGGAGGTCACCGTGAAGAAGCTGCTGTTCCTGCTGCTGGCCGTTGCCGGCGCCGTGGTCGCGCGCAAGAAGCTCGAGGAGGGCCAGCACGAGCAGGCCCTCTGGCAGCAGGCGACGGACCGCGTGAACGGCACCAGCCCCGCCTGAGCGCCGCCCTCGCGCCCGGCGCGACCCGGGGCCATGGCGCAACTGGTAGCGCACCTGCTTTGCAAGCAGGGGGTTGGGGGTTCGAGTCCCCCTGGCTCCACCACGTAAAACCACAGGTCAGATAGGGTTTTTCCCTACTTCGGCAGTCAGCTTGCAAGTCTCTGCCGAGGCAACTATGCCAGATATATGCCAGATTGACGGACGTTCTGCCACAGCGGAGCCCTGGTCTGATCGTGGTGCTTACCTCGACCCGGCGTGCTTGAGGTGCGTCAGGTCGAGCTCGACGAGCCGAGCGAGGATCTCATCGACCGCTTACATGCCTCTGCGCACGCTTGGGCGAGCGAGACCGCCACCGAGATGCTCATCGAAGCCGTTAGCCAAGACGGCGACCGGGTGGAGGTCACCCACTCGCGTGGCCGAGCCCGGACCGCTCAGTCCGCCGACGTTCGACGGGGCCACTCGGCCCGCAGCCGTCGCCCAGATCGGCGGTGTCGCTGACAGCGTCGCGAACGACATCGCACCCCACATCGACCTGTGGTTCGTCCGCCGCCGTGACCAGGTTCGTTGCGCATCAGGTCAGGGCAGCCCGCCAGCAGACCCGTCAACGCGATGGGCGTGATGTGGTTGCGGAAGTTGGACCTCGTCGGTGTACTCGTTCAGACCGGCCTCATCAGGGCGTCGAGGTCCTCGCGTCGGACGCGCAGCCCGCGCTTGCCGCAGATGTAGGCGGGCAGCTCGCCGCTGGCGATGTGGCGGCGGACGGTCTTGACCGACGCCGCGATGTAGACCGCGGCTTGCTGGAGGGTCATCCACTGGCTGTCCATGGCCGTCGTGGGAGCGGGGCCCATGTCACTGGCCTGCCCTGAGGAACCGGCGCACCTCGGCGACGGTGGTGTAGAGACGGCCCGTGCCGTTGAACCTCCACCACCGCGGCCCCCGGTTCTGCTGGCGCCAGAAGCGCACCGTGCGCTGCGGTGTACGGA
>JBOHDO010000108.1:0-32159 GCA_050699415.1 Marmoricola sp.
CCGTTCCGCTGGGTGGCGCTCTCGGGTGACCCGAAGGACCTGGCCCGCACCGATCAGCTGGTGCTGGAGCTGTTCCCGCGGGAGGAGCACCTGCAGCGCTGGATCCGGCTGGCCCGCGAGCGCGTGGCGTTCCAGGGATTGCCGGCCCGGATCTGCTGGCTGGGGCAGGGCCAGCGGGCGCGGTTCGGCGTGGCGCTCAACGATCTCGTCGCCACGGGCGAGCTGTCCGCGCCTATCGTGATCGGGCGCTACCATCTCGACACCGGGTCCGTGGCGTCGCCGTTTCGCGAGACCGAGGCCATGCGGGACGGATCGGATGCCATCGCCGATTGGGCGATCCTCAACGCGCTCCTCAACACCGCGTCCGGGGCGTCGTGGGTGTCGTTCCACCACGGCGGTGGCGTCGGCATGGGCCGATCGCTGCACGCCGGGCAGGTCTGCGTCGCCGACGGCACCGATCTCGCCGCCCAGAAGATCGAGCGGGTGCTCACCAACGACCCGGGCATGGGCGTGATCCGCCACGTCGACGCCGGCTACGACCGCGCCGCCGAGGTGGCCGCCGACCGCGGCGTACGGATCCCGTCGCGGGAGGGCTGAGGTCGCCACCCACCCCGACCGCCCCAGCCCGATACTCCCTCACGAATCTGTCCTGAAGCGCCGACATATTCAGCAGAAACGTGAGGGACTACCCACCCCCGCTGGTGTCCACGGGGTCGTGCCGCCACGCGTGATCCACAGGCCGGGCCGGTACGGCTGGCGCAACCGGGTGGGGTTGTCCAGTCTGCGGGGATGGCGAACGATCACTGGCGTCCGCGCTGCGGGCGTCCGGGGGGCCTGGTGCGACCTCGTCGCGTCGACCCGGCCGGCGAGCACGGGCCGACACCGGGCCAGGCCAGGGGTCGGCGCTGGCGGCAGGTGGCTGCCGGACGCTTCGTGCCCGCGGAGTCGCCCACCGATGTGGTCGAGCAACGCATTCTCGAGCAGGCCTCCCGGCTCCCGGCCAGCGGAGCCGTGACGGGGTGGGCAGCGCTGCGCTGGTCCGGAGCGGCGTTCTTCGACGGCCGGAGCCAAGGCGGAAGGGTCGAGCTGCCCGTCCCACTGGTGATCGGGAAGCCGGGGAACCTGCGGCCCGATTCCCGCGTAGCGCTCAGCTGGGAGCAGTTCCCTCCGCGCGAGTGTGAGGTCGTGGCCGGACTGAGCTGTGCCGTCATAGCGCGGGCCCTGTTCGACGAGGTACGGCGTACCCGGGACCTTCGGGCGAGCGTCGTGGCCATCGACATGGCGGCCGCCGCAGGCCTCATCTCCGTCGAGGAGTTCGCCGGGTATGTCGGCCTCCGACAGGCCTGGACCGGCGTGATCCAAGCCCGGAAGGCCGTCGGCCTCGCCTCGGACGACAGCCGGTCCCCGCAGGAGTCGTGGATGCGTTACCTGTGGGTGGTCGAGGCAGCTCTGCCGCGCCCGTTGTGCAACCAGCCTGTGTTCGGCCCCGGAGGTGAGCTCCTGGGATACCCGGACCTGCTGGACCCCGAGGCCGGCGTGGTGGGTGAGTACGACGGTGCCGACCACCTTGTCGAGGATCGCCGACGGTCGGACCGGGAGCGTGAGGAGCGGTTCCGGGACCACGGGCTGGAGTGCTTCGTCGTCGTACGAGGCGAGATGTCGGATGCCTCCCGGGTGGCCCGGCGCATGCACGCGGCGCGCGAGCGGGCACTGTGGCAGCCACCGGAGCGGCGTCGCTGGACCCTGGAATGGCCCGCCTGGTACGCCGCGCTCCGGGCACGCAACCGTCGAGCCGCATAGTCCCTCACGTTTCCGTCCGTCGGAAGCGCTCGGCACGACAGAAACGTGAGGGACTACCGGGCTCAGGCGTCGTAGTCGATCCGGGCAGTGTCACTGTCGGGGTAGGACTGGCAGGTGAGCACGAAGCCCGCCTCCACCTCGGCGTCCTCCAGCGCATAGTTGCGGCGCATGTCCACGGCACCCTCGACCACCTTGGCGCGGCAGGTGCCGCACACCCCGCCCTTGCAGGCGAACGGCAGGTCGGCGCGCGACTCCTGGGCGGCGTCGAGCAGGGTGCGGTCGTACGGCAGTCGCAGCTCGGTGGCCCGGCCGTCCAGCACCACGGTCACCGTCGCCGTAGGACCGTCCACGCCCGGCTCCACGTGACGGGCGGGCGGGGGAGCGGCGTCCTCGACGTAGAACAGCTCGGCGTGCACGCGGTCGGACGGGACCCCGAGCTCACCGAGGAGCTCCCGGGCTCCGAGCACCATCTCGTGGGGGCCGCACAGCCAGAACTGGTCGACGTCGTCGACCGGGACCAGCTCGCGCAGCAGCGTGCCCAGCCGGTCACGGTCCAGCCGGCCGGTGAACAGCTCCACGTCACGGGGCTCCCGGGACAGTACGTGCACCAGCTCGAACCGGGGCCCGTACGCGTCCTTCAGGTCGGCCAGCGCCTCGGCGAACATCACCGACGTGGTGTGCCGGTTGCCGTAGAACAGCGTCACCTGCGACCCGCCCGCCGCCAACAGCGACCCCGCGATCGAGATCATCGGGGTGATCCCGGACCCCGCGGCGACCAGCACGTGCCGTCCGCCGGCGGCGGGGTCGGCCACGAAACGTCCCGACGGCTCCTGGACCTCCACGGTGTCCCCGGGCCGCAGCCGGTGCACGAGCCAGGACGAGACCGCTCCGCCCGCGACCTCGCGGACCCCGACCCGCAGCGGCTCACCCACCGGTGCGCAGATCGAGTACGAGCGGCGCTCGTCACGCCCGTCGACCTCCCGGCGTACGGTGATCGACTGACCGGGCCGGAACGCGTAGCGCTCCGCCAGCTCCGGGGGTACCTCGAAGGTGACCGCGGCGGCGTCCTCGCACAGCTGCTCGACGGAACGCACCCGCAGCGGGGCGAAGCCCCGGGGCAACGTCGCTGCGGACATCCCGGCCATCTCAGTGCTCCTTGACGTGGTCGAAGGTCTCACCGCACGACGGGCACCGTCGGATGGCCCTGCAGGCGGTCGACCCGAAGTGCGAGACCTCGCGGGTGCGCTCGGCGCCGCAACGCGGGCAGGTCACCTCGACGGGGCGACGGCCGAGCATCAGCGGCACCGGGCCCGAGGTACGCCGGACCGGGCCCGGAGGTGCGATCCCGTGCTCGGCGAGCAGCCGGTGCCCACGCTCGGTGATGTCCTCGGTGCTCCAGGGCGGAGAGAGGCTGGTGCGCACCTCGGCGCGCCCGCAGCCGGCCCGGTGCAGCGCCAGCAGCAGGTCGGCCCGCATGGTGTCCATCGCGGGGCAGCCGGTGTAGGTCGGGGTGATCGTCGCCACGACGTGGTCGTGCTCGACGTCGACGCCGCGCAGCACCCCGAGGTCGGCCAGGGTCAGCATCGGCAGCTCCGGATCCGTGACCGTGCTTGCGGCTTCACGCGCCAGCCCCAGCAGCCCCGCGTCGTCCGGCTGTGGACGGTCCATGAGTCGCTGTGAGTCGGACGACCCGCGTGCCACGCTCACCACCGCCCCTCGGGGTGCGCCCGGGCCACGCTCTGCATCTCGGCGAGGGTGTGGCTCAGCTCCTCGGTGTGCACGCCGTCCCGGCCGGTGCGGCCGCTCACCGGACCCATGCCGGGAACCTCGGGCTCGTCGAGACCGGACTCGGCCAGCACCTGTCGCAGCGTTCCCCGTACGTCGTCCTCGACCCGGGCCGGGTCCACCCCGGCGCCCGCAGCCGCGACCGCGGCCTCGGTCGCATGGGTCGCGAACAGCTCGGGCAGCAGCGGCCAGATCGTGACCAGCGCCGCCTGCATCCGGCGGCTCGACTCGTCGGTGCCCAGGCCCAGGGTGTGGACCCAGCGGGCGGCGTAGTCGCGGTGGTAGGTGACCTCGGGGACGCCCTTGCGTGCCACCGCGGCGAGCACGTTGTCGGTGGAGTCGCGCAACGCGTCGAGCACGGCGAGCCGCCAGGTGGCGAACACCAGCAGCCGACCGACGCACTCGGCGAAGTCGTCGTCGCGGCGCTCCACCAGCCGGACGCAGCGGAAGTCCGGGTCGTCGCGGAAGTAGGCGAGCGTGTCCTCCGGCGGGACTGGCGAGCCCTCGGGGAGGGCCGGCACCACGGAGGGGTCGGCGGCGGCAGCCCGCGCGAGCAGCAGCCGGGCCTGGCCGAGCAGGTCGAGGCCGACGTTGGCCAGCGCCACCTCCTCCTCGAGCTCGGGCGCGTGGGTGAGCCACTCGGAGAGCCGCTGCGACATCACCAGCGCGTCGTCGCCGAGCATCAGGCAGTACGCCGCCAGGTCGGGGCCCGCGACCCCCTCAGGCAGCGTCGTGTCCACGCCGGCCAGCGGGTCGGAGAAGCCGGTGCCGAACGCCCAGCGGTTGTCGTCCTGGGCCTCGGCCAGGCTGGTGTACGCGGCGTACTCGTCGTGATCCGGGTCGGTCATGTCTCCTCCGGTGGTTGAGGTGGCCGCGGCGGCGGCCCTCGAAACCACTACATGTGGGGCACGTTGTCGGGGATGTCGTAGAACGTGGGGTGCCGATAGACCTTGTCCGCGCTGGGCGCGAAGTTCGGGTCCTTCTCGCTCGGGCTGGACGCGGCGATGAGGTCGCTGCGCACGGCCCAGATCGACACGCCCTCGTTGCGCCGGGTGTACAGGTCGCGCGCGTGCCGCAGCGCCATCTCGTCGTCGGCGGCGTGCAGCGACCCCACATGGACGTGGTTGAGGCCCCGCTTGGCGCGGATGAACACCTCGTACAGCGGCCAGTTCGGGTCGGTGGCCCCCGGGCTCATGCCATCGCCTCCTGCTGCTGGTCGCGCTCGCGGGCCGCGAAGGCCAGCGCGGCCCCGCGGACCCAGGCGCCGTCCTCGTGCGCCCGGCGCCGTACGGCGAGGCGCTCGGCGTTGCAGGGCCCACCGCCCTTGACCACGGCCATGAACTCGTCCCAGTCGGGCTCGCCGAAGTCGTAGTGGCCCCGGTCCTCGTTCCACCCGAGCCCGGGGTCGGGCAGGCTCACGCCGAGCGCGTCGGCCTGCGGGACGGTCATGTCCACGAACCGCTGCCGCAGCTCGTCGTTCGTGTGCCGCTTGACTCCCCACGCCATCGACTGCTCGGTGTTGGGGGAGTTGGCGTCGGGAGGGCCGAACATCATCAGCGACGGCCACCAGAACCGGTCGACCGACTCCTGGACCATCCGCTGCTGTTCATCGGTGCCGTTCATCATCGTCATCAGCAGCTCGAAGCCCTGCCGCTGGTGGAACGACTCCTCCTTGCAGATGCGCACCATCGACCGCGCGTACGGGCCGTACGACGAGCGGCACAGCGGCACCTGGTTGCAGATCGCGGCGCCGTCGACCAGCCACCCGATCGTGCCGACGTCGGTGAAGCTGAGCGTGGGGTAGTTGAAGATCGAGGAGTACTTCTGCCGCGACTCGATCAGCTTCCGGGTGAGCTCGCCGCGGTCCTCGCCGAGGGTCTCGGCGGCGGAGTAGAGGTACATCCCGTGCCCGGCCTCGTCCTGGACCTTGGCCAGCAGGATCGCCTTGCGGCGCAGGCTGGGTGCACGCGTGACCCAGTTGCCCTCGGGCTGCATCCCGATGATCTCGGAGTGTGCGTGCTGCGCGATCTGGCGGATCAGCGTCTTGCGGTACGCGTCGGGCATCCAGTCCCGGGGCTCGATGCGTTCCTGGTGGTCGATGGTGTGCTGGAAGTCCGTGGCCAGCTCGTCGGTGGTCATCCGTGCTCCTTGCCTACAGACCGAACGATCGGTCGGTTCCAGTGTGCATGACGCCCCTCGCCCCTCGCAAGGCTCGGTTCGCAGGGCGGGTCAGCCGGCCGTCCCGATCCCGCGGAAGACCATCTCGACGATCTGGTCGGCCAACCGGCTCGTGGCGGCCGCCGACGTGGGGCGGTACCACTCGACCAGCGAGTTGACCATGCCGAACGTGAGCCGCGCGGCGGTCTTGGCGTCGACGTCGTCGCGGACCTCGCCCTCGGCGACGGCGGCGCGGACCAGGCCGGCCACCTTGCGGTCGAAGGAGCGCCGCTGCTCCAGGGCCCAGCGCTCGGTGGCGGTGTTGCCGTGGACGCGCAGCAGCAGGGTCACGTACGGCAGCCGGTCGGCCAGCAGGCCGACCATGCGGCGTACGACGTGGATGAGCCGCTCTGCTGCTGACCCCCTGTTGGCCTCCTCCTCGACGAGGATCGCGAGCATCGGTTCGACGGCCCGCTCCAGGGCCACGCGGAGCAGCTGCTCCTTGGAGTCGATGTGGTGGTAGAGCGAGGACTTCGAGAGCCCCGAGGCCCGGGACAGGTCCTCCATCGAGGTGCCGTCGTAGCCCCGCTCGGTGAAGACCGCGACCGCGACCCCGAGCAGCGAGTCGAGATCGTAGCGCCGCCTGCGGGCCGGTGCAGTGGACCGGGTCATGCGGGGTCCCTTCGGCGTGGGGTGCTCACGCGTCCGCGCCCGCCGGCTCCGGGGCGTGGCGCCTTGTCTCGACGACACGGAACCGGCCCGCGACGAACTGCCCGTCGGCGTACGTCGCGTTGGCTGCGGGGTTGCCGCCGGTGGCGTGGAAGTCGGAGAAAGCCGTGGTCTGGTTGACGAAGACACCACCGGTGAGGTTCTCCGAGAGCGCCACGCACGCACGCAGGGCGGCGGCCCGGACCCCGGTGAGGAAGTCCTCGTCGGTGGAGTAGACGCCGGCGGTCAGCGCCCCCTTCTCCCGGGTGACGCCCTCGAAGACCTCGACCACCTGGTCGCGCTGCAGCGGCACCAGGAAGGAGACCGGGCCGAAGCACTCCGTGGTCCAGCGGTCCCGCTCGGTGGGATCGGCTGTGTCCATCAGATGGACCAGCGGGGTGCGCACCCGTGCCTCGGGCCACTCGGGCACGTCGACACTGCGCGACTCGACCACGACCGACTCCTTGGGCTGCGAGGTCAGCCGGTCGGCCACCGCGTCGTTGACGAGTGCCCCGAGGATCCCGGCGGCGCGGGCGTCGTCGCCGAGCAGCTGGCCCAGGGCCGCGCCGAGGTCCTCGGCGAACTCCTGGGGGCTCTTCACGCCCTCGTCGGTGTGCACCCCGTCGACGGGCAGGTAGAGGTTCTGCGTGGTGGTGCACATCTGGCCGCTGTACAGCGACAGCGTGAACGCGAGGTTGGCCAGCGCCGCGCGGTAGGCGTCGGTCGACTCGAAGACGACCGAGTTGACGCCGGCCTTCTCGGTGTAGACCTGCTTTCCGACGCAGTGCTGCTCCAGCCAGTTGCCGAAGGCAGGGCCGCCGGTGAAGTCCACGACGCCCACCTCGGGGTGGGTGGCCAGGTCGCCGGCAATCTGCTCGCCCTCAGCCTCGGCGGCCAGCAGCACCACGTCGGGGCTGAAGCCGTACTCGGACAGCACCTCGCGGGCCGCCTGCACGGTGATCGCCAGCGGCAGCACCGCGCCGGGGTGGGGCTTGACGATCACCGCGTTGCCGGTGACCAGGCTGGCGAACAGCCCCGGGTAGGCGTTCCAGGTCGGGAAGGTGTTGCAGCACACCACCAGGCCGATGCCGCGCCCCACCGGGGTGAACTCCTTGACCATCCGCAGCGGCGGGCGCTTGCCCTGCGGCTTCTCCCACAGCGTGCTGGCCGCGTGCCGCTCCTGCTCGGCGAGCGCGTACGCCGTCGCCTCCAGGCCGCGGTCCTGCGCGTTCGGCCCCCCGGCCTGGAAGGCCATCACCCAGGCCTGGCCCGAGGTGTGCATGACCGCGTGGGCCAGCTCGAAGCTGCGCGCGTTGACCCGGTTGAGGATCTCCACGGCCACCGCCGCGCGCTGGGCCGGCGTGGCGGCCTGCCACGCGGTCCCGGCCTCACGGGCGGCCGCGACCAGCGTCTCGACGTCGGCGTGCGGGTAGGTCACGCCGAGCGCCGGCCCGTACGGCGAGACCTCCTGCCCGGCCCGGGTGCCGTCGTCCGGGTGCCCGGGCAGGTCGAGCCGGTTGCCGAGCAGCGCGTCGTAGGCCTGCTGGCCCGCCTCGGCCGAGCCCTCGCCGTACACGCGCGGGCTGGGTGACTCGTTGTAGGCGGAGAAGAAGGTGCGGTCCCGTGCCGTCTGCTGTGCTCGGTCCAGCAGGTCGGCGTGGGTGGAGACGAGCTCGTCCAGGGTGGTGCGTGGCATGGGGGCTCCGGGGGTTGACGTAGAAGCGTCCAGGCTTCACTGTAGGACCGAACGTTCGGTCGGGCAAGGTCCGGTGACAGGCTCGCGGAAGATGTTCCCGGGCCGGGAGCCCGAACGCCGGAGGACGCGAGAAGGAGACCCCGTGCAGGACCTGAGCCCACGCCCCGGCGACCTGGAGCCGATCGAGACGGCCAGCGTGGACGAGCTGCGGGCCCTGCAGCTCGACCGGCTGAGGTGGAGCCTGCGGCACGCCTACACGAACGTGCCGCACTACCGCAAGGCGTTCGACGACCTCGGGGTCCACCCCGACGACCTGAAGGACCTGGCAGGGCTGTCCCGGTTCCCGTTCACCACGAAGGCCGACCTGCGGGCGAACTACCCCTTCGGGATGTTCGCGGTGCCCCAGGAGCAGGTCTCCCGGGTGCACGCGTCCTCGGGTACGACGGGCCAGCCGACGGTCGTCGGCTACACCGCGGAGGACATCAGGACGTGGAGCCAGGTGGTCGCCCGCAGCATCAGGGCGGCGGGCGGCCGCCCGGGGCACAAGGTGCACGTCTCTTACGGGTACGGCCTGTTCACTGGCGGGCTCGGTGCCCACTACGGCGCGGAGGCGCTCGGGTGCACCGTGATCCCGGTCTCCGGCGGGATGACCGAGCGCCAGGTGCGGCTGATCGTCGACTTCGGGGCGGACATCATCATGGTCACCCCGTCGTACATGCTCTCGATCATCGACGAGATGGAGCGCCAGGGCATCGACCCGGCGTCGACCTCGCTGAAGGTGGGCATCTTCGGGGCCGAGCCGTGGACCGACGAGATGCGCCGGGAGATGGAGACACGGCTGGACATGCACGCGGTCGACATCTACGGGCTCTCGGAGGTGATGGGGCCCGGGGTCGCGCAGGAGTGCGTCGAGACCAAGGACGGGCTGCACGTCTGGGAGGACCACTTCTACCCGGAGGTGATCGACCCGGTCAGCGGCGAGGTGCTGCCTGACGGCGAGGAGGGGGAGCTGGTGTTCACCTCGCTGACCAAGCAGGCGATGCCGGTGGTGCGCTACCGCACCCGCGACCTGACCCGGCTGCTGCCGGGCACGGCCCGCAGCATGCGCCGGATGGAGAAGATCACCGGTCGCACCGACGACATGATCATCGTGCGTGGGGTCAACCTGTTCCCCACCCAGATCGAGGAGCTGGTGCTGAGCATCCCGGCCCTGACGCCGTACTTCCAGTGCGTGCGCACCCGCGAGGGCCGGATGGACGGCCTCACGGTCCGGGTGGAGCGCCGTCCCGACGCCGAGGCGTCGGTCGCGCTCGCGGCGGGGGCGGAGCTGGCGCAGCTGGTCAAGCACAACATCGGCGTCCGGGTCGACGTGGACGTGGTGGAGCCGGACACGATCGAGCGCTCGGTGGGCAAGATGAAGCGCATCGTGGACCTGCGCCCGCGGGAGTGACCGCCTCGCTTCGCCCGGAGCCCCTCAACCACCCAGGCCAAGCGCCGTGAGCAGGGTCAGCAGCAGGATCGCCGCGGCGAACAGCCCGTGCGCGCCGACCACGGGGTAGGGGAAGTACTTCTCGGGGAGCTCCTCCTCGGCCGCGCGGACCGGCAGCCACCGCACGAACAGTCGCAGCCCCAGGAAGCTGATCACGCAGGCGAACCCGAAGCCCGTCCATGCCAGCGACGTGGTGTGGGCGAACATGTAGAGCACCCACACCACCACGCCGGTGGCGGCGCACAGGAAGTGGCCGAGGACCAGCGGTTCGGGCAGGTGGCTCGTGCTCGGTCGGCGGTTGCCGCCCTGGGCGATCCACTCGCCGAACATCAGGAAGCCGGCGACGGCCGCCAGCACCCACAACACCATGGCGGTTCCGGCCACGCGGGTCCCTTTCTTCCCGGGTGACCTGATTGTCGCCCACGGCGGCCCGCCGCGGACCTCGGGGTCCTGACCTGGGCTCGTCAGGGGCGGCGCTTGCGCCAGGCCGAGACCTCGGCCTCGACGTCGCGCAGCCGGGTGACGACCGGCGGGCCACCCTGCAGCTGGCGACGTGCCTCGACGACCCGCTTGTTGAAGTCCTCCAGCAGGCGTCGTACCTCGCGCTCGGAGGTCTCCCGGTCCAGGGCCTGCTCGAGGAGGGCGTCCTCCTTGCGCAGCTGCAGCGCGGGCGGAAGCGCCCCGGTGATGTGCTCGCGCTCGATCAGCCGCTTCACCCACCAGTCCGGGTCGTGGGTCTCCCCGAGCCCCTCGATCGGCTTGCCGGCCCCGGGGAGGCTGTCGAAGTCCCCGCGCTCGATCGCCCGACGGACCTCCAGGTCGACGTACTGCGCCTGGTGGCGGGCCCGCGCCTGGGCCGCGGCCTTCCCGGTACGCCGGTCGCGCAGCTGGTCGCGGCGGGGGGCCTCGGGCGTCCCCTCGGGCCAGTCGTCGCTCCCGGGCATGCTCCCAGACTACGGGGGTACCCACGGTTGCGCTTGTCGACCGACGAGCGCAAGGGGCTCGGTGCTCGGACTGTGGGCCTGCTCTCATCCGGGTTGCCTGTGGGCCCCGGGATTTGGAACGGTGGGGCCGCTGGACCCGCCGATCCTGGGAGGCGAACGCCTGTGACCGTACTGACCCCCGACGAAGCCGAGAGGGACTGGGACGTCGACGACGTCGTCGTCACCGAACCCTCGACCATCCGCCGGGCGATCGGTGCGGCCGCGATCGGCAACATCACCGAGTGGTACGACTTCGGGGTCTACGCCTATTTCTCGCCCACGATCGAGAAGGTCTTCTTCCACGGGCTCAACGACACCGCCGGCGCGATCGCGACTGCCGGATTGTTTGCGGCGGCCTTCCTCGTCAGGCCCTTCGGCGGACTGTTCTTCGGGCCGCTGGCCGACCGGATCGGTCGCAACAGGGTGCTGGCCACCACGATGATCCTGATGGCGCTGGGTACCTTCTCCATCGGGTGTATCCCCTCCGAGCACAGCATCGGAGTCTTCGCGCCGATGCTGCTGCTGGTGGCCCGGCTGGTGCAGGGCTTCTCCACTGGCGGTGAATACGGCAACGCGATGACGTTCATCTCGGAGTACGCGCCCGACCGCAAGCGTGGCTTCTGGGGCAGCTGGCTGGAGTTCGGCACATTCACCGGCTACCTCATGGGCGCGATCATCGTGACTGTCGTGACGGCGACCGTGTCTGAAGGCACCTTGGTGTCCTGGGCGTGGCGGATCCCGTTCTTCGTGGCCCTGCCGCTGGGCGTGATCGGTGTCTACCTCCGAGTCAAGCTCGGCGACACACCGGCCTACCTTGCCCTGGAGTCGGAGTCCGAGGAGCGTGAGAAGGAGAACAAGGCTGGCAAGGAGCTCAAGCGCATCCTGAGGCTGTGGCCCTACCTGCTGGTCTGCATGGGTCTCGTGCTCGCGTGGAACGTCACCAACTACATGCTCACCTCCTACATGCCGACCTACGTGACCTCGACGGTTCCCAAGTACCAAGGCGGCAGCGGCGTCTCCGAGACGACCTCCGAGATTCTGCAGATCATCGTGATGGCGATCGCGCTGGTGCTGATCCCGCTCGTCGGTATGCTGTCGGACCGCGTCGGGCGCAAGCCGATCGTGTACGTCGGGTCCATCGGCCTGGTCGTCCTGGCCTTCCCGTCGATCCTTCTGATCCGCTCCCAGAGCATCGCCGGGGTCTTCGGCGGCCTGCTGATCATGGGCCTGCTGCTGATCTGCTTCAGCGCCACGATGCCCTCCACGCTGCCGTCGCTGTTCCCCACCCAGGTGCGCAGCGGAGCGCTGTCGATCGCGTTCAACGTCTCGGTGTCTCTGTTCGGCGGCACCACCTCCGTGGTGGTGACCAGTCTGGTTGGTGCCACCGGGAACCTGGACTGGCCGGCGATCTACCTGGTCGCGACCGGGCTGATCGGGGTGGCGTCGATCTCGTTCATGTTCGAGCCCAATGGCAAGAAGATGTGGGGGTCCGCGCCCGCCGCGGCCACGCACGAGGAGGCCGTCGAGCTGGTCGAGGCGTAGCCGCTCAGCTCCCGGCGGCCCAGCTGCCCCGGTGCACCACCTCGCCGAGCGGCTTGCGTGCCCGGCGGTGGGGTGACCCCGGGGCCCCGCCGGGAGCGGGGGTGCCCACGGTGATGCCGCCGACCGGCATCCAGTCCGCGGGTACGCCGAACTCGGTGCGGAAGGACCCGACCTGCCCGGACGGGATGCCGAAGAAGCAGCCGCCGATCCCCTCGTCGACCGCGGTGAGCAGGATCAGCAGCGAGGCCATCGCGGCGTCCATGTGCCAGAACGGCACCGGCCAGCGGGCCTCGTCGCGGTCGGTCCAGCCCTTGTCGCGCTCGGTGTAGCGGTCGAGGTAGACCTCCCGGTTCGACAGCGGCACGATCAGCGCCGGCGCCGTACGCATGCCCGCGAGCCAGTCGTCGGTGGACTCCGGGTCCGGGTTCGTCGCCGACCAGAACCGGTCGACGTCGGCCGGAGTGTCCAGCACGAGGAACGCCCAGCCCTGGCTGAAGCCCGCGCTGGGCGCCCGGACCGCGTGGGTGAGCATGGTCTCGATCACCTCGTCCGGGACCGGGTCCGGTCGGTACCGGCGGACCATCCTGCGCCTGCGGACCACATCACGGAACTCCATGGCCCGAGCATGCCAGTCGCGGCCGGCGATCCCGATGACCCTCGAAGTCTCGGATGTGAGACGTGGGCTGCTGACGATGACGTTGACGCCCCCGGCCCGGGCGGCTGGACTTGCGCCCATGGACTTCGAGGCGATGTGGCGTGAGCTCGCCCCGCTGGGGCGGTCGGCCGCCAGCGGTGGCTACTTCCGCGCCCCGTTCGCCTCGGCGGAGCGGCAGTGCGTCGCCTGGTTCGTCGAGCAGGCCACGGCCCGCGACCTGGAGCTGGAGTACGACGGCAACGGCAATGTGGTCGCCTGGTGGCGGCCGGAAGGGGTAGTCCCTCACGTTTCTGTCGTGTCCGGGTCCGCGGGACGACAGAAACGTGAGGGACTACCCGTCCTGACCGGCTCCCACCTGGACTCGGTGCCCGATGGCGGGGCGTACGACGGACCGCTGGGGGTGGTGGCCGGACTCGCCGCGATCGACCGGCTGCGCGAGCGCGGCTTCGTGCCGGCCAGGCCGATCGGGGTGTCGATGTTCGTGGAGGAGGAGGGCAGCCGGTTCGGGCTGGCGTGCCTGGGTTCCCGGCTGGCCACCGGCGCGCTCACGGCCGAGCGTGCACGGGAGCTCACCGACCGGGACGGCGTACGCCTCGAGGACGCGATGTCCGCGGCCGGTCTCCAGCCGGAGCTGGGGCCGAGCAAGCTCCTGGAGTCCGTGGGCTGCTTCGTCGAGCTGCACGTCGAGCAGGGCCGCGACCTGGTCGACCGGGACGCCGCCGTCGGGGTGGCCAGCGCGATCTGGCCGCACGGCCGGTACCGGTTCGACTTCCGGGGCGAGGCCAACCACGCCGGCACCACCCGGATGGAGGACCGGCACGACCCGATGCTCAGCTACGCGATGACGGCGCTGGCGGCGAACAAGCAGGCGCGGCTGCAGGGCCAGCGCGCCACGTTCGGCCGCGTGGAGGCCACCCCGAACGGCACCAACGCGGTGCCCTCCCGGGTGCTGGCCTGGCTCGACGCGCGGGCCGAGTCCGAGGAGCACCTCGCCGCGCTCGTCGCGGACATCGAGCGGCTGGCCGGTGAGCGCGCCGGCCGGGACGGCACCACGGTCGCCGTCACCGCGGAGTCGGTCTCGGGGGCGGTCGCCTTCGACCCCGACCTGGCCGGACGCATCGGCGGCGTCCTCGAGGGGTCACCGGTCATCCCGACCGCGGCCGGGCACGACGCCGGCATCCTCGCCGCCGCGGGCATCCCGACCGCGATGCTGTTCGTGCGGAACCCGACCGGGGTCTCCCACAGTCCCGCCGAGCACGCCGGGACCGCCGACTGCCTGGCCGGTGTCGAGGCGCTTTCCGACACCCTGGCCGAGCTGGCAGGGAGTGCGGTCCGGTGACGGCGTACCTCCTCGAGCACGCGCTGCTCCCCGACGGCCTGGTGCACCACGACGTACGCCTGGAGACGCGGGACGGCGCGATCACCAGGGTGACCACAACTGCCGATTCAAGGGGCCACAACCCCCAGCTCGACGGGCCAGAACTCCCAGCTCAACGGGTCTCGGGGCTGACGATGCCGGGGATGGCGAACTGCCACAGCCACGCGTTCCACCGGGCGCTGCGGGGGCACACCCAGGCGGTCACCCGGCCCGGGCGGGGGAGCTTCTGGACCTGGCGGGAGCAGATGTACCGGCTGGCCGGCGAGCTGACCCCCGACGGCTACCACGACCTGGCCCGGGAGGTGTACGCCGAGATGCGGGCGACCGGGATCACCGCGGTGGGGGAGTTCCACTACCTGCACCACCAGCCCGACGGCACGCCGTACGACGACCCCAACGAGATGGGCCGCGCCCTGCTCGCCGCCGCCGACGACGCGGGGGTGAGGATCCGGCTGCTGGACACCTGCTACCTCGCTGCCGGGTTCGGCCGGGAGCCCGAGGGGGTGCAGCGCCGGTTCAGCGACGGCGACGCCGGCCGGTGGCGGGAGCGGGTCGAGGCGTTCGGCGACGACCGGGTGGCCGCCGCGATCCACTCCGTGCGTGCGGTGCCCCGCGACCAGCTGCCCACCGTGGCCGAGTGGGCCGCGGGCCGGCCGCTGCACGTGCACCTGTCGGAGCAGGTGGCGGAGAACGAGGCGTGCGTGGCGGCGACCGGGCTGACCCCGACACAGCTGCTCGCCGAGTGCGGCGCGCTGGGGACGACGACCAGCGTGGTGCACGCGACCCACCTGACCGACCGTGACACCACGCTGCTGGGGGAGGCCGGCGGCTTCGGCTGCTTCTGCCCGACCACCGAGCGGGACCTGGCCGACGGCATCGGGCCCTCGCGCGCGCTCGCGGCCGCGGGAGCCAGGCTCACGCTGGGCTCGGACAGCCACGCGGTGATCGACCTGTTCGAGGAGATGCGTGCGGTGGAGATGCACGAGCGGCTGGCCAGCCAGCAGCGCGGGCACTGGTCCGCGGCCGAGCTGCTCGCCGCGGCCACCACCACCGGGCACGCGTCGCTGGGCTTCGACGACGCCGGCGCCCTGGCCGTGGGGCGACGGGCCGACCTGGTCACGGTCGACCTGGACACCTGGCGCACCCGAGGCGCCGGGGCCAGTGCAGAGACGGTGGTGTTCGCGGCCACCGGTGCCGACGTGGAGCAGGTGTGGCATGGCTGAGTCGACGTCCAGGCTGATCACCGGGATCGGCGAGCTGGTCACCAACGACCCGGCCGGTGAGAGCACTGACCGCACCCCGCTGGGGGTCGTGCACGACGCGGCCCTGGTGGTCGAGGGCGACCGGGTGGCGTGGGCCGGCCGGCGTACGGACGCACCGGCCGCCGACCTCGTCCAGGACGTGGGCGGACGCGCCGTGGTGCCGGGCTTCGTGGACTCCCACTCCCACCTGGTCTTCGCCGGCGACCGGTCCGAGGAGTTCGCGGCCCGCATGGCCGGGACGCCGTACCAGGCCGGTGGCATCCGCACCACGGTCGCGGCGACGAGGGCGGCGACCGACGAGGAGCTGCTGGCCAACCTCACCCGCCTGGTCGGCGAGATGCGCCGGCAGGGCACCACCACGGTGGAGGTCAAGAGCGGCTACGGGCTCACCGTGCGCGACGAGGCCCGGGCGCTGGTGCTCGCCGGTGAGCTCACCGAGGAGACCACCTTCCTCGGGGCACACGTGGTGCCGCCGGACACCGACCCGGGGGAGTACGTCGACCTGGTCACCGGGCCGATGCTCGAGGCCTGCGCCCCGCACGCGAAGTGGGTCGACGTGTTCTGCGAGCGGGGCGCCTTCGACGCCGACCAGGCCCGTGCGGTGCTGCGCGCCGGGAAGGCGAAGGGGCTGCGGCCCCGGGTGCACGCCAACCAGCTCGGCCCCGGACCGGGCGTGCAGGTGGCGTGCGAGGAGGGCGCGGTCTCGGCGGACCACTGCACGTTCACCAGCGACGAGGACGTGGCCGCGCTGCGCGACGCCGGGGTGGTGGCGACGCTGCTTCCGGGGGTCGAGTTCAGCACCCGGTCGCCGTACCCGGACGCGCGGCGGCTGCTGGACGCGGGCGTCACGGTGGCGCTGGCCACCGACTGCAACCCCGGTACCTGCTTCTCCAGCTCGATCCCGTTCTGCCTCGCGGTCGCGGTGCGCGACATGGGCATGACCCCGGCCGAGGCGATGTGGGCCGTCACCGCCGGCGGCGCCGCGGCGCTGGCGCGCGACGACGTGGGCAGGCTGGCGCCCGGCAGCCGGGCGGACCACGTGGTGCTGGACGCGCCGACGTACCTGCACCTGGCCTACCGGCCCGGTGTCCCGCTGGTGGTCACGACTGGGTCTCGGTCCGGGCCGTGACCAAGAGTGAGCATGTTCACCGACCCCCGGCGGTGGCAGGATGCCAGCCAGCCTCGGGGGAGCAGCAGCACTCACCAAGAGGAGACAACATGCGTCGAACGGCAGTGGTGGCCACCATCCTGGCCGGTGGCCTGGCCCTGGCCGGGTGCGGCTCGAACTCGCTGGGCGGGACGAACAAGCACGCCAACGTGAAGGCCGGTGTCGACAAGGCGGCCGCGGCGATGGTGCCCGCAGCGGTCAAGAAGAAGGGCACGCTGGTGGTCGGCACCGACGCCAGCTACGCCCCCAGCGAGATTTTCGCCGGCAACGGCAAGACGATCGTCGGCTTCGACATCGACCTGTTCAAGGCGGTCGCCAAGACCCTGGGCCTCAAGGCCCAGTTCCAGAACGCCAACTTCGGCTCGATCATCTCCGGCGTCACCAGTGGCAAGTTCGACATCGGCGTGTCCAGCTTCTCGGTCACTGCGAGCCGGGAGAAGCAGGCGACCATGGTCACCTACTACAACGCCGGCACCCTGTGGGCGGTCGCGAAGGGCAACCCCAAGAAGATCAACACGCTCAAGCCGTGCGGCATCAACGTCGCGGTTCAGTCCAACACCACCCAGTCGCTGGAGCAGCTGCCGCCACTGGCCAAGGCGTGCGCCAAGGCGGGCAAGCCGACCCACGTGGACAGCTACGACCGGCAGGACCAGGCCACCGCAGCGGTGATCTCCGGCAAGGACGACGGCATGCTGGCCGACTCCCCGGTGATCGCCGACGCGGTCAAGCACTCCAAGGGCAAGCTCGAACCTGCCGGCAAGATCTTCGACTCCGCACCGTACGGCTACGTGCTTCCCAAGAAGGAGACGAAGCTCGGCTCGGCGATCGTGGCCGCACTGAAGCACCTGCGGGGCAACGGCGACTACCTGAAGATCCTGAAGAGCTGGGGTGTCCAGCAGGGCGCGATCAGCAGCTTCACGGTGAACCCGCCGGCGCACTGATGGCCGGCATGACTGGTTCGCTCTCCCCTGGGACCAGCGCCGAGAGTGCGGACAGACCCGGACGGATCCACGCGGTCCCGGTACGGCACCCGTGGCGCTGGGTGGCCGTGGCCCTGATCCTGGTCTTCGCCGCGAAGATGGTCGGGATCCTGGTGGCCAACCCCGCCTTCGACTGGAGCTTCATCGGCCAGGCCATGATCCAGAGCCCGGTGATCCACGGCCTGCTGCTGGGCACTCTCGTGGGCACGTTCGTCTCGATGTTCTTCGCCGTCATCATCGGGGTGGTCGTCGCGGTGATGCGGCTGTCAGAGAACAAGGTGCTCGCGTTCGTGGCCTGGGCCTACATCTGGTTCTTCCGGGCGATCCCCCGCTACGTGCTGTTGTTCCTGATGGGAGCCATCGGTGCGTTGTGGCCCTCGAGCGCCGGCGGTCTGAACCTTGGCATCCCGTTCGGGCCCGAGATCATGAAGGCACTCGGACTCAACGGCGAGCTGACGTTCCTGCACCTGAACGCCAACCAGCTCTTCAGCAGCCTGATGGGAGCGATCATCGGCCTGGCCCTGTCCGAAGGGGCCTACATGGCGGAGATCGCTCGGGCAGGCATTCTCTCCGTCGATGACGGACAGCGCGAAGCGGCGTGCGCAATGGGGATGTCCAACGGCCTGGCGATGCGCCGGGTGGTGCTGCCGCAGGCGATGAGGGTGATCGTGCCGCCCACGGGCAACGAGACCATCGCGATGCTCAAGGACACCACGCTGATGACCGCGATCCCGGTCGGAACCGAGATGTTCTTCCAGCTCCAGCAGATCGGCGCTCGCACCTTCCAGATCTTCCCGGTCACGATCGCCGCGATCATCTGGTACCTGATCATCTGCAGCATCCTGATGTACATCCAGATGCACATCGAGCGCTACTTCGGGCGTGGTTTCGGGAGCAGGGCGCCGTCCTCCGGGGCACAGGGCCTGAAGGCTCGCATCCTCGGACTGGGCGGAGGAATGTCCCGATGAGCGACATGCCGCTGGTGCACGCGGTCAACGTGCACAAGGCCTTCCACCACACCGAGGTGCTCAAGGGCATCGACTTCGACGTCGCAGCCGGCGACGTGGTGTGCCTGGTCGGCCCGTCCGGCTCCGGCAAGACCACCTTCCTGCGCTGCATCAACCAGCTGGAGAACATCGACGCCGGCCGGATCTGGGTCGACGGCGAGCTGGCCGGTTACGAGGAGAGGAGCGGACGGCTGCACCGGCTGCCGGACAAGCGGATCGCCGCGCAGCGCCGCGAGATCGGCATGGTCTTCCAGCGGTTCAACCTGGTCCCGCACATGACCGCGCTGGAGAACGTGACCGAGGCGCCGGTCAAGGTCAAGCGGAAGTCGAGGGCCACGGCGCGCCAGGACGCCGTGAAGCTGCTGGACCGGGTCGGCCTGGCCGAGCACAAGGACCACTTCCCGGCCCAGCTCTCCGGCGGCCAGCAGCAGCGGGTCGCGATCGCCCGCGCGCTGGCGATGGACCCCAAGCTGATGCTGTTCGACGAGCCCACCTCGGCGCTGGACCCCGAGCTGGTGGGGGAGGTGCTCAGCGTGATGCGCGAGCTGGCCCTCGGGGGGATGACCATGATCGTGGTCACCCACGAGATGGGCTTCGCCCGTGACGTCGCCGACCGGGTGGTCTTCATGGACGCCGGCGTGGTGGTCGAGCAGGGCGACCCCAAGGACGTGATCAACAACCCGCAGCACGAGCGCACCAAGGCGTTCCTCGCCCGGATCCGGGAGGAGGGCGAGGAGTACGCCGCCGCCCTCCAGCAGCGCGCCGAGGCGGAGGGGATCTGACCCGGCTCCAGGGCGTCCGGGGGCGCCGTACGTCGGCTCCCCTGAGGCCCTACCCGGGCGGCCTGAGGCGGCCGCCCGGGGGGATGAGGTAGCGGCGGTCCGGAACATACGGAGTCCGCCCGATGTCCGCGCCTACCTCAGGGACGCAGGATCGAGGCACAACATCGATCCAGGAGTCGGACATGAGCATGATGAACACCCAGGTAGTTCGTTCAGAGGTGCGCTATCGCATCGAGCGTCACCCCGGGCCCGAGGACGACTGGGCCCGCATCGAGGGCTGGCGAGGGAGCCGGATCCGGCGCTCCCGCCACCGGAGGGCACGTCACGGCGCCGAGAGCTGAGCCTGATGGCACAGTGGGCTCCCCCACTGTCGGTGCTTCCGGGCATGATGGAGGACGTGTGGGGAGACCGGAACAGGTCACAGGCATTCGTCGGCCGTGAGCACGAGCTCGATGCACTGCGGGCGCTGGGCGACACCGGCCCGCTGCGGCCTGCCGCGGTGCTGCTCGCCGGCGACGCCGGCGTGGGCAAGACCCGGCTGATCGGGGAGTTCCTCGGGAGCCTGCAGGGCGCGGGGTGGCGCTGCCTGGTCGGGCACTGTCTCGACTTCGGCGACACCGCGATGCCCTACCTGCCGTTCACCGAGCTGCTGCGGCGGCTCGCCCAGGCAGAGCCGGAGCTGGCGAACGAGCTCGCAGGGACCCACCCGGCGCTGGCCCAGCTGAGCCGCAGCGCGCGCGGGGCCGAGAGCCTGCCCCGCGAGGGGCTGGACCGCGCCGAGATCTTCGCCTCCATGCACGCCTTCCTGGAGGACCTGGCCGGCCGGTCGCCGGTGATGGTGGTCGTCGAGGACGCCCACTGGGCGGACGGCTCCTCCCGCGACCTGGTCAGCTTCCTGCTGGCCCGCGGGTTCGCCGGACCGGTCGGGCTGGTGGTCTCCTACCGCTCCGACGACCTGCACCGCCGCCACCCGCTCCGCCGCACCGTCGCGGAGTGGGCCCGGGTGCCCGGTGTCGAGCGGCTGCAGCTGTCCCCCCTGGCCGACCCCGACGTACGACGCATGGTCGACGCCATCACCGGCGGCGCCGCCCAGGGCTACGCCCAGGACGTCGAGCGCATCGTGCAGCGCTCCGAGGGGAACCCGTTCTACGTCGAGGAGCTGGTCGGCGCCTTCCTCAGCGGCGGCTGGACGCTGCCCGAGGACCTCGCCGACCTGCTGCTGGTGCGGCTGGACCGGCTCGGCGAGGACACCCGCACGCTGATCCGCGAGGCCTCCGTGGCGGGCCAGCGGGTGCCGCACGACCTGCTCGCGGCGGTGAGCAGCCTGTCCGGCCCGGGGTTCGACGCGGCGGTGCGTGACGCGCTTGACCAGCACGTGCTGGTGCGCTCGGGCGAGCACGACTACATGTTCCGGCACGCCCTGCTCGGGGAGGCGGTGCACGACGACCTGTTGCCGGGTGAGCGGCTGCGGCTGCACACGGCGTACGCCGAGGCCATCCGCAACCGCGTCGACGGCACCAGCCCCGCCGCGCTGGCCCGGCACGCCCACGCCTCCCACGACTACCCGACCGCGCTGCTCGCGAGCATCGAGGCCGGTCGGCAGGCGCTGGGCGGGGGCGGTCCCGAGGAGGCCGCCCGCCACTTCCAGACCGCGATGGAGCTCTACGGCCGGGCCGCGAAGGAGATGGACCAGCCGCCGGAGCTGTCCGGCCTGGTCAGCGAGACCGCGGCGGCGATCGCGGGCTCGGGCCACCCGCTGCGGGCGCTGGGCCTGGTGAAGGCCCAGCTGGCGGAGCTGCCTGCGGACGCCGCCCCGTCCCACCGGGCCCAGCTGCTGCTGGCCAAGGCGGAGAGTGCGCTGCACACCGAGTCCGACAGCGACCTGTACGACATGACCTCCGAGGGCCTGGACCTGGTCGGTCCGGACCCCAGCCCGCTGCGCGCCCGGTTGCTGGCGGTGCACGCGTGGTCGCAGATCATGCGCAACGACTACGCCGCGGCGAGGGAGGCCGCGGACGAGGCGCTCGACCTGGCCGGCCGGCTGGAGCTGCCCGGCGTGGCGGCCGACGTGCGGATGTTCCTGAGCCGGCTCAACCAGTTCGACGACTTCGGCGCCACGGCCCGGGCCGATCTGAAGGAGTCGGTCGAGGAGGCGCGCACGCGCGGTGACGTCGAGGACCAGCTGGCCGCGCTGTTTCGGCTCGGCGCCATCCACTACGAGTACGCCGAGCACGCCGAGGCCCGGGCGATGTGGGCCGAGGCCGACCGGCTGGCACGGCGTACCCGGCGGCCCTGGGCGCCGTTCGGCTTCGACTCCCGGCTGCGGATCGCCATGCTCGCCTACGTCCTCGGTGACTGGGACGAGACCGTGCGGGTCACCGACACCTCCGGCGAGGTTCCACCGGCCACGTTGCGCGCCCTGCTGGTCGCCACCGAGCTGCTGGTGGCCGCGGGCCGTGGTGACACCGCGGCCCTGGGTGGCCTTCCTGCGGTCCGGGAGCGGTGGCGGCGCGACGGCCTGATCATCGTGCTCGCCGGTGCCGCGGCGATCGACCTGTGCGGCATACGCGACGGTGCGGCCGCCGCCGTGGCCGCCTACGACGACGCCGCCACCACGCTGGCCGACCTCTGGGAGCCCCCCTTCCAGGCGCGGGTCCGGCTGGCCGCCCTCACCCTGGGGCAGCTGGTTGCCGCCGCTTCCAGCACGCCCACGGCCGAGCGCGAGCAGGTCCTCGCCACGGCAGACCGGCTGATGGCCGACTGTGCCCGGGTGCAGGAGACTCTGGTGGAGCGGTCCCGGCCCTTCGGCATCGAGGGGCAGGCCTGGCTGGCCCGGGCCCGGGCCGAGCGGCTGCACCTCGGGTGGCTGCTCGATGACGAGACCGACGTCGCCGCGCTGCTGGAGGCGTGGCGGGAGGCGGTGACCTTGTTCGACCAGTTCGGCGAGGTGTACGAGGTGGCCCGTTGCCGCGCCCGGCTGGCCGCCGTGCTGCGTGCCGCCGGGAACACCGAGCAGGCGGCCGAGGAGGCAGCCCGTGCCACCGACGTCGCTGACCGGCTCTGCGCCAAGCCGCTGCTCGAGCAACTCGGGTCCATCGCCCCGCCCGCCACGTCGGGCACCACGGAGCTGACCCGCCGGGAGCGGGAGATCCTCGGCCTGGTCGCCGAGGGCCGCACCAACGGCGAGATCGCCCGGCAGCTGTTCATCTCCACCAAGACCGTGTCGGTGCACGTCTCCAACATCCTGGCCAAGCTCGGTGCCTCCGGGCGGACCGAGGCCGCCGCCATCGCGCGGCGGGACGGGCTGTTGTGAAGCCGCGAGGTTTTCCCAGGTGAACCAGGGAAAACCGTGACTCATGTGGTGATCGCCTACTCCTGGCGTGGCGGGTGACCTCACCGTTTGGTCCCAAACCGCAGGCCCGCGGGCCGCCGCCTATCCTCGACCCGTGAAGCTCGAACGCAAGCACGCCCTGGTCCTGCTCGCCGTCGGCATCTGGAACTGGCTGACCTACGCCCGGTTCACCAAGGCCCTCATCGAGACCCCCGAGGAGCGGCCGACCGGCTACTACGTCGCGCACGGGGTGCTGATCGTGGTCAACCTGGCCATCGGCGCCGTCCTCGGCCTGTGGGGCGTCAAGGCGCTGCGGGGCGGTGAGGACTCCTCGGGCTCCTGAGCGCCCTTCAGCCGAACCGCGCGCGCACCTGTTCCTCGGTGAGCCCGTAGTCCTCGAGCCGGTAGGAGTGCGACGGCCGCGCCACGCCGTGCCTTGCCTCGTGGGCGAGCTCGGCGATCGCCCGCTCCGCCTCGGGTGTCCAGGGCAGGTCGAACCGGCGGTGGATCCGTCGGGCCACGCCGAGCGGGTCCGCGACGAGGTCCTCGAACGCGACGTCGACGAACTGGGCCTGGTCGTAGTGCGGGCGCGCCTCGTGGAAGGAGCGCCAGGCCCGCGACCACAGGTCGAGCTGGGTGCGCCCGATCACCTCGCCGACGTACGTGGTCGAGTGGCCGGCGGTGGTCTCGGCCGAGAGCGAGCACGACGAGGCGATGCACGTGGCCGGGTCGCGATGGGTGTGCACCACCAGCGCGTCGGGGTACGCCGTCATCAGGGCGTCGAGTGCCACGAGGTGTGAGGGGTTCTTCAGCACCCAGCGCTTCGCGGGGTCGTTGAGGCCGATCAGCTGCAGGTTCTGCCGGTGCCGCTGGTAGGCGTCGGTCCAGTCCTGCCGCGCCAGCCAGGCGGAGTAGCGGGGCACGTTGGCGAGCGACTCGTACGAGCTCGACTTGCCGGTCTGGCGCAGCAGCCGCCAGCACTCCTCGACCGAGGTCGCGTCGAGGTAGTGGATGCCGAGGTACTCCGGCTGCGCGACGTGGTGCGCGGTGAACGCCTGCTGCATCGCGCTGAAGACGGGGTCGGAGTCCCAGGTCTCCCGCGGCGGGCGGGGCTGCGGGTACTGGGTGAGCCACATCTCCAGGCCCTGCGCCCTCGGGTCCGCGTGCAGCAGCCGGTGCAGTGCGGTGGTCCCGGTCCGGGGGAGCCCCATCACGAAGACGGGCCGCTCGATCGGGACGTCGACGTGCTCGGGCCGCTCGTCGAGCTGGGCCTGGGTGAGCAGCCGGCCGACCAGCGCGCTCTTGACCTCCGAGCGCTGGAAGTAGTTGCCGCGCGGGGTCAGCCCGGCCTCGGGTGAGGCGAGGTCGTCGACGAGGACGCGCAGCCCCTCCTCGTGGTCGGTGCCGCCCATGTCGGTCAGCCCGGTGGTGCGCCTGGCTGCGGCGGCGATGTCGTCGTAGGAGCCCACGTCGGCGCGCTCGCGCTGCATCACGTTGTCGGCCATGGTCAGCTGCCGGCGGGCTCAGTGGCCATGGAACTCGCCGCAGTCGATGTTGAGCACCTGCCCGGTGACGGCCGCAGCGAGGTCGGAGGCGAGGAAAAGGGTCGCGCGGGCGACCTCCTCGGGGGTGGCGAGCCGCTTCAGGTCGGTGGCGGCTGCCTTCTGCCGGTAGATCTCCTCGTGGGTGGTGCCCTGCTCGTCGGCCAGCCAGTCGAAGTAGGCCTTGTTGATCTCCTCGTAGATGTAGGAGGGCGCCACGCTGTTGACCCGGATGCCGCGCGGCCCGAGCTCGGTCGCGAGCGAGGACGCGAGGTGGGCCAGCGTTCCCTTGGACAGCTTGTAGCCGGCGTACTCCGGCTCGGAGCCGTAGAGGACGCAGGAGTTGACCATGATGATCGAGCCGGCCCTCTCGGCGAGTGCGTCGGCGAACAGCGCGGAGAGCCGCAGCGGGGCGAACACGTTTGTCTCCTGTGCGGCGCGCAGCCGGTCGAGCGCGATGGTGGTGATCGGGTCCATGGGCGGGATCCCGAACGCGTTGTTGACCAGGCAGTCGACGTGCCCGAACTCCGTGAGCGCCGCGTCGAGGAGTCGCCGTCGTGCGTCCTCGTCCTCGATGTCGGTCGGGCAGACGAGCGCCTGCCGACCCTGCTCGCGGACCACCGCGGCCATCTTCGCCAGCCGGCGCTCCGTGCGGCTGGCCAGGACCAGGTCCGCGCCCATCCGGGCGGCCTCGGTGCCGAGCGCGCGTCCGAGCCCGGGGCCGACCCCGGAGAGCACGATCACCTTGTCCGTCAGCAGGCCCATCGGTGCCTCCAGGGCGTCCGCGTGCTCACGAGATCATCCTCCGGGCCACGCCGACCTGGCGCGCCCCGATCCGGGCGGCGTACTCCGCCGGCGTCACGGCCTGCTCGTGGGGCAGGTGGTCGCGCACGGCGTCGAACGGAACCACCTGGACCGTGGGCCCGTCGGCGGCCCGCAGTGGGCGGGAGAGGCGCTGCCAGCGCAGCATCATCACGCCTCGGGGGTGGCCGGTGAGCTCGAGCCAGTTCGCCAGGCCGGGGTCGCGCTGGCTGATCACGTAGCGGATCATCCGGTCGGGATCAACCACGGACTGGGCGCGGGTGAGCGAGGTCTGGTGGTGCTCGTAGTCGGTGGAGACGTACCACCGCGAGCCGACCTGGATGGCCTGGTAGGGCGCCGCCTCGCACACCGGGACCGTGACGACCATCGCCTGGTCGTCGTCGAGGTCGTAGTGGCCGATCGAGCTGAACTGCGAGGCCAGCCCGCCCGGTGTCACCTGCGGGGCCGTCAGTGTGTTCACGGGCTCCCTGTAGGTGAACCACTCGGGAAAGGCGAACCACGTCCTGATCCGGCCGACCAGCAGCCTGGCCGCCACGTCGAACCGGCGGGCGACCCGGTCCTGCTCCGGTGCCGCGCGCGGGACGCCCGCGGTGTCGACCCGCTGGATGCGGATCTGCCCGCGGCGCTCGGTGCTCCAGTCGTCGTAGACCTCGCGCACGATCAGCGTGCTGCCCTTGCGCAGGCCGAGCGCGGGGCCGAAGCGCCACGAGAAGGACCCGTCGTCGGCGACGTCGAGCTCGCGGTCGTCGAAGGCTGCGAGCGTGGTGGGGGCCCCGGACTCGGAGTAGGTGCCGTCCATGACCTGGAAGGACAGGTCGGTGGTGGTGCCACGCGTGCCGGAGACGACGTACGACGCGTCGCCGTCGAGAGCGGCGTTGAAGTAGATCGCATCCGGGTTGTCCAACCCCTGACGGGCGTACTGGTGGGTGGGGTTGATCAGCACCGGGTGCTCGAGGTCGTAGTCGAAGGCCATCTGGAGCGACGACCGGATGCTGCCTGCCAGGTAGTCCAGCCCCTCGGCGAACTCCTGCCCGGAGCAGGCGAACGGGGGGTTGCAGATCAGCTCCTCGGCCTCGGCGACCGCCTCCCGGAAGCGCGCGGTCGCCTCGGTCACGGGCCCACCCGGGCGAGGACCTTCTCGGCGTAGGACTCCAGGTGCTTCACCTTGGTTGCGAGCGGCTCGGTGTCCGGGCCCTTGATGTAGGGCACCCGGAAGCCGACGATGCAGTCCGTGACGCCCGCCTCCTCGAGCCGCTTGATGCCGTCGGGGTCGTAGGCGTCGTACGAGATCACGTGCACCTCGAAGTCCTCGCGCTCGTCGCCCTCCTCCTTGCGGATCTGGGCGAGCCTGCCGAGCAGCCGGTGCAGCTCCTCGCCGTCGCCGCCGGCGTGCATCCATCCGTCACCGCGGGTGACGGCACGGCGCAGCGCCGCGTCGGAGTGCCCGCCGACGAGGATCGGGACCGGCCGGGTCGGTGCGGGTGTCTGCTTCATCTCCGGGATGTCGAAGAACTCACCGTGGTAGGAGAAGTACTCCCCGGTGGTCAGCCCGCGCACGATGTCGATGCACTCGTCCATCCGGCGGCCGCGACGCCGCCACGGCACCCCGAGCGCGGTGAAGTCCTCCGGCCACGGCGACAGGCCCACGCCGAGCCCGAGCCGGTTGCCGGAGAGCCAGGCGATCGACGCGGCCTGCTTGGCCACGAGCACCGGTGGGCGCACGGGAAGCTTGAGCACGAACGGCGTGAACCGCAGCGTCTGCGTCACTGCGGCGAGGTGGGTGACCAGGGTCAGCGCCTCGATGAACGGCTTGTCCTCGAGGAACTCCCGGTCGCCGGTGTCGGTGTAGGGATAGGTCGTGTCCGACTCGCGTGGGTAGATCAGCGAGTCCGCGACCGTCATCGAGGTGTAGCCGGCCGTTTCGGCTGCCTGGGCGAGCGGGGCGTAGTAGGACGCGTCGGTCATCGCCTCGGCGTAGGTGAACCGCATGACGCCAAGACTAGAACACGTTCCACTCGATGTGCCAGAGTCGGGCCATGGACGTGCAGGAGCTCGCCGACCGCCAGGAGATCGTCGACCTGCTCACCCGCTACACCCGGGCGGTCGACACCGGGAGGTGGGACGGCATCGACGAGGTCTTCACCGAGGACGCGGTCCTGGACTACACCTCCAGCGGCGGCCCGGCCACCACCCGGGACGAGGCGAAGGCGTTCATCCGCAACCTCGAGGGCTTCGACCGCTGGCAGCACCTCATCGGCCAGGTGGCGATCGACCTGCACGGTGACCGGGCCCGCGCCACGGCGTACTTCACCAACCCCATGGTGTCGGTGGCTCCGGACGGCACGGAGAGGCTGTGGGAGGTCGGCGGCTACTACCATCACGAGCTGGTCCGGACGCCGCAGGGCTGGCGCTCGGTGCGCATGGTCGACGAGCTGGTCTGGAGCCGCACATGAAGCGCAAGCCACCGGGGCTGGACAGCGAGTACGCCCGCCAGGTCATCAAGTACGCCGCACGGGCGAACGTGTGGGTCTTCAAGCGGACCGACGGCCGCGTGGGCGGGCGGTTCCCGGGCAGCGGGGCACCGGTGTGCGTGCTGCGGCACACCGGACGGCGGAGCGGGCGGCTACGCGAGACGCCCCTGATCTGCCTCGAGGGCGACGACCGGCTGGTGGTGGTGGCGAGCCAGGGCGGCCGGCCCCACGACCCGGCCTGGTACCTCAACCTCACCGCGAACCCGGACGCCGAGGTGCTGACGCGGCGCGGCAGCCACCGGGTCCGGGCACGCACCGCCGGCTCGCAGGAGCGGGACCGGCTGTGGCCCCGCCTGGTCGACCTGTACGCCGACTACGAGAGCTACCAGTCCTGGTGCCCGCGCGAGATCCCGGTCGTGGTGCTCGACCCGCGCTGACCACCCCACGTGGCGGTGGGCCCGCGTCCGCGACGGGAGCGGCGGCGCGTGGGATGCGTCGGAATCGTTAGGCTCGGGCACGTGGACGACGACGAACGCAGTGAGGTGAACACGGTCCTGCGCAAGGCCGGGCTCCTCCTTCTCGGGTTCTGCGTGGTGGTTGCCTTGGGCACCTGGCTGGTGGTGCACGCGCTCGGCCTGAGCGACCCGGGCACCAGCCCGCCGGCTGACGCGAAGCCGGTGCAGACCCTGCCGAGCTCCGCGTTGCCGCAGCCCTCACAGCAGCCGACGCCGCACCAGGCGACCAGCCACCACGACGCGAAGGCGTCGCACCGGGCCCACCACCGCCACCATGCGAAGGCGAAGCGGCACGGGATCCGGCTGCACGCCTCGCCGGTGTCGGTCCAGCCGATGCAGCGGATCAACCTGACCGGCCGCTACCCCGGTCATGACAATGTCGCCCTGCAGGTACAGCGCAAGGAGGGCGGTGCCTGGGGCGACTTCCCGACCCAGGCGTCGGTCGAGATGGGCACGTTCCAGACCTATGTGATGAGCGGCCACAGCGGACTCAACCTCTTCCGGGTCTACGACCCGGGGGCGAACCGGGCCTCCAACGCGGTCCAGGTGCGGATCCGTTAGTGGCCTGCGCCTGACGGGCCGGACGCCCACGCGGCCCGCCGAGCGGGTGACCGGTCAGGCGCCAGGTCCTCCCGCGGTCGTCGACGCGGTGGCGATGGCGGTGCCGTTGGCGACCACGGTCTGCGACCGGTCGCCGGCGCTCTGCACCGAGGCCACCGAGAACCTGACGCAAGCGATCGCGTCGGCGCCGACCTGCCGGGCGGCGTCGCTGAGCCGGTCCTTGGCCATCTCCAGCGCCCGGTCCAGTGCCCGCTCGACGCCGCCGAGGTTCCCGCCGAACGTGCTCTTCACGTCCGATCCGAGGTCGGAGAAGGTGTTCCGGCTCATGGCCACGGTGGCTGTCACGAGTCCGAGGTCGACGAAGGGTCTCCCGTTCGGGGCCGCGGTCAGCGTGGTCATCGGCAGCCGCGTCCTCATCGGTACGCCGGCCGTGGCCGGGCCGGGCACATCCAGCCGTGCCCCCGCCGCGTTCGCGGTGGCCTGCACCGCCGCGAGGCTCGAGCCGAAGCGGCGCTGTTCGCCGGGACTGGCGAACTCGAGCTCCTCGTCGACACCCGCACCGCTGAGCGTGGCCGTGGTCGGGCCGGGGAGGCCGACGGTCAGCCCGGAGCTCCACGCGATGGTGCGCGGCGTACCGCCGACGTCGATGCGCAGCCCGTCCTGCTGGACCGACAGCACCGCCTGCTCACCGTTGCGGAGCACCGTCCACCCGTGGGCCACCGCGGCCTGCTCGGCCCGGCGCCGGTCCTGCCCGGCGCGCTCGGCCGCCCTTCCGGCGTACGCCGCCGCACCGGCCGGGTCCGCCGTACGGAAGGCCCGCCAGGCGTTGGCCCAGCCCATGTGGTCCATCGGGAACTCGGTCGTCCTGCCCTTGCCGAGCCCCCGCGGCGCCACGAGCAGCACCGAACCGCCACGGCGCTGCCTGACCCCGAGCGAGGCCTTGCGGCCCGTCTCCAGGAAGACTGGTAGGGAGCCGAGACCGGGGACCGGGGCCGGCATCGCCGGGGGCTGGGCAACCCGGCGGCTGCAGTCGGGGCACAGGTCCTCCGACGACGCCGCAGCGGCTCCACAGTTCGCGCACGCCACGCGAGCAAGGTAACCCCTGAGGCACGGCGGCGCTGCGACATTGCGGCGCCGCCGAGACTGCCGGTGGATCCAAGCGCCTCAGCCGACGAAGTCGAACTCGTCCGGGTCCGGGCCGAGCCGACCCGCGGCACCCCGGTCGAGACCGTCGATGGCGGCGAGGTCGGCATCGGAGAGCTCGAAGTCGAAGACCTCGAAGTTCTCCCGCATCCGCTCCTGGTGCGTGGTCTTGGGGAACACGATGTTCCCGCGCTGCAGGTGCCAGCGCAGCGTCACCTGGGACGGCGTACGCCCCGTCTCGCGGGCGATCCGGCCGATCACCGGGTCCTCGACCACCTGGCCCTTCGCGATCGGCGACCAGGCCTCGGTGAGGATGCCGCGCTTCTCGTCGGCCGCCCGGACGTCGGTGTTGGCGAAGAACGGGTGCAGCTCCACCTGGTTGACCGCGGGCACCACGTCGGTCTCGGCCGCCAGCCGCTCGAGGTGCGCCACCTGGAAGTTCGACACCCCGATCGAGCGCGCCCGGCCGTCCCTGGCGAGCTCGATGAGGGTGTTCCACGTCGACACGAAGTCGCCGTCGTACCGGGTGGGCAGCGGCCAGTGGATCAGGAACAGGTCGACGTGGTCGGTACCCAGCCGCTCCAGCGACTCCGCGAAGGACCGGCGGGCGTCGTCGGGCCGGTGGAAGCCGTTGTTCAGCTTGCTGGTCACGAACACGTCCTCGCGCGCCAGGCCGGACTCGCGCAGCGCCTTGCCGACGCCCTCCTCGTTGCCGTACATCTGTGCGGTGTCGATGTGGCGGTAGCCCACCTCCAGGGCCTGCGCGACCGCCGTCGCGGTCTGCGCCGGGTCGACCTGGAACACCCCGAAACCGAGCTGGGGGATGGTGCGGCCGTCGTTCATGGTGAGGTTCGGGACAGTCATGCAGGTGCCTACACCGCAGCGGCCCAGACTATTCCTCGCCGACCGGGTTCCCCCGGGGCGAGCGGGAACAACGGGTCCCCTCTCCACGTTGTCCCCACAGTCAGAAAACCTGAGTTGAATGGGCTCAGGTTGTTTGACACCATGATCCACGAGCAACCAGCATGCAGCCGGGCTCCCCGAACACGGGGTCGGACCCGCACGCGCATCCAACCGGAGGTAGAGACAACATGGCACGAGCGGTCGGCATCGACCTGGGTACGACGAACTCCGTCGTGGCCGTCCTCGAGGGTGGCGAACCCACCGTCATCGCAAACGCCGAGGGTTCGCGGACGACCCCGTCCGTCGTGGCCTTCGCCAAGTCCGGCGAGGTGCTCGTCGGTGAGGTTGCCAAGCGGCAGGCCGTCACCAACATCGAGCGCACCGTCAGGTCGGTCAAGCGCCACATGGGCACCGACTGGAACGTGAAGATCGACGGCAAGGACTTCACCGCCCAACAGATCAGCGCCTTCGTGCTGCAGAAGCTGAAGCGCGACGCCGAGTCCTACCTGGGCGAGACGGTCACCGATGCGGTGATCACCGTGCCGGCGTACTTCTCCGACGCGCAGCGCCAGGCCACCAAGGAGGCCGGCGAGATCGCCGGGCTGAACGTGAGCCGGATCGTCAACGAGCCGACCGCGGCGGCGCTGGCGTACGGCCTGGAGAAGGGCGAGACCGACCAGACCATCCTGGTCTTCGACCTCGGCGGCGGCACCTTCGACGTCTCCCTGCTGGAGATCGGCGAGGGCGTCGTTGAGGTCAAGGCGACCAGCGGCGACAACCACCTCGGTGGTGACGACTGGGACGCCCGGGTCGTGGAGTGGATGGTCAAGAAGTTCAAGGACGGCAACGGTGTCGACCTGAGCCAGGACAAGATCGCGCTGCAGCGGCTGCAGGAGGCCGCTGAGAAGGCCAAGATCGAGCTGTCCAGCTCCAGCGAGACCACGATCCACCTGCCCTACATCACCCACGGCGAGTCCGGTCCGCTGCACTTCGAGGAGAAGCTGTCCCGCAGCGAGTTCCAGCGGATGACCTCGGACCTGCTCGACCGCACCACCTCGCCGTTCAAGTCCGTCCTCAAGGACGCCGGCGTCGACGTGGCCAACATCGACCACGTGGTGCTCGTGGGCGGCTCGACCCGGATGCCGGCCGTGACGGACCTGGTCAAGGAGCTGCTCAACGGCAAGGAGCCGAACAAGGGCGTCAACCCCGACGAGGTCGTCGCCATCGGCGCGACGCTGCAGGCCGGCGTGCTCAAGGGCGAGGTCAAGGACGTGCTGCTGCTCGATGTCACGCCGCTGAGCCTGGGCATCGAGACCAAGGGCGGCGTGATGACCAAGCTCATCGAGCGGAACACCACGATCCCCACCAAGCGCTCAGAGATCTTCTCCACCGCGGACGACAACCAGACCACGGTGGGCATCCAGGTTTACCAGGGTGAGCGAGAGATCGCGGCATACAACAAGAAACTCGGCACGTTCGA
>JBOHDO010000109.1:0-48788 GCA_050699415.1 Marmoricola sp.
GTTGCTCCGCGTGGACTACCTCTAGGACGTCCTCGAGGGTGAGCGGCTCGAAGTACAGCCGACCCGAGGTGTCGTAGTCGGTGGAGACCGTCTCCGGGTTGCAGTTGACCATGACGGTCTCGTAGCCCGCCGCACTCAGGGCCAGCGACGCGTGCACGCACGAGTAGTCGAACTCGATGCCCTGCCCGATCCGGTTGGGACCGGACCCGAGGATGATCACCGCGGGATTCTCGCGCGCGGTCACCTCGGTCTCCTCGTCGTACGACGAGTAGAGGTACGGCGTGGCCGCGGCGAACTCTGCCGCACAGGTGTCCACGGTCTTGTACACCGGCCGGATGCCGAGCGCGTGGCGCACCCCGCGGACCACGTCCGCACGGATGTCACGCATCCGGCCCAGCTGGGCGTCGGCGAACCCGTGCCGCTTGGCACGGCGCAGCAGCTCCGGGGTCAGCTCGGGGGCTTCGATGACCTGCTGGGCGACCTCGTTGACCAGGCACAGCTGGTCGCAGAACCACGGGTCGATGCCGGTGGCGTCGTGCACCTCCTGGTGCGTGGCACCGGCGCGGATCGCGTCCATGACGTCGCGCAGCCGGCCGTCGTGCGGCACCGCGGCGGCCCGCAGCAGGGTGTCCTTGTCGAGGTCCTCGTACCGGTGGGACCAGTCGAAGGGTGCCGAGGGGTCCTCCAGGCTGCGCAGCGCCTTCTGCAGCGCCTCGGTGAAGCTGCGTCCGATCGCCATCGCCTCGCCGACCGACTTCATGTGCGTGGTCAGCACCGGGTCGGCGCCCGGGAACTTCTCGAACGCGAACCGCGGCACCTTGACCACCACGTAGTCCAGCGTCGGCTCGAAGCTCGCCGGCGTCTCCCGGGTGATGTCGTTGCGGATCTCGTCGAGGGTGTAGCCGATCGCGACCTTGGCGGCGATCTTCGCGATCGGGAACCCGGTCGCCTTCGACGCCAGTGCGCTGGACCGGGACACCCGGGGGTTCATCTCGATCACGACCACCCGGCCGTCCGCGGGGTTGACGGCGTACTGGATGTTGCAGCCGCCGGTGTCCACGCCCACGGAGCGGATGATGCCCAGCGACAGGTCGCGCAGGTGCTGGTACTCCCGGTCCGTCAGGGTCATCGCCGGTGCGACCGTGATCGAGTCGCCGGTGTGCACACCCATCGGGTCGAGGTTCTCGATCGAGCACACGATCACCACGTTGTCGGCAGGGTCGCGCATCACCTCGAGCTCGTACTCCTTCCAGCCGATGATGGACTCCTCCAGGAGCACCTCGGTGGTCGGGCTCGCGGCCAGGCCGGCCCCGGCGATGCGGCGCAGGCCGGCCTCGTCGTAGGCCATCCCGGAGCCGGCACCGCCCATGGTGTACGAGGGCCGGACGACCATGGGGTAGCCGAGGTCACCGGCCGCGGCGAGGCAGTCGCCGAGGGAGTGGCAGATGGCCGAGCGGGCGACCTCGCCGCCGAGCTCCTCGACGATCTTCTTGAACGACTCGCGGTTCTCGCCCCGCTCGATCGCGTCGATGCTGGCGCCGATCAGCTCGACGCCGTACTTCTCCAGGACGCCGTTCTCGGCCAGCTTCACCGCAGTGTTCAGCGCGGTCTGGCCGCCCAGGGTGGCCAGCAGCGCGTCGGGGCGCTCCTTCGCGATCACCTTCTCGGCGTACTCGGGGGTGATCGGCTCGACGTACGTCGCGTCGGCGAACTCGGGGTCGGTCATGATCGTGGCCGGGTTGGAGTTGACGAGAACAACACGGAGACCCTCTTCTTTCAGCACCCGGCATGCCTGGGTGCCGGAGTAGTCGAACTCGCAGGCCTGCCCGATCACGATCGGGCCCGACCCGATGACCATCACCGACTCGATGTCCTCGCGCCTGGGCATCAGCCCTCCCCCCCTTCCGTTGAGTTCGGGGAAATGTCCTTGTCAGTCGGGGGAAATGCTCCATCCCGGCGGAACAATTCTCCGGATTCACGGGTGAATTTGGCCGAGCTCAACAGGTCGCAGAACCGGTCGAACAGGTACGCCGCATCGTGCGGGCCGCCGGCCGCCTCGGGGTGGTACTGCACCGAGAAGCTCCTCAGCCCGCCCCGGTCGTCGCGCAATTCCAGGCCCTCGACCACGTCGTCGTTGAGGCAGACGTGGCTGACCGTCACGGTGCCGAACGGGGTCTCGGTGGGCCGGTCCAGCGGTGCGTCGACGGCGAAGCCGTGGTTGTGCGCGGTGACCTCGACCTTGCCGGTGGTGCGGTCCTTGACCGGCTGGTTGATCCCTCGATGGCCGTACTTGAGCTTGTAGGTGCCGAACCCGAGGGCACGGCCGAAGAGCTGGTTGCCGAAGCAGATCCCGAAGTACGGCATCCCCCGCTCCAGGGCGCCGCGCAGCAGCTCGACCTGGTCCGTGGTGGCGGCCGGGTCGCCGGGGCCGTTGGAGAAGAACAGCCCGTCGGGTTGCACCGCGAGCACGTCGTCGATCGACGCGGTGGCCGGCAGCACGTGGGTCTCGATGCCGCGGCGGCTCATCAGCCGGGGCGTGTTCGCCTTGATCCCGAGGTCCACCGCGGCCACCACGAACCGGCGCTCGCCGACGGCGGGCACCACATAGGGCTCGACCGTGCTGACCTCGCCGGCAAGCTCCGCGCCGCTCATCGGCGCGGAGTCCAGCACCCGCTGCCGCAGCACGCCGGGGTCGGTCTCGCTGCTGGAGATGCCCACCCGCATGGCGCCGCGCTCACGCAGGTGCCGGGTCAGCGCCCGGGTGTCCACCCCGCTGATGCCGACCACGCCCTGCTCCCGCAGCTCCTCCGGCAGGGAGCGCCGCGAGCGCCAGCTGGAGGGGACCCGGGCCGGGTCGCGGACGACGTACCCGCTGACCCAGATCCGGCGGGACTCCGGATCCTCGTCGTTGATGCCGGTGTTGCCGACGTGGGGAGCCGTCATCACCACGACCTGGCGGTGGTACGACGGGTCGGTGAGCGTCTCCTGGTAGCCGGTCATGCCGGTGGCGAAGACCGCCTCGCCGAAGGTCTCCCCCTCGGCACCGAACGACTCACCGCGGAACGTGCGCCCGTCCTCCAGGACGAGCAGTGCGGTCTTGCTGGCGGGGTCCTGTGCAGGCTGCTGCACGCCGTACCTCCTTCTCCGCCTCACGGGACGGTGGTTAAAGGATGTCGAGCGATGCCGACCCTACCAGCGCCGGGTCCACGTTCCGGACCGCCTGCCCGGTCAGGTGACCAGGTCGATCCGGTGCTCATGGCCGTCGAAGGCGAACGTGTCGCCGGCGTGCAGCCCGCTGATGCGCGCGTAGACGGGCGAGTCGGAGGAGATGCCCTCGTAGGTGGTGCCGTCACACTCGAACTCGTCCGCCACCATGCCGACCACGTAGTGGCGACCCCCGAACGCGACGATCGCTCCCGGGGCGACGGTGTCCCGGGGTCGGAAGTCGAGCTGGCCGATCCCGGCCAGCGCGGTCTCACGCCGTTGCCCGGCCTCCTCGAGCAGGCCGGCCAGCTCGCCGTCCTCGTCCGACTGCGACACGTCGTCGACCGAGTAGGACGACTCCCGGTCCAGCGCGGACGCGGAGCGCTCCCCCGACACCGCCCGGCGCGATGAACCGAGCTCGGCCTCCACCCGGGCCCGCAACGCATCCTTCACCCGCTGCTTGGCCCCGGCATCCATCATCGCGGTCCCGCCTCTCGTCGGTCCTCCCCGGACAACACTCGACCCTCGCCCTCCGGCGGGCAAGAGGCAACGTCCCGATCGCCTCCGGCCCGGACACCGGAGCCGGTCATGTCCGCTCGTCGTAGCGGCTGGCCAGGATCTTCCGGAGCACCGGCAGCACCCGTTGGTCCTTGGGCCGGTTGGCTGCCTGCTTGCTCCGGATCACGTCGGCCAGGGAGGCAACGGGCACATTCACCTCCAGCACGGCCGTGTCCGACGCATCCCGAACCAGGTCGGGGTATCCGCCTGTCCCGTTGGGGACCATGGAAATGTCCAGATCGCCGAAGCAGGTGCGCAGGTTCCACACACCCGCGTCGGCCAACGACTCGCCGCTGTGGTTGAACGGCAGGGCCTTGTCACCGAAGCGAACCTGCGCGGCGAGCTCGATGAGGGCAGCCGACAACCGCTCCAGATTGTCGACGCTGGGTTCGGGCGTGATGTCCACGTCTTCTGTCGGGATGTTCGAGCCGTGTGCTACCGCCGCGAGTCCACCGATCACCACGAACGCCACGTCGTTCCGGACCAGCACGGTCAGGATCTTGTCCGGCGCGAACTCAGCCGGCGCCGTCATGTGCAGCCCCCCGGATCTTCAGCATGGCGTTGGCGCTGCGCACGCTCCGGGCGATCCGCTGCTCCGGGGTCAGCTCAAGCAACCGTCTTGCCTGATGCCAGTCCGAGTCGTCGCGCTCGACCAGCATGATGTCCAGATCCAGTCCGCACAGCCGCACCAGCCGCAGCACGGTGTCGAACGTGGGCGTCGACCGGCCCGTCTCGATGCGCGCGATCGCGCTCTGCGTCGTGCCCGCCTTCTCGGCCAGCTCGCGCTGGCTCAGCGCCGCCCGCTTGCGGGCCTCGCGCACCAGGTCGTTGCCCATCCCTGCCATGGCATAAGCATAGCGTATCTGCTATGTCGGGTCGTCCGGCTGAGCACCGGACGTACGTCAGCGTCAGCCGGACGACGCTGGTCAGCAGAGCTTGCCGTCGAGCACGGTCGGCTTCCCGCGGAGGAAGGTCGCCACCACCTGTCCGGGCAGCTCCATGCCGGCGTACGGCGTGTTCCGCGACAGTGACGCCAGCTCCGACGCTTCGACGGTACGACGTACCGACGGGTCGTAGAGCACCAGGTTGGCCGGGGCACCGGCCTCGACCCGGTGTCCGTGCTCGGCCAGCCCGCCGATCCTCGCCGGGGCGTGGGACATCCGCTCGGCCACCCCGGCCCAGTCCAGCAGCCCGGTGTCGACCAGGGCGGCCTGCACGATGGACAGGGCGGTCTCCAGGCCCAGCATCCCGAACGCCGCCGCCTGCCACTCGCAGTCCTTGTCCTCGTGCGGATGGGGCGCGTGGTCGGTGGCGACGGCGTCGATGGTGCCGTCGGCCACCCCGGACCGCAGCGCCTCGACGTCCGCGGCGCCCCGGAGCGGGGGGTTGACCTTGTAGACCGGGTCGTACGACGTGGCCGACTCGTCGGTCAGCAACAGGTGGTGGGGGCACGCCTCCGCAGTGACGTTCCAGCCCTTCTGCTTGGCCCACCGGACGATCTCCACCGAGCCTGCGGTGGACACGTGGCACACGTGCAGCCGGGAGCCGACGTGGGCGGCCAGCAGGCAGTCGCGGGCGATGATCGCCTCCTCCGCGACTGCGGGCCAGCCGCGCAGGCCGAGCCGGCCGGACAGCTCGCCCTCGTTCATCTGGGCCTCCTCGGTCAGCCGGGGCTCCTGGGCATGCTGGGCGACCACGCCGTCGAAGGCCTTCACGTACTCCAGCGACCGGCGCATCAGGATCGGGTCGGACACGCACCGGCCGTCGTCGGAGAACACCCGCACCCGGGCCGCCGAGTCCGCCATCGCGCCCAGCTCTGCGAGCCGCTCCCCGCGCAGCCCGACGGTCACGGCCCCCACCGGCTGCACGTCGCAGTACCCGGCCTCGCGTCCCAGCCGCCACACCTGCTCCACGACGCCGGCGGTGTCCGCGACCGGCTCCGTGTTCGCCATCGCGTGGACGGCGGTGAAGCCGCCGGCCGCCGCGGCGCGGGTGCCGGTCTCGACGGTCTCGGCGTCCTCCCGGCCCGGCTCCCGGAGGTGGGTGTGCAGGTCGACCAGGCCCGGCAGTGCGACCAGCCCGGCGGCGTCGACCCGCTCGGCACCCGCGACCTGCGCCGCCGAGACCAGCACACCGTCCTTGATGCCCAGGTCGACGGGGTCACCGCCGAGCACCGAGGCGCCCGTGATCAGGTAGTCGGTCACTGTCGATCCCCCTCGTCGGTGGTGGCGGCGTCTCCGCCGCTCTGCCCATGCTCGGCTCCGCCGCTCTGCCCATGCTCGGCTCCGCCGATGGCAGGCTCGTTGCCGCCGAGCAGCAGGTAGAGCACCGCCATCCGGACAGCGACCCCGTTGGTCACCTGCTCCACGATCACCGACCGGCTCGAGTCGGCGACGTCGGCGGTGATCTCCAGCCCGCGGTTCATCGGGCCGGGGTGCATCACGATGGTGTGGTCGGGCAGGGTCGCCATCCGCCGGGCGTCCAGGCCGTAGCGGCGGCTGTACTCCCGCACGGTCGGGAAGTACGCCGCGTTCATCCGCTCCTTCTGGACCCGCAGCATCATGACCACGTCGCTCTTGGGCAGCACCGCGTCGAGGTCGTACGACGTCTCGACCGGCCAGCTCTGCACGCCGTACGGCAGCAGCGTGGGCGGGGCCACCAGGGTCACCTCGGCACCGAGCGTGCGCAGCAGCAGCGCGTTCGACCGTGCCACCCGGCTGTGCAGCACGTCTCCGACGATCGCGACCCGGCGGCCGTCGAGGTCACCGAGGTGGCGCCACATGGTGAACGCGTCCAGCAGTGCCTGGGTCGGGTGCTCGTGGGTGCCGTCGCCGGCGTTGACCACGCTGCTGCGCGACCAGCCGGAGTGGGCCAGCAGGTGCGGCGCGCCGGAGGCCCAGTGGCGTACCACGACGGCGTCGGCTCCCATCGCCTCGAGGGTGAGCGCGGTGTCCTTCAGCGACTCCCCCTTGCTCACCGAGGAGCCCTTGGCGGAGAAGGTGATCACGTCCGCGGAGAGCCGCTTGGCCGCGGCCTCGAAGGAGATCCGGGTGCGGGTGGAGTCCTCGAAGAACAGGTTGACCACGGTGCGGCCGCGCAGGGCGGGCAGCTTCTTGATCGGCCGGTCGGCCAGCGACCGAAGCTCCTCCGCGGTGCGCAGCAGCAGCTCGGCGTCGTCGCGGGACAGGTCACCGGCGCTGAGCAGGTGCTTCCTCAGGGACTGGGGTGAGCTCATCGGTCTGCCTCCTCGCCACGGTCGCCGATCATCACCGCGTCCTCGCCGTCGTACTCGGCCAGCAGCACCGAGACGTCCTCGACCAGCGAGGTAGGGAGGTTCTTGCCGACGAAGTCGGCCCGGATGGGCAGCTGCCGGTGACCCCGGTCGACCAGTACGGCGAGCTGGACCGCGTCGGGCCGGCCGATGTCGTTCATCGCGTCGAGCGCGGCCCGGATGGTGCGACCGGAGAACAGCACGTCGTCGACGAGCACCACGGTCCGGCCGTCGATGCCGCCGGAGGGGATCTCGGTGGGCAGCAGCGTCCTGGCCGGGCGCATCCGCAGGTCGTCGCGGTACATGGTGATGTCCAGTGACCCGACCGGGACCTCCCGGCCCTCGATCCGGGCGAGGTTGTCGCCGACCCTGCGGGCCAGGTGCGCGCCACGGGTGGGAATCCCGAGCAGCACCAGGGACTCGGCACCCTTGTTGCGCTCGAGGATCTCGTGCGAGATGCGGGTCAGCGCCCGGCTGATGTCGGGGGCGTCGAGGACGACGCGCCCCCGGGCTGTCCCGGTCTGTTGATCGGCAGGCATCGGCGTGCCAGACCTCCTTCTCCGCCTCACCGGACGGCTCGTTAAAGGATGTCGCTCGGCGGCCAGCCTAGCAGTCGGGATCAGGGCAGATCGGCAACCGCGGCCTCGATCGCCCGGTGGTACGTCGGGTAGGCGAAGTGCATGCCGCGCAGCGTGGCCACGGGCACCTCGGCGTGCACCGCCGTGGCGAGCAGTCCGATCATCTCGCCACCGGACGGGCCCACCGTCGTCGCGCCGACCAGCACGCCCCGGTCCGCGTCGGCGACCAGCTTCACCAGCCCGTCGGCCTTCGCGATCCAGCCGCGGGTTCCGAGCTCCGTCGACCCGGTGGACACCCGGAGCCCGGCATCCCGGGCCTGCTGCTCGGTCATCCCGACCGCACCGATCTCGGGGTCGGTGAAGGTGACCCGGGAGACGGCCCGGTAGTCGGCCCACGGCCCCTCCTGCCCGAGCAGGTCGCGGACCGCCACGGCCGACTGGTACATCGAGACGTGGGTGAACCCGCCCTTGCCGGTGATGTCGCCGATCGCCCAGAGCCGGTCACCGGCCCGCATCCGCTCGTCGGTCCCGATCACGCGTGCGACCGGGTCGAGGCCGACCGTGCCCAGCCCGATGTCGCCGAGGTTGTTGCGACGGCCGGCGGCCACGAGCAGCCGCTCGGCAGTGACCTGCTCGCCGTCCAGGTCCAGCCGGAACCCGCCGTCGTACGACGCCCGGGCGACCCGCGCCCCGGTGCGCACGCGGATGCCGTCCCGGGCCAGGGCCCCGGCCACGACGGCGCTCGCCTCGGGCTCCTCGGCCGGCACCACCCGGTCGGCGACCTCGACCACGGTGACCTCGACCCCGAACCGGGCGAACGCCTGAGCCAGCTCGACGCCGATCGCGCCACCGCCCAGCACGGCCAGCGACCCGGGCAGCTCCGCGAGGTCGAACACGTCGCGGTTGGTCCAGTACGGCAGCTCGGCCAGCCCGTCGACCGGGGGCACCCCGGGCTCGGTGCCGGTGTTCAGCACCACCCCGTGCCGGGCCTCGTAGGTGGTCCCGTCGACCGTGACCCGACCCGGCCCGTCGAGCCGGCCGTGGCCGCGGACGAAGCTCACCCCGGCCTTCTCGAGTCTTTCCACTGCGATGGAGTCGTCCCAGCCGGTGGTGGCCTCGTCCCGGATCCGCCGGTGGACCGGCGACCAGTCCGGGGTGACCTCGACCGCACCGGCCAGGCCCGGCACCCGACGGGCCTCACCGAGCGCGTCGGCGGCCCGGACCCACATCTTCGAGGGCACGCAGCCGTAGTACGGGCACTCCCCGCCGACCAGCCGGCGGTCGATGCCCACCACCCGCAGCCCGGCCTGCGCCAGGGAGGAGGCCGCGGACTCCCCGCCGGGGCCCAGCCCCAGCACGATCACGTCGCATCCGGTTGTCATGGCCCCAACCAACCGCCCACGGGGCCGGCGCGCAAGGGCTCAGGCGGTCAGCTGCTCCTTGTGGCGCACGATGTTGCCGAGCACCCCGTTGACGAACGCCGGGGACTCGTCGGTGGACAGCTCGCGGACCAGCTTCAGCGCCTCGCTGACCGCCACCGCGTCGGGGACGTCGTCGGCGTAGAGGACCTCGAAGGCCGCGAGCCGCAGCACGTTGCGGTCCACCGACGGCATCCGGGCGAGGCTCCAGCCCTGGGCGTACTGCCCGATCGCCGCGTCCAACCGCTCACGGTGCTCCGCCACCCCACGCACGAGGACGCCGGTGTAGGGGTTCGCCGGCTCGCCCTGGTCCGCGAGCTCCGCCAGGGCCGAGCGTCCACGCATCTCGGCCGCGTACACCAGGTCCAGGGCCCGCTTCCGGGCCTTCGAGCGCGCCGCCATCCCGGCCGCAATCAGCCGCTGACGCGGCCGAGGTAGGAGGAGTCGCGGGTGTCGACCTTGACCCTCTCCCCGGTCCCGATGAACAGCGGCACGCTGATGGTGTGCCCGGTCTCGAGCTCGGCCGGCTTGGTGCCACCGGTGGACCGGTCGCCCTGCAGGCCGGGCTCGGTGTACTTCACCTGCAGCTCGACCGACGCCGGCATCTCCACGTAGAGCACCCGGCCGTCGTTGGTGGCCACCACGGCCTCCTGGTTCTCCAGCAGGAAGTTGGCGGCGTCGCCGACGATCTCCGGGGCGACCTCGAGCTGGTCGTAGGTGCTGGTGTCCATGAATACGTAGTGGCTGCCGTCGTTGTAGAGGTACTGCATGCTGCGCCGGTCGACGTTGGCAACCTCCACCTTGACGTCGGCGTTGAAGGTCTTGTCGACGGTCTTGCCCGACTCGATGTTCTTCAGCTTCGAGCGCACGACCGCGCCGCCCTTGCCGGGCTTGTGGTGCTGGAACCAGACGACCTGCCAGAGCTGGCCGTCCAGGTTGAGCACCATGCCGTTCTTCAGGTCGTTGGTCGTTGCCATGCGTGCGTGAGCCTCTTCGTGGGTCGATGTCGGGGGTGCCGGGCGTGTCACACCGGCCGGCGGCCAAGTGTATACGGCGGCGGACCGTCCCACCCGCCCGTGACGGCGGAGCCGCGGAAAGCCTCCACCGCACGTCGCTGTGCAGCGTCCCGGCCTGCAGCGGCTACCCTGACGCGGACCAGCCGTTTCACGTCCCGCCTCGGCGGGGAAGGAAGCCCATGAGAGTCATCACGTTCGGCACGTTCGACGTCTTCCACGTCGGCCACCTGCGGGTGCTGGAACGCGCTGCCGCGCTCGGCGACCACCTGATCGTGGGGGTCTCCAGCGATGCCTTGAACTTCTCGAAGAAGGGCCGCGAGCCGGTGTTCAGCCAGGCCGAGCGCACCGAGATCGTCGCCGGCCTCACGGTGGTCGACGAGGTCTTCCTGGAGGAGAGCCTCGAGCTGAAGCGGCACTACATCGTCGAGCACCGGGCCGACATCCTGGCCATGGGCGACGACTGGAAGGGGCGGTTCGACGAGTTCGCCGACGTGTGCCGGGTCGAGTACCTGCCCCGGACGCCCGCGATCTCGACCACCGCGCTGATCGAGAAGATCTCCGAGACCTGAGCGCCGGGCACGGCCACCCGGCCCCGGGCGGGCTCGGCTCCGGCAACCGCCCCGCCCGTGCCTCAGGCGGGTCGTGCGAGGAGCTCCAGCGCCTCGCGGTAGCCCTCGATGCCGTGACCCGCGACGGTGGCGGCCGCATGCGGCTCCACCAGCGAGGTGTGCCGGAACTCCTCGGCGCGCTTCCCGGGGTCGGAGATGTGCACCTCGACCAGCGGGGCGGTCAGCTGTGCGCAGGCGTCGTACAGCGCCAGGGAGTAATGCGTCCAGGCGCCGGCATTGAGCACGACGGGGGTGTTGTCGTCGGCGGCGGCGTTGAGCCAGTCCAGCAGCACGCCCTCGTGGTTGGTCTGGCGCACCTCGACGTCCAGGCCCAGCTCGCGGCCCCAGTCGACGCACCGCCCGGCCAGCTCCGCGTGCGTGGTGCTGCCGTAGATCTCCGGCTGCCGCCGGCCGAGCCGGCCCAGGTTGGGCCCGTTGAGCACCAGCACCTTCATCTCCGCCTCACTCCCCGATCGCCTCGTACGCCGCCCGCAGGTCGGCGACCGCGGGCCCGGTGAGGACCGCCGGCTGGGCCAGCCCGTCGAGCACCACGAACCGCAGCTGCGACCCGCGCGCCTTCTTGTCCACCCGCATGCTCGCGAGCAGGTCGTCCCAGTCCCCTCTCGTCGTCGTCGGCAGCCCGACGCGGGACAGCACGGACCGGTGCCGCTCCACCAGCTCCCGGTCGATGCGGCCGGTGCGGTGGGCGAGCTCGGCGACGTACACCATGCCCACGGCGACCGCCTCCCCGTGCCGCACGCCGTAGCGGGTCTGCTTCTCGATCGCGTGGCCCAGGGTGTGGCCGTAGTTGAGCACCTCACGGCCCGGGTGGCCGGACGCGCCACCGCTCTCCCGCAGGTCTGCGGAGACGACCGCCGTCTTCACCCGGACTGCCCGCTCGACCAGCTCGCGCAGCTCGGTCGAGCCCGGCCCCGGCAGGCCGCCGCGCTCGACCACGGCCAGGATCTCCGGATCGGCGATGAAGCCGCACTTGACCACCTCGGCCATGCCCGAGACCAGCTCCGGTGCCGGCAACGAGCCCAGCAGGCCGAGGTCGCACAGCACCCCCGCGGGCTCGTGGAAGGCACCGACCAGGTTCTTGCCAGCACCGGTGTTCATGCCGGTCTTGCCGCCGACCGCCGCGTCGACCATGGCGAGCAGCGTGGTGGGCACGTGCACCACGCGGACCCCGCGCAGCCAGGTCGCCGCGACGAACCCGCCCATGTCGGTGGTGGCGCCGCCGCCGACGGTCACCACCGCGTCGGAGCGGGTGAACCCGGCCTCCCCCAGCCGCTCCCAGCAGCCCATTGCCACCGCCCCCGTCTTGGCGAGCTCACCGTCCGGGAGCGGGAGGTGCAGCACCTGCCGCTCCCCCAGCCGGTCCGCCAGCCGGTCCGCCACCCGCCCGGCGAGGTCGCCGAGCGACTCCGGGTGGGCCACGGCGACCCGCTCCGCCCCGGTGCCGAGCAGGTCGGGCAGCTGGTCCAGCACGCCATCGCCGACCACCACGTCGTACGGCGAGGCGCCGGTCACGCGGATCCGGGTCGGTGCGTCACCCACGGGTGCCGTCCCGGGGCCCCGCCACGAGGTCGCGCACCTCCGTGGCCACCTCTTCCGGGGTGCGGCCGTCGGTGTCCACGACGTACGTCGCGGCCGCCTGGTAGACCGGGGTCCGCCGGTCGATCAGCTGCTTGGTCCGTGCCCGCACGTTGCCCAGCAGCATCGGCCGGCTGGCGCCGAGCCCCACGCGGGCGATCGCGTCGCGCAGACCCACCCGCAGGAAGACGACCCGGTGGCCGTGCAGCAGCTCCCGGGTCTGCGGGTCCATCACCGACCCGCCACCCAGGACCAGCACGCCGTCGTGCTCGACGAGCCCGGCGGCGACCGCCCGGCGCTCCATCTCCCGGAACACCGGCTCGCCGTCCTCGACGAACACGTCCGCAACCGCCTTGCCGGCGGCCTGCTCCACGTCGGCGTCGGTGTCGCGGAAGCCGACCCCCCACGCCTCGGCCAGCAGCCGCCCCACAGTGGTCTTGCCGGCGCCCATCGTCCCGATGAGCACCACGTGCGGTCGGGGGTGCTGGGTGCCTGTGTCCGCGTGGGTGGGGTCTCCCATGTTCACCTGCGAAACCCCCTCTTCACCCACGCGATCTCCCGGGTGAGGTGCAGTTTTCCCTGGTCAACCTCGGAAACCTGTGACAGGTGGGTCATCGGAACCTCAGCGTGTCCAGGTAGCCCTCCACGTTGCGCCGGGTCTCGCGCACCGAGTCGCCGCCGAACTTCTCCAGCACCGCGTCGGCGAGGACCAGGGCGACCATCGCCTCGGCAACGATCCCGGCGGCGGGCACCGCGCAGACGTCGGAGCGCTGGTGGTGCGCGACGGCGGCCTCGCCGGTGGCGACGTCGACGGTGCGCAGGGCGCGGGGCACGGTCGAGATCGGCTTCATCGCGGCCCGCACGCGGAGCAGCTCGCCGGTGGTCATGCCGCCCTCGGTGCCGCCGCTGTGTGCCGACGTACGCCGGAAGCCGCCGTGCTGCCCGGCCTCCTCGCTCGCCGGGGGGGCCGCGTCGCCGACGATCTCGTCGTGGGCCTGCGACCCCGGGGTGGCCGCGAGTGCGAACCCGTCGCCGACCTCCACGCCCTTGATCGCCTGGATGCCCATCAGGGCACCGGCGAGCCGGGCGTCGAGCCGCCGGTCCCAGTGCACGTGCGAACCGAGCCCGGGCGGCAGGCCGTGCACCACCACCTCCACGACCCCGCCGAGGGTGTCCCCGTCGGCGTGGGCGGCGTCGATCCGCTCCACCATCCGGTTCGAGGCGTCCGGGTCCACGCAGCGCACCGGGTCCTCGTCGAGTCGGGCGAGGTCGTCGGGTCCGGGCACCGACCCGGCCGGGGCCGGTACGCCGCCCAGCTCGACCACGTGCGAGACCACCCGGGCACCGGTCGCCTGCTCCAGGAACGCCATCGCCACCCGGCCCAGCGCCACCCGGGCGGCGGTCTCCCGGGCCGAGGCGCGCTCCAGCACCGGACGCGCCTCGGTGAACCCGTACTTCTGCATCCCGACGAGGTCGGCGTGTCCGGGCCGTGGCCGGGTCAGCGGGGCGTTGCGCGCCAGCCCCTCGAGCTCGACCGGATCCACCGGGTCGGCGGACATGACCTTCTCCCACTTGGGCCACTCGGTGTTGCCGATCTCGATGGCCACCGGGCTGCCCATGGTCTCGCCGTGCCGGACGCCGCCGGCCAGCGTGACCCGGTCCTGCTCGAACGTCATCCGCGCGCCGCGCCCGTAGCCCAGCCGGCGGCGCGCCAGTGCCTCGGTGATGTCGGCGGAGGTCACCCGCACATGGGCGGGCAGGCCCTCGAGCACGGCGACCAGTGACGGGCCGTGGGACTCCCCGGCAGTGAGCCAGCGCAGCATGGCGTCAGTGTTTCACGCAGTCATGCCCGCGCCCCGGGCGCCGTCAGTAGCCGAGACCCTGCGCTATCGGCGCCCCGACCAGGACACCGATGACCGCCCCGAGCACCATGAACGGGCCGAACGGGTAGTTCTTCCGTTCCACCACCCCGAGCCTGGACAGCGCGAACCCGATCACGCCGCCGAGCAGGAACGCGGCGTACAGGCCGACCAGCATCTCCGCCCAGCCCAGGACGCCGGTGGCGATCCCCAGCAGCCCGGACAGTCGTACGTCGCCGTACCCCATCCCCCGCGGGTAGACCAGCCACAGCAGCACGAACACCCCGCCCCAGACCAGCCAGCCGTAGCCGGCGCGGAACAGCTCGTGCCTGCTGCCGTCCAGCCACGCGGCGACCAGGGCCAGCACCACCACCACGCCGTACGACGGGGCGATCAGCCGGGTGGGCAGCAGTCGGGTGCGCCAGTCCACCACCGCCAGCACCACGCCCAGCGGCACCACGTAGCACCACAGCGGCACCACACCGGTCCAGCCGACGCTCCAGCCGACCAGGGCACCGACGACCGCCGCGACCACGGCCATGCCGATGCCCAGCCGCGGCAGTGCCGCGATGGCGGCGTACGGCTCCTTCGGCTCCTCGGGCGGCACCTCGGGCGGGACCGCCTGGTCCCGCTCGTGCTCGAGCCCGGGTGGCGCCGGCTCGGGGATCCGGGCGATCACCGCTGGCCCCAGCATCGCGAGCCCCGCCGCGACCAAAGCCGTGACCAGGACCGCCGCGATGCTCATCGGGGCCCCCGCTCGATCGTCCGCCGGAGGAGCGGAGCGGGGGAGGTGGGGAATCGAGCGGCGTGATTCATCGGGTCACGTCCAGCGCCCGTTCGCCGGCGGCACGCATCGCGTCGAGCGGCACCACGTCCACGCCGGTCATCAGCCGCACCTGGTCGGCCGCCTGGTGCACCAGCAGCTCCAGGCCCGAGACCACGGTCCGCCCGGCCTCGGCGGCGGTCGCAGCAAGCGGGGTCGGCCAGGGGTCATAGACCACGTCGAAGACCACGGGGGCGGCGGTCGCGACCGCGACCAGCTCGGGCGACTGGGCATCGGCGGGGATGGTGGAGCACGCCAGGTCCACCGGCCCGGGGTCATCGCCGATCCGGAGCACCCGCACCTCCGGTGCCTCGGGCAGCCGGGCGAGCGCCGCCACCGTGGGTTCTGCCCGCGCCGGCTCGCGCACCATCACCACGGCGCTGGTGCATCCCAGCCGGGCTGCGGCGAGCAGCAGGGAGGTCGCGGTGGCGCCTCCGCCGAGCACCAGGACACGTCGGGGTACGGCGTCGCTGCGCTCCCGGAGCGCGGCCACGGCCCCGGGCACGTCGGTGTTGTGCCCGTGCAGCCCGCCCTCCCCGACGACGACGGTGTTGGCCACACCGGAGGCCCGGACCAGGTCGGAGGCCTCGTCGAGCAGCGGCACCACCGTGCGCTTCAGCGGCATGGTCAGCGACAGCCCCCGCCAGCTCGCGTCGAGGCCGCCGAGGAAGCCGGCGAGCCCGTCGCTGGTGACGTCGACCGCGGTGTAGTCCCAGTCCAGTCCGAGCTCTGCGTACGCGGCACGGTGCAGCACCGGGGACAGCGAGTGGGCGATCGGGTGCCCCAGCACGCCGCACCTCATCCGGGACCCATCGGCGTCAACAGGCACTGGACGTGCGGCAGTACTTCTTGAACTGCTTCACCTGGCGGTTGTGCTGCTTGAGGGTGGTGGCGAACGCGGTCCTTCCCGTGCGCAGGTTGACCACCACCCAGTACAGCCACTTCCCGTGGGCGGGGTGCAGCGCCGCATGCAGCGTCTGCCGTCCCGGCGAGCCGATCGGACCCGGGGGCAGGCCACGGTGCTGGTAGGTGTTGTAGGGCGAGCTGCTCGACCGCTGCCTCGAGGTGGTCCACACCTGCTTGGACACCCCGGAGGCGTAGGAGACGGTGGCGTCGGACTGCAGCGCCATGCCCTTGTGGAGCCGGTTGTAGATCGCCCGGGCGACCTTCGGGTAGTCCTGGTTCCGCTTCGCCTCGTACTCCAGGATGCTCGCGACCGTGACCACCTTCTCCGGGGCCAGCCCCAGCCGCCTCGCGCCCCCGTCGAGGTCGAGCCGGCGGTCCGCCTGGGCGCTCTCGGCCACCATCTGCCGCAGCAGCTTGGTGGCGCTCTCTCCCGGCGTCACCGTGTACGTCGCCGGGAACAGGTAGCCCTCCGGGTTCCCGCCCGCCGTGGCGGGTAGCCCCAGGGAGCCGGGATGCGACAGCGCATGCACCATCGACGACCGGGAGATGTCGGTCCTGCGCGCGACCGTGCCCACGATGTCGCGCACCCGGGCGCCCTCCCGGACCGTCACGGTCGACTGCACCAGGTTGCCCGGGTCGTCCAGGACCTTCAGTGCGGCCGCGGCCGGCATGTGCAGCTTGAGCTGGTAGTAGCCCACCTGGATGCCCTGCGACTTGGGGTCCTTGCGGGCCGCGTCGACGAAGGCACCCACGCTCTTGACGACCTTGCGCTTCCTCAGGGTCTGCCCGATCGTGGTCGCGGAGTCACCCTCGCGCACCTGCACGGTCACCCGTCCGCTGCCGGTGCCGGTGTAGTCCGCCGGCCCCGCGACGACGTTCTGCACCTTCCCGTAGATCCAGAACCCGGCCACGAGTGCCAGGACCAGCACCACCACGAGTCCGAACAGGACGGGCAGGCAGCCACGCCCGCGACGTCGACGTACTCCGTCGTCGGGCCGTTGCAGGTCGTCGAATGGTGATCCGTGCTCGTCGGGGGGCTCAGTCATCGCTCGCGTCCGTTCGTGCGGGTGCCGTCTGGCCGGCATCATCGGGCTCGGGCATGTTCCTCGCGGCCGGCTCCCCCGGCAACCGGCCGGTGCTGCGCTCGGTGTCCAGGGCAGCCTGCAGGATCACGACCGCGGCGGCCTGGTCGACCACCGCCCGACGATTCCTGCCCTTGCGACCCTGTTGCCGCAACACCTGCTCGGCCGTCACCGTGCTCAGCCGTTCGTCGTACAGCCGGACCGGGAGGGGGGTGACCCGACCGGCCAGCTGTGCCGCGAACGCTCGCACCTTACCCGCCGCAGGGCCCTCCTTCCCGGACATCGAGCGCGGCAGGCCGACATAGATCAGGACGGCCTCGCAGTCCCCGGCCAACCCCGCCAGCCGGTCGAGGTCACCGGTGCCCCTGGCCACGGTCTCGACGGGGTGGGCCAGCATGCCCGAGGGGTCACTCGCCGCGACCCCGATGCGGGCCTCGCCCGGGTCCACGCCGAGCCGGACACCGGGAGGGCCCGCGGAGGTGTTCGGCACCCTCAGCGGCCCTCCAGCTCGCGACGCACCTCGGCCAGGGCACCCGACGCGCCGGCGGCGTCGGCGCCACCGCCCTGGGCGACGTCGTCCTTGCCGCCTCCCTTGCCGCCGAGCACGGCGGCGGCCACCCGGACCAGCGCGTTGGCGGAGATGCCGGCGTCGCGGCCGGCATCGTTGACCGCGACCACCACCGACGGCTTGCCGTCCTTCTCGCCCACGATCGCGACCACGCCGGGCCGGTCGGTGGGAAGCCGTCCACGGACGTCGAGCGCCAGCGTGCGTACGTCGCCTCCGGCAGCGCCGGGCGCCACCTGGGCGACCAGGTTGGTGCCGCGCACGTCCTCGGCCCCGGCGGCCATGTCCGAGCCGGCGGCCAGCAGCTGCCTCACGCGGGCCTGCTCGATCTCCTTCTCCGCGGCCCGCAACCGCTCCACGATGTCGGCGACGCGCTCGGGCAGCTCCTCCGGCCTCGCCTTCAGCGCCTCACTGAGCTGGGCCACCAGCAGGTGCTCGCGCGCCAGGAAGCGGTAGGCGTCGCCACCGACCAGCGCCTCGACCCGGCGTACGCCGGAGCCGATCGAGGACTCCCCAAGCAGCTTGACCACGCCCAGCTGGCCCGAGCTGTGCGCGTGCGTGCCGCCGCACAGCTCCCGCGCCCAGTCGCCCACCGAGATCACCCGCACCTGGTCGCCGTACTTCTCGCCGAACAGCGCCATCGCGCCCGAGCGCACCGCATCGGACTGGCTCATCAGCTCCGCGTGCACCGAGAGGTCCTCCAGCACCAGGTCGTTGACCCGGGCCTCGACGTCGGCCATCGCCGACGCCGGCACCGCCCCGGCAGCGGAGAAGTCGAACCGGAACCGGCCCGGGGAGTTCTCCGAGCCCGCCTGGGTCGCGGTCTCGCCCAGGGCTTCGCGGAAGGCCTTGTGCACCATGTGCGTGGCGGTGTGCGACCGGCTGATCGAGCGCCGGCGCTCGACGTCGACCAGGGCCTGGGCCTGTTCGCCGAGGCCGACCTCGCCCTCGAGCACGCGCGCGGTGTGCACGACCAGCCCGGTCAGCGGGGACTGCACGTCGCGCACCTCCAGCCGTGCGCCGCCGGCCAGCTCGACCACCCCCTGGTCCGCGAGCTGGCCGCCGCCCTCGGCGTAGAACGGGGTGCGGTCGAGCACCAGCCGCACCTCCTGACCGGCGCTCGCCGCGGAGAGCCGCTCGCCGTCGGCGCCGACCAGCCCGCGCACGGTGGCCTCGCTGGCCACCTCGTCGTACCCGGTGAAGGTCACCGCGGTCCCCAGCTCGGTGGCGATGTCGCGAAGTACGCCGGCGTCGGCGTGCTGGCCCTTCTTCGCCCGGGCATCTGCCTTGGCCCGCTCCTTCTGCTCGGACATCAGCCGGCGGAAGCCCTCCTGGTCGACCCGAAGCCCCTGCTCGGCCGCCATCTCCAGGGTCAGGTCGATCGGGAAGCCGTAGGTGTCGTGCAGGAGGAACGCGTCGGTCCCGCTGAGCGACGTCTCGCTTGCGGCACGTGCCTTGCTCGCGACGTTGTCGAAGATCTGGCTGCCGGCGCGAAGGGTCTCGCGGAACGCGTCCTCCTCGGCGTAGGCCACCTGGGAGATCCGCCCCCAGTTCTGGTGCAGGTCGGCGTAGGTCTCGGCCATCCTGTCGCGGCTGACCGGCATCAGCTCCGGCAGTGCCCGGTCCTCGTAGCCCAGCAGCCGCATGCACCGGATCGCCCGGCGCAGCAGCCGGCGCAGCACATAGCCACGCCCCTCGTTGCCGGGGGTGACGCCGTCGTCGATCAGCATCATCGAGGACCGGACATGGTCGGCCACCACACGCAGCCGCACATCGTCCTCGTGGTTGCCGGCCTCGTAGCGGCGGCCGCTGAGCTGCTCGGCCTTCTCGATCACGGGGAACATGACGTCGATGTCGTACATGTTCTCCTTCTCCTGCAGCAGGAACGCCACCCGTTCCAGGCCCATGCCGGTGTCGATGTTCTTCTTCGGCAGCGGGCCCGCGATGTCGAAGTCCGCCTTGGACCGGACGGCGGACAGGTCGTCCTGCATGAAGACGAGGTTCCAGAGCTCCAGCAGCCGGTCCTCGAGGTCCACCGGCATGTCCGGTCCCAGCCGGGCCGGGTCGAAGTCGGGGCCGTACGCCGGGCCGCGGTCGATCAGGATCTCCGAGCACGGCCCGCCCGGGCCGGGCACGCCCATCGACCAGTAGTTCTCCTTCTTCCCCAGCCGGATGACCCGCTCGTCGGGCAGCCCGGTCACCTTGCGCCACAGCTCGACGGCCTCGGGGTCCCCTTCGTACACGCTCGGGTAGAGCTTCGACTCCGGGAAGCCGTAGCCTCCGTCCGCGATCGGCTTCGTGATCAGCTCCCAGGCCAGCTCGATGGCCAGCTCCTTGAAGTAGTCACCGAAGGAGAAGTTGCCGCACATCTCGAAGAACGTGCCGTGCCGGGTCGTCTTCCCGACGTCCTCGATGTCGGGGGTGCGCAGGCACTTCTGGATGCTGGTCGCCCGGGTGTGCGGCGGGGTCTCCTGGCCCAGGAAGTAGGGCTTGAAGGGAACCATCCCGGCGTTCACGAACAGCAGCGTCGGGTCGTCGAGCAGCAGGGACGCCGAGGGCACGGCGGTGTGGCCCGCGGCCTCGAAGTGCCCGACGAACCGGCGGCGTACTTCGGCGGTGTCCATCAGGTCTGCTCCTTGTCTGCCAGGTCACCGGAGGTCGAGGCACCGCTCCCGGAGGTTGGGGCGCGAACCGAGTGAGCCTCGAAACCGGAGGACCGCAGCTCCGGAACACCATCAAGCCTCGGTCCGATCCGCTCCCGCAACTCGGTTTCCTTCTCCGTCATGCCCGCGCGCACCTCCTCGCCGAACAGCCGCGCGCCGACGCCCAGGCCGGCGAGCCGATCCTGCAGGCCCTCGGGGGTGAACGCCTCGGCCGCGCGCCGCGCCCGGATCGTGAGGTAGACGCCCGCGCCGGTGCCGGCCATGAACCAGAAGCCGCGCCTCATCTCGCGCGCCCCCTCATGCAGCGTGCTCGTCGGCTCGCCGGGCGGCACGCAGGTCGCGCAGGTGGGCGCGGACCTCGCGCTTGCGCTGCTTGCGGGCCGCGCGCACCTCGCGCTTCATCTCGAACCAGATCCGGTTGCGCACCCGAGGCGACAGTGCGTGGCGTACGCCGTGGCCGAGCGCCACCGCCCGCAGCAGCGGCTCACCCCACGCGGCGGCGAACACCACGCGGCCCGGCACCGGCTTCTCCGGGGCGCCCGCGTGTCCGGTTCCTGCGTCGGTGATCAGGAACTCCGCGGCTGCCGTGGCCGGCGGAGCCGCGCTGCCGGCGTCGACCCTCAGGGCCAGGGTGTCGAGGCGCTGCCGCACGGCCGCAGACTCCTCACGGCCACGCGCGAGGAGCGCGGCTGCCCGCCGACGCTCCCGCCGCCAGAGCAGGAGCAGCAGCGCGGAGCCGAGCAACGCCACGACCGCCACGATCAGCGCGGCCACGGTTGTCGCGTTCATGCTGCCCGACCCTACCCGTCCCGGATGATCCTGCGGATCCGCTCCCACCGCTCGCGGACGGTGGCCTCCGCGCCGAGGGAGGTCGGGCGGTAGTACTGGGTGTCGGCCAGCTCGTCCGGCGCGTACTGCTGCGTCGCGACCCCGTAGGGCTCGTCGTGGGAGTACCGGTACGTCGATCCGTGGTCGAGCCTCTTCGCGCCGGCGTAGTGCGCGTCGCGCAGGTGCGCCGGGACCGGCCCCGTCTTTCCGGCCCGCACGTCCGCGGCGGCGGCGTCGATCGCGGTGATAACCGCATTGGACTTCGGCGCCACCGCGAGCGCGATGGTCGCCTGGGCGAGGTTCAGCCGGGCCTCGGGCAGGCCGATCAGCTGCACCGCCTGCGCCGCCGCCACGGCGGTGGGGAGCGCGGTCGGGTCCGCCAGGCCGATGTCCTCACTGGCGAGGATGACCAGGCGCCGGGCGATGAAGCGCGGGTCCTCCCCCGCCTCGATCATGCGCGCGAGGTAGTGCAGCGCGGCGTCGGCGTCGGAGCCTCGCACCGACTTGATGAAGGCGCTGATCACGTCGTAGTGCTGATCGCCCTGCCGGTCGTAGCGCACCGCAGCGCGGTCGACCGCCGACTCGGCGGTCTCGAGGTCGATCACCGGTCGCGCGGACTCCGGCCCCGAGCCCGGGTCGCCGCCCCCGGGATGTTGGGGTGTGGGCGAAGCGAGCCGCGATACTCCTGCGCCCGCGGCCGCCTCGAGGTAGGTCAGTGCGCGTCGGGCGTCGCCGCCGGCCAGCCGGACCAGGTGCTCCAGGGCGTCGTCCTCCAGCGTCACCGCACCGGCAAGGCCGCGCTCGTCGGCGAGGGCGCGGCGTACCACGCCACGGATGTCGTCATCGGTGAGCGGCTCGAGCGTGAGCAGCAGGGACCGGGACAGCAGCGGCGAGATCACCGAGAAGAACGGGTTCTCGGTGGTGGCGGCCACCAGGGTGACCCAGCGGTTCTCCACGCCCGGGAGCAGAGCGTCCTGCTGGGCCTTGGAGAACCGGTGCACCTCGTCGACGAACAGGACCGTCTCCTGGCCGTGGGAGGCCAGCCGGGAGCGGGCCGCGTCGATAGCCGCGCGCACCTCCTTCACCCCGGCGGCGACCGCGGAGACCTCGACGAACTCCCGGTCGGTCTGGCCGGACACGATCGCGGCGATCGTGGTCTTGCCGGTGCCCGGCGGGCCCCACAGCAGCAACGACATCGGCTGGTCGGCCTCGATCAGCCGGCGCAACGGCGAACCGGTCCCCAGCAGGTGCTGCTGTCCGACCAGGTCGCCCAGGCTCCGGGGTCGCATCCGCACCGCCAGCGGGGCCGACACGTGGTCGTTGCCGGTCAGCGTGCCGCCACCCGGACGCGTCGGCCCGGCCGGAGCAGGTGAGTCGAACAGTCCCTCCTGCGGAGTGAGATCGTCCACCCGGACAGCCTACGAGCAGGCAAGGACCACCCACTCGCCCGGCTGACGTGCATGAAGCCGCGCAGCACCCTGCGGCCGAACGAAACTGGGGTGCCCCGGGACGCCAGGCTCAGGCGCCGACCTTCTGCCCGGACTTGAGGTCGAACCAGCTGTCGGCGTAGCCGGGGTGGCTCAGGTCCGGGTCGGGGCTCTGGCCCTGGACCGGGTTGCCCTCGCCGTCGACTCCGAGCAGCTTCTCGGTGACCGGCTGCTTCGGCTCCTTGTTCAGCTCCCCGGCGAAGTGGCAGGCCACCTTGTGCCGGGGCCCGATCTGCATCAGGGGTGGCTCGACCTTGGCGCAGATGTCCCGGGCCAGCCGGCAGCGGGTGCGGAAGTGGCACCCGGAGGGCGGGTTGATCGGGCTGGGCACGTCGCCCTCGAGCCGGATCCGTTCGATCCGGCGGCCCGTCGCGGCTTGCTTCACGTCGGGTACGGCGGACAGCAGCGCCTGGGTGTACGGGTGGTGGGAGTGGTTGTAGACCGTGTCGCGGTCGGCCATCTCCACGATCTTGCCGAGGTACATCACGGCGACCTCGGGGCAGAAGTGCCGCACCACGGCGAGGTCGTGGGCGATGAACAGGAACGCGATCCCGAACTCCTTCTGCAGGTCCTGCAGCAGGTTGATCACCTGGGCCTGGATGGACACGTCCAGCGCGGAGACCGGCTCGTCGGCGACCAGCAGCTTGGGCTGCAGGGTCATGGCACGGGCGATGCCGATCCGCTGCCGCTGCCCGCCGGAGAACTCGTGGGGGTAGCGGTTGTAGTGCTCGGGATTGAGCCCGACGGTCTCCAGCAGCTCCTTGACACGCCCGGTCACCTTGTCCTTGGGCACCACCTGGTGGATCCGCAGCGGCGCACCGATGATGTCGGCGACCGTGTGCCGGGGGTTCAGCGACATGGTCGGGTCCTGGAAGATCATCTGGATCTCCCGGCGCAGCGGCATGAGCCGGCGCTGGCTGAGCCCGGCGATGTCGTTGCCCTCGAAGTCGATGCGTCCGGCGGTCGGCTTGTAGAGCCGGGTGATCAGTCGCCCGGTGGTCGACTTGCCGCAGCCGGACTCGCCGACCAGGCCCAGCGAGCTGCCGGCGCCGACCTCGAAGCTGATCCCGTCCACCGCCTGCACGTGGCCGACCACGCGCCGCAGCACGCCGCCACCGCGGACCGGGAAGTACATCTTCAGGTTCTCCACCGAGAGCACGGGCCGGCCCGGCACACCGTTGGTCGCGAAGCTCGCGTCCGAGGCGGACTCCGCTCGACCGGTTCCGGTCGCGTCCCGCGCCTGCGGCGTGGCGGGGGTGGGCTCGCTCATCGATTCTCCTCGGCGAGGTCGGGGGCGATCTTGGGCAGCACCTCGGTCTCGAACACCTGGTGCGCGTCGGCCAGGTGGCACCTCTTGCTGTGGTTGCCACCGGAGGCTGCCGGGGTCAGCTCCGGCAGCTCCGTGAAACAGCGCCTCTCGGGCACACGGTCACGGTACGCGCACCGTGGGTGGAAGGCGCAGCCACTCGGCGGGTTGAGCAGGCTGGGCGGGTTGCCCGGGATCGGCACCAGCTGGATGTCGGGGTCACCGGCCACGTCGGGCACGCTGGAGAGCAGGCCCCACGCGTAGGGCATCTCCGGGTGGGTCAGGATCTCCTTGCGGGGGCCGTACTCCACGCACCGGCCGGCGTACATCACCAGCACGTCGTCGGCCACCTCCGCGATCACGCCGAGGTCGTGGGTGATCATGATGATCGCGGACCCGAACTCTCGCTGCAGGTCCTGCAGCAGGTCGAGGATCTGCGCCTGGACCGTGACGTCGAGCGCGGTGGTCGGCTCGTCGGCGATGATCAGCTTCGGGTCGTTGATCAGTGCCATCGCGATCATGGCGCGCTGCCGCATGCCGCCGGAGAACTGGTGGGGGAAGTCGTCGACCCGCCGGTCCGGCTGCGGGATGCCGACCCGGTCCAGCAGCTCGATGGTGCGGGCCCGGGCCTTGCGGCGGCCGACGTCGTGGTGCACCAGGTAGGCCTCGGCGATCTGGTTGCCCACGGAGTAGTAGGGGTGCATCGCCGAGAGCGGGTCCTGGAAGACCATCGCCACGTCGCCCCCGCGACGCTTGCGCATCTGCGCGTTCTTCAGCTCGAGCAGGTTGGTCCCGTCCAGCCAGATCTCGCCGCTGACCTGGGCCTTGGTGCCGCGGTGCAGCCCCATGATCGCCGAGCTGGACACCGACTTGCCCGACCCGGACTCCCCGACGATGCCGAGGGTCTTGCCCTTCTCCAGGTCGAAGGAGAGTCCGTCGGTGGCCTTGACGATGCCGTCCTCGGTCGGGAAGTGGACCTTGAGGTCGCGCACGGAAAGGAAGCTCACGGAAAAATCCTCTCAGGTCAGGCGTACGCGCGGGTCGATGTAGGCATAGAGCACGTCCACGACGATGTTGGCCACGATGACCAGGGCCGCGAGCAGCACCACCAGCCCGACCTCGGTGGGTAGGTCGTTGGTCTGGATCGTGGTGACCGCGAGCTTGCCGAGCCCGGGGTAGTTGAACACGGTCTCGGTGATGATCGCTCCACCGATCAGGATGGCCAGGTCCATGCCCGCCATGGTCACCAGCGGTGTCAGCGCCGCGCGCAGCGCGTGCTTGAACACCACCCTCCGCTCGGGCACACCCTTGGACCGGGCGGTGCGGATGTAGTCCTCACCGAACGACTCCAGCACGAAGGCGCGGGTCATACGGAGATACCCGGCCATCAGCACCACGCAGAGGGTGAACCCCGGCATGATCGTGTTCAGCAGCCACCCCCCGAACCCGCCGTCGGCGATGCTCTCATAGGTGGGCGCGGGCCACAGCCCCCACTTGATCGAGACGAAGTCGAGCAGGGCCAGACCGATCCAGAACGTCGGGAAGGCATAGAACAACAGCGCCACCGCGGTGATCCCGCGGTCGATGACGGTGCCGCGTCTCAAGGCCGCGATCACCCCGAAGGTGATCGCGCCGGCCATCCACATGATGAACGCGATGATCGCCAGGGAGAACGAGACCGGGAAGGCGGTCTTGAGCTCGGAGTTCACCGTGGTCGTGTTGAGCATGGAGTAGCCCAGGCATGGCGCCGAGCAGTGCACCACGGTCTGCGGGGCCCTCTCCCGCTGCTTCTTGTCGTCGGGGAAGTCGCGGCCCTTGACGACTCCCTCCATGAACTCGGCCCACTGGGTCACCATCGGCTTGTCGTAGCCGAGGAACTTGGCGGTCTGCTTGATCTGCGCCGGGCCGCAGACCTTGCCGCAGGCGAACCGGGCGGGGTTGACCGGCGAGGCGAAGAACAGGATGTAGGTCACGAAGCTCATCACGATGAGCATGACCACGCCGACGATCAGTCGTCGGACGATGTAGCCGAACACGGGGAGTGATCACCTCACGGGCCGTCCACGCCGGGCGGGCCGCGGACGGATGTGCTGGTGCCGGATTCTACCGGCCGGGCATGTGCCCGGGGTGGGGAGCTTGTGGCTCCCCACCCCGGGACTCGCGCACAGGGCGCTGGTCGGGAGCTACTTCACGGCGATCGGACCGAGGTCCGGGTACATCGCCGACGGAGGCGTCGTCATGAAGCCCTTGATGTTGGAGCCGTACAGGAAGTTGAACTTCTGGATCTCCAACGGGATGTAGGCGACGTCGTGGCCCAGCTGCTTGTCCGCGGCCTGCAGCGCCGTGGTCTGTGCCGACAGGTCGGTTGCGGACTGGGCCTGGTCGAACAGCTTGTTGACCTTGGCGGACTGGTAGTTGCCGTAGTCCTGCCCGTTGCTGGTCGCGCCCTTGGTGCCGACACCGTTCTGGACGCTGTCGAACAGCGGCAGGGTCACCGTGATGGCCGACGGCCAGTCGGCACCCCATCCTGCCCACACCACAGAAGCCTTGTTCTTCGGGTTCTGGATGTTGGTGTAGTAGGTGTCGGAGTTGGCGATGCCGTCCAGCGTGGTCTTGAAGCCGGCCTTGTCCCAGGTCGCCTTCAGCGCCGCCGCCTGCTTGTCGGCGGTCGGCGTGCTCTCGTACATGAAGGTGAGCGGGTACGGCGTCTTCACACCGGCCTGCTTCAGCAGCTTCTTCGCCTTGGCGATGTCACCGCTCGGCGGGGCGTCGAAGTACGGGTTCGGCTTGTACCCCTTCACCGCCGGGTTCACGATCGAGTGCGCAGGGGCGTACGACCGCGTACCGCCGCCGGCGTCGATCCAGGCCTTGGTGTTCGTGGCGTAGTACAACGCCCGGCGCACCTTCAGGTTCTTCAGGACCTTGACGTTCGGCTGCAGGTAGTCGACGAACGGGGACATCACGTCGACCGAGCGCTCCTTGACGGCACCGGTGATCTGCGGGAACACCGACGGAGGCGCGGGCCGGTCCGTGATCGCGCTCTGCGCCGGGCCGCTGTCGGCGATCAGCTTGCTGTAGATCGTCTCGTCGGTCTGGCCGACGTTGAACACGATCTTGTTCGGGTTCGCCTCACGCAGCTTCTTGCTGTCGGTGGACGCGCTGTAGTTCGGGTTGCGGACGAACGTACCGCCGTGCTCCTTGCTCCACATCGTGCCACCCTGGAGCTTGTAGGGGCCGTTGGAGAAGATCTGGTAGTTCGACTTGTTGCCCTGGTCCTTGTCCTTGCGGTACGGGTCCATCATGTTCAGCGCGGCCACGGCCTCCGGGAAGTCCGGCCAGGGCTTCTTGAAGTGGTAGGTGATCGTGTTGCCGTCGCAGGTGATCGCCTTGTCGAAGTACTTCTGGCCGTCACCCTTGTAGGGGCCGTCGTAGGCCGGCTGGCCGTTCTTCGTCGGGATGTCGAGGTAGGACAGCAGGTAGTTCGGCCCACCGGTGATGGTGTCGGTGGCGAACACCCGGGACGCGCCGTACTTGAAGTCCTCACAGGTGATCGGCTTGCCGTCCTGCCACTTGATGCCCTTCTTCAGGGTGAACGACCAGGTCTTGGCCTGGTTGGACTTCGTCCCGGTGGTGGTGGCCAGGTCGGGCATCGGCGTGTCCGCCGTCTTGGGGTTGCTGGAGATCGGGAAGTTCACCAGCGACCGGTACACCGTGCGCTTCCAGTTGCTCAGCTCCAGGCCGAGGTAGGTCCGCTGCGGGTCGGTGTGGTCGAACGTGTTCTGGAAGTACACGTTCAGCGTGCCGCCCCTGCTGCCCGCGGCGGTACCGTTACTGCCGGACCCTCCGCCGGAACTGCCACCGCTGCCACAGGCGGCGAGGCTCGCCGCCATCGCGGCCGCAGCACCCACGGCGACGAATCGCTTGGTGTATCTGGCCATTGTCTCTCCTCTTGTGTGTGGCGCGCCGAGTTCGGCGGCACCGACGGCAACACCAGCGTTGCCGAAGCCTGTTGTGTTCTCTATCTGTCCTGCTTCGGGTTCAGGGCGTCCCCGAGCCCGTCACCGACCAGGTTGAAGCTGATCACGATCAGCGCGATCAGCACGGCGGGGAAGAAGAAGTAGGTGAAGTCGGACGAGGCCCACTGGGTCGAGTCGTTGAGGATGTTGCCCAGCGTGGGGGTGGGCGCCTTCACGCCGACGCCGAGGTACTGCAGCGCCGCCAGCGCGGAGACGAACAGCGGCAGGGTCAGTGTGAAGTAGACCAGCACCGGGGACCAGAGGTTCGGCAGCACCTCCTTGAAGTACAGCCGGCGGCGCGAGGCGCCCAGCAACCGCGCCGCATCGATGAACTCGCGCTCCCTGATGGACAGCACGAGGCCGCGGATGACCCGGGCGATGTTCGCCCAGCCGAAGACGCCGAGCACCAGGATCACGTAGAGGCCGTTGACGTCGGCCGAGTGCTCGTTGCCGGGCAGGTACTTCGCCAGGAGCGCGACGCCGGTGGCGGACAGCGCGAGCAGCATCAGGGTCTGCGGGAAGGACAGGGTCAGGTCGACCAGCCGCATGATGCTCCAGTCGGTGCGCCCGCCCGAGAGCCCGGAGACGATGCCGAGCACGACGCCGAGCGCCACGGCGACGAGCGTGGCCAGCAGCGCGATCAGCAGCGAGAAGGTGATGCCGTACCACAGCCGCGAGAGCACATCGGTCCCGCTGCCGGGCTCCACGCCGAGCGGGTGGTGGGAGGACATCCCGCCAAGGCCCCCCTTGGGCAGACCGCCCAGGTTCGGGTTGGTGAGGTTCTGGTGGTACGAGTAGGGGTCCAGAACGCCGAAGTGGACCAGGATCGGCGCGGCGATCGCGGCCACGACGTACAACATGACGACGACGAAGGCGGCCATCGACAACTTGTCGCGGCGGAACCGGCGCATCGCGAGCCGAAACGGCGAGAGCCCCTCGACGACCTCGACGCCCTCCACCGGTCCTTGGGCTGGCCCGGTGTCGAGCTCCAGCTGTGCTTCCTGGGACAAGAGAGGCACCTCAAGATCGTTGGGCTACTACGTTGGGCTGCTACATCGCGGCGCCGGGGATCGCCCCACGCCGTCGGTGACTCTATGTGACGCAGACCGCATCGTTGGTCTCTTCGCGATAACGAATTGGACACGACCGCGGCGTCACCGCTCCCCACCGAACCTTCGGTCGGTTTGCCCCTGGAGCGAGTCGGGTTTCGAGGCCCCCTGCTCGGCTCGGGCGCCGCAACCCCCGGAACCGCCGCAGGGCCTGCGCCGGAGGTTGAGATGCGAACGAAGTGAGCCTCGAAACCCCGGCCATGCTCAGTGCGGGGTTGCACGCTTTCGGCTGTGGGGACGGCTGGCGAGCCGGGGCGGCGGCGGCGGCGCGTATACCCCGGTCCCAGATCCGGAGAGTTGTGCTCGGAGAGCCGGCGGTCGATGTCGGTGGTGCTGCCGACGTAGTACGAGCCGTCGCTGCACTCCAAGATGTACATGTGGGCCATTCCCGGATGGCGCCAGCCTGAACCGACATGCGCAGGAGGGCCAGGCGGGGCTCCGAGCCCCTCGCTCTGCTCGGGCGCCTCCGCCTCCGGCGGGCCACCTCGACTGCCGCGGGTTCAGGGGCGAGTCTCCGATTCTGGGGGCGTGTCGACCCCGGTCTCCTTGCGCTGCTGGGTCGTGATCGGGGCGGGGGCGCCGGTCAGCGGGTCGTAGCCGTTGCCGCTCTTGGGGAAGGCGATCACCTCGCGGATGGAGTCCGCCCCTACCAGCAGCTGGCACACCCGGTCCCAGCCGATGGCGATGCCTCCGTGGGGCGGCGCGCCGTACGCGAACGCGTCGAGCAGGAACCCGAACTTCTCGCGGGCCTCATCACCGGACAGGCCCATCACCTCGAAGACGCGCTCCTGGATGTCGCGGCGGTGGATACGGATCGAGCCGCCGCCGATCTCGACGCCGTTGCACACGATGTCGTAGGCCCAGGCGATCGCGTTCGCGGGGTCGGCGTCGAAGCCGTCGAGGTCCTGCGGGCTGGTGAACGCGTGGTGCACGGCGGTCCAGGCGCCGCTCCCGACCGCCACGTCGCCCGCCGCGGTCGCCTCGTCGGCCGGCTCGAACAGCGGCGCGTCGACCACCCAGCAGAACCGCCATGCGTCCTCGTCCAGCAGTCCGCAGCGCCGTCCGATCTCCAGGCGGGCCGCCCCCAGCAGGGCCCGGCTGGACTTGACCGGTCCCGCCCCGAAGAAGATGCAGTCGCCCGCCTTGGCGCCGACGTGGTCGGCGATTCCGGCCCGCTCGGCCTCCGACAGGTTCTTCGCGACCGGTCCGGCCAGCTCGCCGTCGTCCCTGACCAGCAGGTACGCCAGCCCCTTCGCGCCGCGCTGTCGGGCCCAGTCCTGCCAGGCGTCGAGCTGCTTGCGCGGCTGGTCGGCCCCGCCGGGCATGACTACGGCCCCGACGTACGGCGCCTGGAAGACCCGGAAGCCGGTGTCCGCGAAGAACCCGGTGCACTCGATCAGCTCCAGGCCCATCCGCAGGTCCGGCTTGTCGCTGCCGTAGCGGGCCATCGACTCGGCGTAGGTGATCCGAGGGACCGGCGAGGGCACGTCGACGCCGACCAGCCGCCACACCTCCGCCAGCACCTCCTCGGTCAGCGCGATGACGTCGTCCTGCTCGCAGAAGCTCATCTCCACGTCGAGCTGGGTGAACTCCGGCTGCCGGTCGGCACGGAAGTCCTCGTCCCGGTAGCACCGGGCGATCTGGTAGTAGCGCTCGAGCCCGCCGACCATGAGCAGCTGCTTGAACAGCTGCGGGCTCTGCGGCAGCGCGTACCATCTGCCCGGCTGCAGCCGCGCCGGCACCAGGAAGTCTCGCGCCCCCTCGGGCGTGGAGCGGGTCAGGGTCGGGGTCTCGACCTCGACAAAGCCGTGGGCGTCGAGCACGTCGCGAGCGGCCTTGTTGACCTTGCTGCGCAGCCGGAGGGCGGCGGCGGGCGCGGGCCGGCGCAGGTCGAGGTACCGGTAGTGCAGCCGGGCCTCCTCCCCCACTTCCACGTGCTCGTCGATGGGGAACGGCAGCGGCGCGCTCGGCGAGAGCACCTCGACGTCCTCGGCAACCACCTCGACCTCGCCGGTGGCCAGGTGGTCGTTGACGTTGCCGGCCGGGCGCGCCGAGACCGTCCCGGTCACCCGCAGGCAGTACTCGCTGCGCAGGTCGTGGGCCACCTCCTCGTCGCGCACCACCAGCTGCACCACCCCGCTGGCATCACGCAGGTCCAGGAAGGCCACGCCGCCGTGGTCGCGTCGCCGGCCCACCCATCCTGCAAGCACGACTCGGTCGCCGACGTGCTCGGTGCGCAGGGTGCCGGCCTCGTGGGTACGGATCACTTCGGTTGCTCCTCGCTCTGGGTGGTGCCCTGGGTTGGACCCTGGCCCACGACCCGGGGACGCAGGTCCGCCGGGGGTGGCTGCCAGGTCGCCGGGTCCACCGGCCTCTGCTCGCCGCTGCGGATGTCCTTGACCTCGGGGGGCGACCCGTCGGCGCCAGGGAACAGGACGTACGGGATACCGCGACGCTCGGCGTACCGGATCTGCCGGCCGAACTTCTGCGCCGAAGCCGCCACCTCGCAGGCGACCCCGTTGCCCCGCAGCTGCGCGGCGACGGCGTCGCTGGCCTGACGGGACTCCTCGTCGACCAGGGCGACCAGCACGGCGCTCGGCACCGACCGGTCCGCCGCCAGCCGGCCCTGGGAAAGCATCGGCACCAGCAGTCGGCTGACGCCCAGGGAGATGCCGACGCCGGGGTACCTCACCCGCCCGTCGCTGGCCAGGGAGTCGTAGCGGCCGCCCGAGCAGATGGAGCCGAGCGACTCGAACCCGTCCAGCCGGGTCTCGAAGACCGTGCCGGTGTAGTAGTCCAGCCCGCGGGCGATGGCCAGGTCGGCTTCTACCCGTGCCCGGTCGGTGACCAGGTCCGCGCAGCCCCGCACCAGCGCGGCGAGCTCGGCCAGGCCCTCGTCGAGCAGCTCGTCGCGGACTCCGAGGTCACGCACCTCCCCCACGAACCCGTCGTCACGGGTACGGATGGTTGCCAGGTGCAGGCAGGCGTCGGCCTGCGCGGGGGTCAGGCCGGCGTCCTCCACCAGCTGTGTCCGCAGCGCGTCGGGCGAGAGCTTGTCGAGCTTGTCGACCAGCCGCATCGCCTCGGCCGGGTCGGCGACGCCCAGCCCGGTGTAGAAGCCCTGCAGCAGCTTGCGGTTGTTGACCTGCAGCCGCAGGCCGGGCAGGCCGATCGACTCGGGGTCGGCGAGCCGGGCCAGGGCGTCGAGCATCACCCGGGCGATCTCGATGTCGTGGTGGAAGGACAGCTCGTCGCGGCCGACGATGTCGATGTCGGCCTGGGTGAACTCCCGGAACCGGCCCTCCTGCGGCCGCTCCCCACGCCAGGCCTTCTGGATCTGGTAGCGGCGGAACGGGAACTCCAGCTTGCCCGCGTGCTCGAGCACGTAGCGGGCGAACGGGACGGTGAGGTCGAAGTGCAGCCCGATCCCGGAGTCCCGGCCCGCTTCGGCGTCCTGCAACCTCCGCAGGACGTAGACCTCCTTCGACGTCTCCCCCTTGCGCAGCAGCTGGTCCATCGGCTCCACGGCCCGGGTCTCGATGCCGGCGAAGCCGTAGAGCTCGAAGGTCTCGGCGAGGGTGGAGATGACCTCGGCCTCGACGAAGCGCTGGGCAGGCAGCAGCTCGGGGAACCCGCTGAGCGGGGTGGGCTTGGGCATCAGATTCCCCGGGACGCCGGGCGGGAGGCACCGGCGGGGTCGTCGAGCAGGTCGAGCAGGAACGGGTTGGTACGCCGCTCGCGGCCGATGTCGGTCTGCTCGCCGTGACCGGGCAGCACCACGATGTCGTCACGCAACGGCAGCACCTTCTCGCGCAGGGTGCGCAGCATGGTGGGGTGGTCACCGCCGGGGAGGTCGGTGCGGCCGATCGAGCCGGCGAAGAGCAGGTCGCCGGCGAACATGAGCTCGCTGATCCCCTGCTCGGCGTACGGGGTGCGGAAGGTGACCGAGCCCTCGGTGTGCCCGGGGGTGTGGTCGACCGTGAGTTGCAGGCCCGCGAGCTCCAGCTCCTGCTGGTCGGCCAGCTCGGCCACGTCGTCGGGCTCGGCGAACTCGTACTTCCCGCCCAGCAGCATCCCCGCCATGTCCGCCGACACGCCCGCGAGCGGGTCGGCCAGCATGTGCCGGTCACGCGGGTGGATGTACGCCGTCGCGTCGTACGTGCCGGCGACCGGGGCCACGCACCACATGTGGTCGATGTGGCCGTGGGTCAGCAGCACCGACACCGGCTTCAACCGGTGCTCGCGGACCACCTCGTCCACGCCGGCGCTGGCGTCCTTGCCGGGGTCGATGACCACGCACTCGGCCCCCGCACCGGTGGCGACCACGTAGCAGTTGGTACCCCAGGGCCCGGCCGGGAAGGCTGCGATGAGCACGGGAGAACTCCTCCGAAGCGTCGGGAACACCCGAGGGCCACCGGACCGCGGCCCTCCACGTCAGGGACACAGCCTATCGGCCGGTGCAGTCGGGGTCCCTCTGCGTACGATGTGCGCGGATGGGGTCGGCACGCGCAGCCGGCCGGTCGACACGGCAGGGGATGAAGGTGAGCGCTGCAGGCAACGAACGCAACGAATGGGGTCGCGTCGACGACGACGGGACCGTGTTCGTACGCATCGGGGACACCGAGCACGCCGTCGGGCAGTATCCCGAGGGCTCGCCGCAGGAGGCCCTGGCGTTCTTCACCAGGCGTTACGACGGGGTGGCCTTCGAGGTGCGCCTGCTCGAGCAGCGGATCCGCAAGGGCGCACTGTCCCCCGAGGAGGCGCGGAAGTCCCTGGAGACCGTCGAGGCGCAGCTGGCCGAGCCCAACTTCGTCGGCGACGTGATCGGGCTGCGCGCGCGGCTCGAGGCGCTGCGCCCGGTGATCTCGCAGCAACGCGAGCAGCGGCGTGCCGACCGCGCCCGCCGGGCGGAGGGCTCCCGGACCCGCAAGCAGGAGATCGCGGAGGCGGCCGAGCAGGTCGCCGCCGGCAACGACTGGCGCAACGGTGCCAACCGGCTGCGCGAGCTGCTCGACGAGTGGAAGGCGCTCCCCCGGGTCGACAAGGGCAGCGACGACGCGCTGTGGCACCGGTTCTCCGGTGCGCGGACGGCGTACACCAAGGCGCGCAAGGCGCACTTCGCCCGGATGGCCGAGCAGCGCGAGGACGCCCGCGCGGTCAAGGAGAGGCTCGTGGTCGAGGCCGAGGAGATCGCGGACTCGACCGACTGGGGAGCCACCGCCGGCCGCTACCGCTCGATGATGCAGCAGTGGAAGGCCGCCGGCCCGGCCCCGCGCGAGGTCGACGAGCAGCTGTGGCGTCGGTTCCGCGGCGCCCAGGACACGTTCTTCGGCGCTCGCGACGCGGCCAACGCCGAGCAGGATCGCGAGCTGCAGGGGAGCGCCGAGAAGAAGCGCGTGCTGCTCGCCCAGGCCCAGGCGCTGCTCCCGATCGGCGACCTCGCCGCGGCCAAGCGGTCCTTCCGCGACATCTCCGAGCGCTGGGACGCCGCCGGGAAGGTCCCTCGCGACCAGGTCCGGCAGCTCGAGGGCGCCATGCGGAAGGTGGAGCAGGCGATCCGTGGCGCCGAGGACGCCTCGTGGCGCCGTACCGACCCGGAGAAGTCGGCCCGCGCCGACGACATGGTGAGCAAGCTCGCCAAGGCGGTCGCCGAGGTGGAGCAGCAGCTCGCGGACGCGCGCGCCGCCGGCGACGAGAAGCGGGCTGCCGAGCTGGAGTCCGACCTGTCGTCGCGGCGTTCGATGCTGGAGATGGCGAAGAAGGCCGCCTCGGAGTTTTCCGGATGACGGGGCCGGTCGAGACCCGGATGACCCTGCTGCGGGCATGGCCCGGCTGATCCACCTCAACGGTCCCCCGGGGATCGGGAAGTCCACGGTGGCGCGCCGGTACGTCGAGCAGCGGCCGGGCGTGCTGAACTGCGACGTTGACGTGCTCCGCTCCCTGGTCGGCGGCTGGCGGTCCGACTTCATCGGCACTGGCCGGCTGGTGCGCCCGGCCGCGCTCGCCCTGATCGAGGCCTACCTGCACGAGTCCGGCGACGTGGTGCTGCCGCAGATGCTGCTGCCACTGCAGGAGCTGGAGCTGTTCGAGGCCGCGGCCTACCGGGCGGGCGCGGCGTTCGTCACGATCATGCTGCTCGACGACCGCGACCGGGTGGTGCGGCGGTTCCGCCGCCGGGGGTACGCCGACCCGGACCCGTGGCACGACCAGGTGCGCGCGATCGTCGACGACGAGGGCGGGGACAGCCGGCTGCTCGAGTGCTATGACGCGCTGATGCGGCTGCGGGAGCGGCGCTCGGACACCATGGTGGTGCGCAGCACCGAAGCCGACGTCGACGGGACCTGTCGGGCCGTCGCGGCCGTGCTCGGCAGCTGAGGGTTCGTCCGTCCCGAGATACTCGGCCTTCTCCCGATGCAGCCCATGGCCACCAGCCCGCCGACATCACGCGCGAAACCCCTTCCTCACCCAGGCTGCCTCCTGGGTGAGGAAGGGGTTTCCCAGGTGAACATGGGAAACCTGATGCCGAAGTGACCTACTGGGTCACCCGGTACGCATCGAACACCCCGTCCACGCCCCGGACGGCCTTGAGCACCGAGCCGAGGTGCTTGGGGTCGGCCATCTCGAAGGAGAACCGGCTCTTGGCGACCCGGTTGCGGCTGGTGCTCAGCGACGCGGACAGGATGTTCACGTGCTGGTCCGACAGCGACAGCGTGATGTCGGAGAGCAGCCGGGGGCGGTCCAGCGCCTCGACCAGGATCTGCACCAGGAACGTGGACTCCGCTGTCGGCGCCCACTCGACGTCGACCAGGCGCTCCGGCTGGCTGGTCAGGCTGGCGGCGTTGGTGCAGTCGGCGCGGTGCACCGAGATGCCCGAGCCGCGGGTGACGAAGCCGATGATCTCGTCGCCGGGCACCGGGGTGCAGCACCGCGCCAGCTTGACCAGTACGTCGGTCATCCCGTGCACGATCACGCCGGACTCGCCGCGCGTCGGGGCGGTACGTCGCGGCCGGGTGATGCTGACCGCCTCGGCGAGGTCCTCCTCGGCGCCCTCGCGGCCGCCGTACACCCCGATCACCTTCCGGACCACGGTCTGGGCACCCAGGTTGCCCTCACCGACCGCGGCGTACAGCGCGGAGACGTCGGTCAGGTTCATGTCCTGGGCCACCCGGGTCAGCGAGTCGTGCGTCATCACCCGCTTGAGCGGGACGCCCTCCTTGCGCATCAGCCGGGCGATCTGCTCCTTGCCCTGCTCGATGGCCTCCTCGCGACGCTCCTTGGTGAACCAGTGCCGGATCTTGTTACGTGCACGCGGCGACTTCACGAAACCCAGCCAGTCGCGGCTCGGGCCCGCGTTGGGCGACTTGGAGGTGAACACCTCGACCACGTCGCCGTGCTCCAGCTCGGACTCCAGCGGAACCAGCCGGCCGTTCACCCGGGCACCGATGGTGTGGTGCCCGACCTCGGTGTGGATGGCGTAGGCGAAGTCCACCGGCGTCGACCCGGTCGGCAGCCCGATCACGTCACCGCGGGGGGTGAACACGTAGACCTCGGCGGCGTTGATCTCGAAGCGCAGCGCCTCGAGGAACTCCCCCGGGTCCTCGACCTCGCTCTGCCAGTCCAGCAGCTGGCGGACCCACTGCATGTCGGTGCTGCCCCCCGGGATGGAGCCAGCATCACGGGCGGGGCTGCCGCCCTCGCCCCGGGCACGCATGTCCTCCTTGTACTTCCAGTGCGCGGCGACGCCGTACTCGGCACGACGGTGCATCGAGAACGTGCGGATCTGCATCTCCACGGGCTTGCCCTGGGGCCCGATCACCGTGGTGTGCAGCGACTGGTACATGTTGAACTTCGGCATCGCCACGTAGTCCTTGAACCGCCCCGGGATCGGGTTCCAGCGGTTGTGCAGCGTGCCCAGGACCGCGTAGCAGTCCTGGTCGTCCTCCACCAGGATCCGGATGCCGACCAGGTCGTAGATCGCGGAGAACTCCCGGCCGCCCAGGATCATCTTCTGGTAGATGGAGTAGTAGTGCTTGGGCCGCCCGGTGACCCGGGCCTTGATCTTGGTTCCCTTCAGGTCCGTCTCGACCTGGCCGATCACCTGGCGCATGAACTGGTCGCGCGAGGGCGACCGCTCGGCGACCAGCCGGACGATCTCGTCGTAGATCTTGGGGTGCAGGGTTGCGAAGGCGAGGTCCTCCAGCTCCCACTTCAAGGTGTTCATGCCCAGCCGGTGGGCCAGCGGCGCATAGATCTCCAGGGTCTCGCGGGACTTCCGCTCCTGGGTCTCGGCCTTGACGTAGCGCAGCGTGCGCATGTTGTGCAGTCGGTCGGCGAGCTTGATCACCAGCACCCGGATGTCCCGGCTCATCGCCACGATCATCTTGCGGATCGTCTCGGCCTGGGCCGAGTCGCCGTACTTGACCTTGTCGAGCTTGGTGACCCCGTCGACCAGCTCGGCGACCTCGTCGCCGAAGTCGCGGTGCAGCTCGTCGAGCGTGTACGGCGTGTCCTCCACGGTGTCGTGGAGGAGGGCGGCGACCAGGGTCGGCTCGGTCATGCCGATGTCGGCCAGGATCGTGGTGACCGCCAGCGGGTGGGTGATGTAGGGGTCACCGCTCTTGCGGGTCTGCCCCCGGTGGTGCCGCTCCGCGGTCTCGTAGGCACGCTCGAGCAGCGCGAGGTCCGCCTTCGGGTGGCTGGCGCGTACGGCGCGGAACAGCGGCTCCAGCACCGGGCTGCCGCTCTGCCGGCTGGTGCCGATCCGCGCCAGCCGGGCGCGCATCCCCCGGCCGGTCTGGGCGGGCCCCTGGGCAGGCGGCGTCGTGGCCGGGGTGGTCACGACGCCGTCATCCGCCATATTCCAAGTGTAGGGGCGCGGTGCTGATCCGAGGGCCGCTGCCGGAGGTTGGGGCGCCGAGCCGACCGGCGGGGCCTCGACGCCCCCGGGGCCCCGGCTTCTGGGCACCTCGGCCACCGGGAGGGACTGCTGGCTCAGCCCGGCTCAGTCTCCGGCGACGGTGTGCAGGACGGTCACCGGGAGGTCGCCGATGCGTTCCCGGCCGTGCAGGAACGCCAGCTCCAGCAGGACGGCGACACGGACCGTCGACCCGCCCGACCGCCGCACCAGCTCCACGGCGGCGGCCGCCGTGCCTCCGGTGGCGAGGACGTCGTCGACCAGCAGCACCCGCTCCCCGGGCGCGACCGCGTCGGCGTGCATCTCCAGGGTCTCCTCGCCGTACTCCAGCTCGTAGTCCACGGCGTGGGTCCGCCAGGGCAGCTTGCCCGGCTTGCGCACCGGCACGAACCCCACGCCGAGGGCCAGCGCGACCGGCGCGGCCAGGATGAACCCGCGGGCCTCGATGCCGACGACCTTGTCGACCACGGCGCCGGCAGGCTCGCGACCGGCCGCGGCGAGGCCTTCGACGACCGCGGTGAACGCCACCGGGTCCTCCAGCAGCGGGGTGATGTCCTTGAACAGCACCCCGGGGCGCGGGAAGTCGGGGACGTCGCGTATCCGGGCGGTGACCATCGCGTCGAGGTCCCCGGCGGTCGCGGGTTCGGGCACGGCCGGTGCCTACTTGCCGCGCCTGGAACGGGGCTGCCGGCTGGGCTGGTTGCGCTTGGAGGCCCCCGACTCGCGCACCGGCGACTTCGGCTGCGGCAGCACCCGGCCCGTCCCGGTCCGCTCCGGTCGCCGCGGCGGCGCCACGGGCGGTCGACCCGACCGTCCCTCGTCCTCGCCGCGGGGCGTGGCGTCGGGGGCATCCTCACCGAGCTCGTACGCGCCGTCGGAGGTGTCGGCGTACGCCGGTGGTGGGGCGGCGACCCCGTCCTCGCCCTTCAGCGTCGGCACGTTGGCGTAGCGGTCTGCCTCGCGCCGCTGCCGGGCCTTCGCACGACGGTCCTGCTCGCTGATCTCCCTCTCGCGCGACTTCAGCTGGGCGACCAGTGGGGTGGCGATGAAGATCGAGGAGTACATGCCCGACCCCATGCCCACGAACAGCGCGAGCGACAGGTCCTGCAGGTCGCCGGCCCCCAGGCTGGTCACGCTGACGTAGAGCAGGGCCGCGACCGGCAGCAGCGCGACGATGGTGGTGTTGATGGAGCGCACCAGGGTCTGGTTCACCGCGAGGTTGGCCTGCTCGGAGTACGTTCGCCTGCTCCGCCGCAGGTTCTTGGTGTTCTCTCGGACCTTGTCGTAGACCACCACCGTGTCGTACAGCGAGAAGCCCAGGATGGTCAGGAACCCCGTCACGGTGGCGGGACTGACCTGGAACCCGGACCACGCGTAGATCCCGGCGGTGATCACGATGTCGTGGGCCAGCGCGACCACCGCGCCGACGGACATCTTCCACTGCCGGAAGTACGCCCAGATGAACAGCATCACCAGCACCAGGAACACGACCAGGCCGGTCAGCGCCTTGTTCGCCACCTGGGAGCCCCAGCTGGCCCCCACCGAGTCCGGCGAGATGTCCTGCTGCGCGTTGACGTGCATCGCGCTCGCCATCTCGCCGATGACCTTGTCGTTCTGAGTCTGGTCGAGCTTCTCGGTGGTGACCAGGAGGGCCTGGTCGCCGCTGGTGGTCACCTGCGGCTGGCTGGTGCCCGGGACCCCGGAGCCGGCGACCACGGTCCGCAGCTTGTCGACGTTGGTCTGGGTGACCTGCGAGGTCGGCACCGAGATCGTGTACTGCGTGCCGCCCTTGAACTCCAGCCCGAGGTTGAGGCCCTTGGTCGTCAGGCCCAGGGCGGCAACGATGACCACCACGGCCGAGATCGCGGCCCACAGCCACCAGCGTCCGACGAAGTCGACCGACCGGCGGCCGGTGTAGAGCTCGTTGCCGAGCCGGGAGATGGCGCCCATCAGGCCCTGCCCTCCGCGAGCGCGTCCTCATCGACGCCGAGCGTCCCCTTGGACAGGCCGGAGAGCCGATGGCCGGCGTTGAAGAAGCGGTGGCCGGACAGGATCGTGATCACCGGGTGGGTGAAGACGAAGAACACCACCACGTCGATCAGCGTGCTGATCCCGAGCGCGAATGCGAAGCCGCGGACCACGTCGATCGCGAAGATGTAGAGCACCACGGCGGCCAGCACCGAGACCGCGTCGGCTGCCAGGCAGGTGTTCCGGGCGCGAGGCCAGCCGAGCTGCACCGCCACGCGCATCGACTTGCCGTCGCGCATCTCGTCCCGGATGCGCTCGAAGTAGACGATGAAGGAGTCGGCGGTGATGCCCACCGCGACGATCAAGCCCGCGATGCCGGGCAACGACAGCGTGAAGCCGGCGGCTTTCGCGAGCACCAGGACGACGCCGTAGGTGACGATCGCGGCGACGATCAGGGACGAGACCACCACCGTGCCCAGCCCCCGGTAGTACAGCAGGCAGTACAGCATCACGAGGAGCAGGCCGATGGCTGCGGCCAGCAGCCCCGCCGAGAGCTGGTTGCCGGCCAGCGAGGGTCCGATCACCTGGCTGGAGACGTCCTTGTTGAACTTCACCGGCAGGGCGCCGTACTTGAGGTTGTTGGCCAGGGCTTGCGCACTGTGTTGGGTGAAGCCGCCCGAGATCTGGGCCTCCCCGTTGGGGATCACCCCGTCGAAGCCCGGGCTCTGCAGCACGTCGCCGTCCAGCACGATCGCGAACAGGCCGTTCGCGTACGTGCCGTGGTAGGCGGTGGCGCCCTTCCACATCGCCCGCGACAGCGCGGAGAAGGTGTCGGCGGCGGCGGACTTGAAGCTCAGCTGCACGATCCACTGGCCGAAGGACTGCTGGTTCTGCTCCTGGCCGGCACTGGCGCTGCCGAGCTGGGTGCCCTCGATAACCGCCGGACCCATCAGCAGCTTGTTTCCCTGCTTGTCGCAGCTGATCCGGGGCCGGCTCGGAACGTCGCGCTCGGGCACCAGGTCCTTCAGCCCGAGCTGGCGGGGCGGTACCGAGCCCGTCATGGTCAGTGACTTGCGGGGCACCAGCGCCTCGCCGTCGTGGCACTTGGCCGCGGCGAAGGCGAGCTGCCAGTCGGTGCCCGGGTTCTTGGTCCACTTCATCTGCTGCAACGCGTTCTGCGGCTGGGCGAAGCTCGCACCGGGCACGGTCTTGCCGTGGCCCGTCGGCGTCGGCGACGGTGTCGGGGAGCCTGTCGCTGCGCTCGACGGGCTCGAGGTCGGCGACGTGCGCGCCTTGCCGTGGTGCCCGCCGCTGCCGTCGCGGACTGCGAAGCCGGTGGCCGGCCGGGGGGCGGAGTGATCGGCTCCCGAGTGCCGCGACCCGGACTTCGACTGAGACGAGGTGCCGCCCGAGGCACCGGGCGACGGCGACGACGAAGGGCTCGCGGCGCCACTGGGAGTGCCGCTCGGTGAGCTCGACGGGGTCGCGGCTGGCTGCTTCGGCTGGGGCTTGCTCGAAGCCTGGCACGGTCCGCCGGTGACCTGCGGGCAGTAGGCGACCAGGCGGAAGCGCAGCTGCGCGGTCTTCTTGACCCGGTTGACCAGGTCCTGGGCATTCTGCCCCGGGATCTCCACGACGATGTTGCGACCGCCCTGCGTGGTCACCGTCGACTCGGTGACCCCCGAGCCGTTGACCCGCTGGCTGATGATGCTGCTGGCCTGCGTCAGCTTGGTGGGGCTGGGCTTGTGCTGCGCGGTCAGCGTGATCCTGGTGCCGCCCTTCAGGTCCAGCCCGAGCTTGGGGGACCACACCCCGCCCAGCGCGACCAGGCCGTAGAGCACCCCGACGCAGACCGTGAAGATGAGGAGGGTACGCCCCGGACGGGACGCCTTGTTCGCCACGAGCTAGCGCTCCTCGTCGGCCGTGGGCTTGACGACCGGCTGGTCGGCGGGACCTTCGCCTGCCGGGTCCGTGTGCTGCGCCGCCTCGGACTCGCCGGACGACGCCTCGTCCGGGTCGACCTGGTCGGCGTCCTCGTCCTCGTTCTCCTCCTCGACGCGGCGTACCACGACCTGAGAGGTCACCGTGACCACGGTGCCGGGCGCGATCTCGAGCTCGACCTTCCCGTCCTCGACGCTTTGCACCGTGCCGAAGATCCCGGCGGAGATGACCACCCGGTCGCCCACGGCAAGGTCGTTCTGCAGCTGATGCATCTGGCGCCGCTGGTTGCGCGCCGGCCGCATCAACAACAGCCAGAAGACGCCGATGATCACGATCAGGATCAGCAGCTGTATTCCGGATGACACGACGAACACTCCAGTCGGCAGGGGTCAGGGGTGGCGGGCAGGACCGCCGAAGGGGAAGTCTAACTGCCGGGTGGGTGCCCGCGGGCCGTTGGCCCGGATCTCGCGCGCCGCGGGGCGTGGGGGCAGGTCAGTCCCCGGGGACCTCGGTGTCCGGCCCGGTGTCCGACCCGGTGTCCGACCCCGTGTCGGCGGCCGTGTTGCTGCCGGTGTCGTCGTCGAACAGCGTCGCGTCGGCGTACGGCGCGTGTGCGGGCACCGGGAGCCCCAGCCGTCGCCAGGCCGTCGGCGTCGCCACCCGGCCCCGGGGCGTGCGGGCCAGCAGGCCCGAGCGCACCAGGAACGGCTCGGCGACCTCCTCGACAGTCTCGCGCTCCTCCCCCACGGCGACCGCGAGCGTCGCGGCACCCACCGGGCCGCCGCCGAACCGCCGGCACAGCGCGTCGAGCACCCCGCGGTCGAGCCGGTCCAGCCCCGACTCGTCCACCTCGTACAGCTCCAGTGCCGCCTGCGCCACCGGACGGGTCACCACGCCGTCGGCGCGCACCTGGGCGAAGTCGCGCACCCGCCGTAGCAGCCGGTTGGCGATCCGGGGCGTGCCTCGCGAACGCGATGCGATCTCGAGACTTCCCTCAGCCACGACCTCGACCTCCAGCAGCTCCGCGGACCTCCGCACGATCCGGTCCAGCTCGGCGGGCTCGTAGAACTCCAGGTGGGCGGTGAAGCCGAACCGGTCGCGTAGCGGTGAGGGCAACAACCCGGCCCGGGTGGTGGCGCCGGCCAGCGTGAACGGCGGGATCTCCAGCGGGACCGCGGTGGCGCCCGGCCCCTTGCCGATCACCACGTCGACCCGGAAATCCTCCATCGCCAGGTAGAGCATCTCCTCGGCCGGGCGGGACATCCGGTGCAGCTCGTCGACGAACAAGACGTCGCCCTCGTTGAGCCCGGACAGGATCGCGGCCAGGTCCCCGGCGTGGGTGATCGCGGGCCCGCTGGTCATCCGCAGCGGGCTGGACATCTCGGCAGCGATGATCATCGCCAGGGTGGTCTTGCCCAGGCCCGGCGGACCGGAGAGCAGCACGTGGTCGGGCACGCGCTCCCGGCCACGGGCCGCGTGCAGCATCAGTGCCAGCTGCTCGCAGACCCGGTCCTGTCCGACCACCTCGGCCAGGGTGCGCGGGCGCAGCGTGGCCTCGACCGCTCGGTCGTCGCCATCGGCCTCGGACGTGGTCAGCGACCGGCTGGCCAGGTAAGCGAGCTCGGCGTCGGTGGGCTCGGTGCCGGAGGTTCCGGTCAGCCCGGTGTCTTCACCGTCCATCGGACTCACGCCTTGCTGAGCGTACGGAGTGCGGCCCGCAGCAGCCGGCCGACGTCGTGCGGGGCCCCGTCGGCCTCCGGCGCGATCGCGCGGATGGCCTTGTCGGCTTCCCTGACCGACCAGCCGAGCCCGACCAGCCCCTCCTGGACCTGCGCCTGCCAGTCGGGAGCGGCGGCGGCCTCGGGACGGGGGCCGGCCGGCGTACCGGGTGCCCCGATGCGGTCCTTGAGCTCCAGGATGATCCGCTGCGCGCCCTTGTTCCCGATGCCGGGCACCGTGGTCAGTGTCTTGACGTCGTCGGCGGCGACGGCGCGTCGCAGCGCGTCGGGGCGGTGTACGGCGAGCATGGCCTGGGCCAGCTTCGGGCCCACGCCGCTGGCGGTCTGCACCAGCTCGAACATCTGCTTCTCGTCGTCGTCGGCGAAGCCGAACACGGTCAACGAGTCCTCCCGCACCACCATGCTGGTGGGCACGCTCGTCTTCTCGCCCACCGTGAACCCGGCCAGGGTGTCCGGCGCGCACATCAGCTCGAGGCCGACACCGCCCACCTCGAGAACCGCCGAGCTCAGCCCGACCGTGACGACCCGGCCGCTGACGAACGCGATCATCGCGTCCCTCCCCGGGTCGCGGCTGCTGCTGCCGCCAGTCTCTGCTGGGCCGCTCCCCGCCACAGGTGGCAGATCGCCAGCGCGGCCGCATCCGCCGCGTCTGCGGGCTTCGGCGGCGCCGGCAGCCGCAGCAGTCGGGCGACCATGGCCCCGACCTGGGCCTTGTCGGCGCGTCCGTTCCCGGTCACCGCGGCCTTCACCTCGCTCGGGGTGTGCAGGGCCACCGGCAGTCCTCGCCGGGCCGCCACAACCAGCGCCACGCCACTGGCCTGCGCGGTGCCCATCACGGTGCGGACGTTGTGCTGGCTGAACACCCGCTCCACCGCAACCGCGTCGGGACGACAGGCGTCCAGCCATGCCTCGATCCCGGCCTCGATCCGCACCAGCCGCTGCTCGATCGGGAGGTCGGCCGGCGTGCGCACCACGTCGACGTCGACGAGCCGCAACGGCCGCCCCACCGCCCCCTCGACCACGCCCAGGCCGCAGCGGGTCAGGCCCGGGTCGATGCCGAGCACGCGCATCTGCATCCTCTCGGTGTCGGGCGTCCGAACGTCTGTTCGCAGGCTAACCGGCGGCGGAGCCGCGTCCGGGCTGCGACGCGCCCGGGACGCCGGTGGGCGAGGAGATGGCTCGAGCCCGACCGGGAACCGCCGACGGTCACCTCGCACGAGAAACCGCGTGCCTCCGGCACGGTCACGCTGGCAGGGTTGTCCCATGTCCCATCCCGAGCAGCAGTCCTACCCCGACCCCGTCTACTCGGGCTCCGGGGAGGTCAGCGCCACCTGTCGACCGTCCGGCAGCGAGCACCAGCTGGGCGAGGAGCCCGGCAACACCGTCGACTACCTGGCGCTGGGCACCGACACCGCCGGCGGCTTCGGCCTGTACCGGTGGAACTTCGGAGCCCACGTCAGCGGGCCCGACCTGCACTTCCACCGGACGATCTCGGAGTCGTTCTACATCCTGTCGGGCACCGTGCGGATCCACGACGGCAACCGCTGGCTCGACACCACCAGCGGCGACTTCGTGCACGTGCCCGCCGGCGGGGTCCACGGCTTCAGGAACGAGTCGGGCGAGCCGGCCTCGATGCTGCTGCTGTTCTCCCCCGGCGCCCCCCGGGAGGAGTACTTCGAGACCCTGTTCGCCCAGGGAACCGCGTCGATGACCGATGAGGAGAAGGCCGCGTTCTACCTGCGGCACGACAACCACTGGTTGTGACGATCGGGTCGCGGATTGGTCCCAAACCGCAAGAAGAGGACGCGTTTCGATGCGGTTTGGTCCCAAACCGCGAAGGTCACGCCTCGGTGGCCTCGAGCACCTCGTCGGAGATGTCAGCGTTGGTGAACACGTTCTGGACGTCGTCCAGGTCCTCGAGCGCGTCGACGAGACGCATCACCGAGGATGCGGACTTCTCGTCCGCCAGCTCCACCTGCACCGACGGCAGGAAGGACGCCTCGGCCGAGTCGTAGTCGAGCCCGGCGCCCTGCAGGGCGGTGCGCACGGCGACCAGGTCGCCCGCCTCGCTGACCACCTCGAAGGACTCCCCGAGGTCGTTGAGCTCCTCCGCACCGGCCTCCAGGATCGCCTCGAGGAGGTCATCCTCGGTGAGGTTGCGGCCCTCCTGCTCGACCGGTACGACCACCACGCCCCTGCGGTTGAACAGGTACGACACCGACCCCAGGTCGGCCAGCGAGCCGCCGTTGCGGGTCATCGCCGTGCGCACCTCCATGGCGGCCCGGTTCTTGTTGTCGGTGAGGCACTCGATCAGGAACGCGACCCCGTTGGGGCCGTACCCCTCGTAGGTGACGGCGTCGTAGTCGGCTCCCCCGGCCTCGGCCCCGGATCCGCGCTTGACGGCCCGCTCGATGTTGTCGTTGGGGACCGAGGACTTCTTCGCCTTCTGGATCGCGTCGTACAGCGTGGGGTTCCCGGCCGGGTCGCCGCCGCCCGTCCGCGCGGCCACCTCGACGTTCTTGATCAGCTTGGCGAACATCTTGCCCCGCCGGGCGTCGATCACGGCCTTCTTGTGCTTGGTCGTCGCCCACTTGGAGTGGCCAGACATCGCAGTGTCCCTATCTCTCGGTGGTCGTCCCGGAGGCCAGGTCCAGGAAGTATCGGTGGATGCGGTCGTCCCAGCTCGCGAGCTGGCCCACCTCCGGGTGGAACGACGTCGCCATCAGCAGCCCCTGCCGCACCGCGACGATCCTACCGGCCGCGGGTCCGCTGCCCACACGGGCGAGGACCTCGACCCCGTCGCCGACCTGCTCGACCCAGGGCGCCCGGATGAACACCGCATGCACCGGCTCGTCGAGCCCGGCGAAGTCCAGGTCGCCCTCGAAGCTGTCGACCTGCCGGCCGAAGGCGTTGCGGCGAACGGTGATGTCGAGGCCGCCCAGGGTCTCCTGGTCCGGCGTGCCGTCCCTGACCCGGTCGGCCAGCATGATCATCCCGGCGCAGGTCCCCAGCACCGGCATGCCGGCGGCGATGCGCTTGCGCAGCGGCTCGAAGATCTCGAAGATCCGGGCGAGCTTGGCCATCGTGGTCGACTCCCCACCCGGGATGACCAGCGCGTCGCACACCTCCAGCTCGGTGGGACGGCGTACGGCGCGCGGGGACGCGCCGAGCCGGTCCAGCGCCGCGAGGTGCTCGCGGACATCGCCCTGCAGGGCGAGGACACCGATCACGGGGGTGGGCATGGGGAAATTGTAGGCCGCGACCGGGCGACCGACACCGTCAGAGCCCACCCGCAGGACGCCGCAGTCCCGGCACCATCGAGCAGGCGTGCAGCAGCCCGCCGGGCACCGGGGTCTCACGAAGGCTGGTCCCGGGAACCGTCGAGCCCGGTGTGGTCGTGGTTCCGGCGGCGCGGAGCCGGCGCGATCGGGTCTGGCCGGGGCAGCATGAGCACGAAGCTGGTGGTGGGGGTCTCGGCCAGGGACAGGTGTCCGCCGAGTGACTCGGCGAGCTCGGCGGCGACGGTGAGCCCGATGCCGTGCCCCGACGTGGCCACGCCGGCGGCTGCGGCGCCCGAGCTGGTCCCGCGGCCGAAGACCTCGTTGCCGAAGCTGCGGGTGCCCTGGTCGGCGACCGTGACGCGGAGGTGGTCGGCGAGCCGCTGGGTGGTGACGGTGACCGTGCCGGTCCCGTGCACCATCGCGTTGCCCAGGAGGACGTCCAGGATCTGGGTCACCGGGCCCGGGACCAGTCGCGCGGGGACGACGCCCTCGTCGGCCCCCGTGGTCACCCGGAGCGTCCGCTCCAGGGACGCCAGCTGGGGTTGCCAGCGGCTCGTGATGTCGGTGACCAGGGCTGCGAGGTCGAGGTCGGTCGCGTCGCCCAGCCGCTGCCCCCGTGCGAGGTCGAGGAGCTGGTCGATGGCGGTCGAGAGCCGGTCCAGCTCGCCCAGCGACTGGTGGAGCTGCTCCGTGACGTCTGGCGGTGTGGCGGGCCAGAGCGTGAGGTCCTCCAGCTCCAGTCGCAGCGCCGTGATCGGGGTGCGCAGCTGGTGGGAGGCGTTGGCGGCGAACTCCCGCTCCCGCCGGAGCCGCTCGTCGAGCTGCCTGGACCCCGAGCGCAGGGCGGCGCCGATCCGCTCCGCCTCGGGGACCGAGAAGTGGGGTACGTCGACGTCGAACCGGCCGCGGCCGAGCTGCCCGGCCACGTCGGCGAGCTGCTGGAAGGGGCGGGCCAGCCACCGGGCCAGCAGGAACGCCAGCAAGGCGGCGAGCAGGACGAGCGGGAGCAGCGCCTCCGAGACCTGGCGGGAGACGGTGTGGCCGGACCTGAGCAGGGTGACCCGCCCTCCGCCGGCCACGCCGTGGCGGGCCACCCACCCGTGGCAGACCATCGGGTGGCCCCTCCGGGCTCAGGAACCGGACCCGTCGGCGAGTGCTCCGGTGATCAGGTCGTCCAGGGGCATGGCCGGGTCGAGCTCCAGGTGGTGGGCCCGCAGGTGCCCATCGATGGCGAACCAGATCGACCGGGACAGCACCGCGGCGAGGGCCGCGGGCGCAGGTTCGCGGACCTCGCGGCGCAGCCAGCGGCGCACCGCCCCCATGACCAGGCCGACCAGGCCGAAGATCAGCGGGTCGAGCGCGGCGGACTCGTCGTCGCTGAGCTCCACGTCGAGCACGGCGGCACCCAGGGTGATCAGCTCCGCGATCTGGTCGGCGATCTCCTTGACCACGGCCTGCAGCTCCGAGGGGCGGTCGGCCCCGTCGAGGTCGCGCTCGGCCACCCGGTGCAGCGCCGGGTGCTCGGCCGACCAGTCGACGTACGCCGAGACGATCCTGCCGATGATCTGCTCGACGTTCCCGGTCAGCGTGACCTCGGGCACCAGCCGGTCACGCAGGCCGGCCAGGACATGCGCCTGCACCGCACGGTCCAGGTCGGCCCGGTCGGCGAAGTGCCGGTAGACCACCGAGCGGCCGATCCCCGCCTCCGCCGCGATCTGGCGCACGTGCACCTCGGCACCCGGCACGTTGCGCTCAACCACGGCCACCGCGGCGTCCAGGATCTGCCGCCGGCGCTCGGCCTTGTGCCGGTCCCAGCGAAGCTGCCGGCCGTCGACGCGCACGGTGGCCTCGGAACCGTCCATGGGATGCACCCTAGTGTCCTGCGCCGGGCCGCCCGGCCCTGCGCGATCCCGTACGGCGACCGAATGACGAGCGGCCCGGCCGGGTACCGCCTCCTCGAACCAAACGCGTCCAGGGCGCGTCCTGGCTGGGCCTGGTCTGCGGGATCGTCTACATCATCGGCTTCGCCATCGGCCTGGGCCCGGTGTTCTG
>JBOHDO010000110.1:0-23122 GCA_050699415.1 Marmoricola sp.
CTCTATCAGCGTTCGGGCGACATCTTCCTCGGCGTGCCGTTCAACATCGCCTCTTACGCTCTCCTCACCATGATGATGGCGCAGGTCACCGGCCTCGAACCCGGCGAGTTCGTCCACACGCTGGGCGACGCCCACCTCTACCTGAACCACCTCGACCAGGCGCGGCTGCAGCTGACCCGGGAGCCGCTGCCGCTGCCGCGGCTGCGGCTGGACCCGTCGGTCACCGAGCTCGACGGCTTCGAGCTGGAGCACATCACGGTCGAGGGCTACGACCCGCACCCGGCGATCAGGGCGCCCATCGCGGTATGAGCCGCCCACGCGTGGTGCTGGTGGCCGCGGTCGCCGACAACGGCGTGATCGGTGCCGACGGTGCCATCCCGTGGCACATCGGCGAGGACTTCCGTCACTTCAAGCGCGTGACCGCGGGCCACGCCCTGGTGATGGGCCGGGCGACCTACGACTCGATCGGTCGGCCGCTGCCGGGGCGCCCCAACATCGTGGTCACGGCGAACCGGTCCTGGTCGGCCGACGGGACCGAGGTGGCGCACTCTCTGGAGGAGGCGCTGCGGCTGGCCGGCGGGAGCGCGTGCGACGTCGCGGTGATCGGCGGCGCGCGGGTGTACGCCGGGGCGCTCCCGCTGGCCGATGCCCAGGTGCTCACCGAGGTGCACCTCTCGCCTCCGGGTGACACGCACTACCCGGCGTTCGACCGCTCGCAGTGGCGCGAGACCCGCCGGGAGTCCGGCCCGGGGGAGGACCCGGCGTACGAGTGGGTCTGGCTGGAACGGAGGCCCTGAGCCAGTCTTCAACCAGGTGGTTGACAAGAGCGGCAACCCGACCATAGGTTGATCATCAACCAACTGGTTGAACATGGAGGCATCGGATGGCGTCCGACCGGCTCTCGCAGGTGTTCTCGGCCCTGGCGGACCCGACCCGGCGCGACATGGTGGGCCGGCTGGCGTCCGGCGACGCGACCGTGAACGAGCTCGCCGCGCCGTACGACGTCAGCCTGCAGGCGGTCTCCAAGCACCTGAAGGTGCTCGAGCACGCCGGGCTGGTCAGCCGCGGCCGGGAGGCGCAGCGCCGGCCGGTGCACCTCGAGGCCGACGTGTTCGACCTGATGACGAAGTGGATCGAGCGCTACCGCCACGAGGCGGAGCAGCGTTACCGGCGTCTGGACGCACTGCTGGCCGCCATGGACGAACAGGCCTCCACGGAGGAAGGAACCGCATCATGAACACCACCGCCACCCACCAGACCGAGGTCGTCGCCGACCCGGCCCTGCCCACGATCCGGATCGTCCGGGACTTCGACGCCCCGGTGGACCGGGTCTTCCGTGCCTGGACCGACCCCGAGCTGTTCGCGCAGTGGGTCGGGCCGCGGAGCATCGACACCCGGATCGACGAGTGGGACGCCCGCACCGGCGGCCGCTGGCGCTACCACGCCCTGCGTGACGGCGAGGAGATCGCGGGCTTCTACGGCTCCTTCCACGAGGTCCGGCCCGACAGCCGGCTGGTGCAGACCTTCACCTGGGAGGGGGAGCCCGACGGGGTCTCGCTGGAGACGATGACCTTCACCGACCTCGGCGACGGCCGCACCCGGACCGAGGCGCTGTCGGTGGTGGCGTCGCTGCAGATCCGCGACGCGATCATCGCCGGCGGCATGGAGAGCGGTGTGGTCGAGGGCTACCAGAAGCTCGACGAGCTGCTCGGCGGCTGAGCCCGCGACTCCCGGGCGCGGGGGCCGTGGGAGGCTGGCACGCATGCAATTGCGTGTCTTCACCGAGCCCCAGCAGGGCGCGACGTACGACGACCTGCTGGCGGTCGCCCGCAAGGCCGAGGAGCTGGGCTTCGGCGCGTTCTTCCGCTCCGACCACTACCTGGGCATGGGGACCGAGGGGCTGCCCGGGCCGACCGATGCCTGGCTGACGCTGGCCGGCCTGGCCCGGGACACCAGCACGATCCGGCTGGGCACCCTGATGACCGCGGCCACCTTCCGGCTTCCCGGCCCGCTCGCGATCCAGGTCGCCCAGGTCGACCAGATGAGCGGCGGGCGGGTCGAGATCGGGATCGGGGCCGGCTGGTTCGAGGCCGAGCACGCGGCGTATGGCATCCCGTTCCCGGCGACACCGGAGCGGTTCGACCGGCTCGAGGAGCAGCTCGCCGTGGTCACCGGCCTGTGGCGGACGCCGGACGGGGAGCGGTTCAGCCACCACGGTGAGCACTACCCGGTCAGCGACTCCCCGGCGCTGCCGAAGCCGGTGCAGCGGCCGCACCCGCCGGTGCTGCTCGGCGGCATGGGCAAGCGTCGTACGCCGGCGCTGGCGGCGCGCTACGCCGACGAGTTCAACCTGCCGTTCGTGTCGATGGAGGACACCGCCACCCAGTTCGCCCGGGTGCGGCGGGCCTGCGAGGACGTCGACCGCGACCCCGGGTCGCTGGTGTGGTCCAACGCGCTGGTGCTGTGCTGCGGCGCCGACGACGCGGAGGTGGACCGGCGGGCGGCCGCGATCGGCCGCGACGCCGACGAGCTCCGCGAGAACGGGCTGGCGGGCACTCCCGAGGAGGTGCTGGACCGGATCGGCCAGTGGGCCGGGACCGGCACCCAGCGGATCTACCTGCAGACGCTCGACCTGTCCGACCTCGACCACCTGGAGCTGGTCGCCACCGAGGTCATGGGCAAGCTGTGAGCGCACCGGGGGGAGAGGCCCGGGACCGGATCCTGGTGACCGGCGTGTCGGGCTCGGGCAAGTCGACCGTGGGGATCGAGCTGGCCCGGCGGCTGGGGCTGGAGTACGCCGACGGCGACGACTTCCACAGCAAGGGCAACGTCGACAAGATGACTGCCGGCATCGCACTGGACGACGACGACCGGCGCCCGTGGCTGCTCTCCATCGGCCGGTGGATGCACGACCACGACCGCGGGGCCGTGGTGGCGTGCTCGGCGCTGAAGCGCTGCTACCGCGACCTGGTCCTGGGCGCGTGCCCGAGCGTGTGGTTCGTGCAGCTGAACGGCGACGAGGAGCTGATCCGGGAACGGCAGGCGGCCCGGCACGGCCACTACATGCCGACCTCGCTGATGGACTCGCAGTTCGCGACCTTCGAGCGGCTGGCCGACGACGAGCCGGGTCTGGTGGTCGACGTCGGCCCGGAGGTCGACGAGATCGTGGACACGATCGTGGCGTCCGTGCGCGGCTAGCCGACGGCGTCGAGCGCGGCCTCGACGTGGATGCGTGTGGTGGGGAACAGCGGGGTGTCGGTGTCCTCCGGGCGCAGCAGCAGCTCGATCTCGGTGCAGCCGAGCACGATCCCCTCCGCTCCCCGGTCGCGCAGCCGCGCGACCACCTCGAGGTATGCCGTGCGCGAATCCTCGCGCACCACCCCGAGGCACAACTCGTCGTAGATCACCCGGTGGACCAGGGCCCGGTCGTCTGCGGAGGGGACCAGCACCTCCAGCCCGTGCGAGGCGAGCCGGTCGCGGTAGAAGTCCTGCTCCATCGTGAACGCCGTCCCGAGCAGCCCGATGCGCTCGAGCCCGGCGCGGCGTACCGCCGTGGCGGTGGCATCACCGAGGTGCAGCAGCGGCACCTGCACCGCCGCCTCGATGGCCGGGGCCACCTTGTGCATCGTGTTGGTGCACAGCACCAGCAGGGATGCCCCGGCGCGCTCGAGGCCGGACGCCACCGCCGCCAGCTCCCGTCCGGCGGCGTCCCAGTCCCCGTCGGCCTGCATCCGCTCGATCCCGGCGAAGTCGACCGAGTGGACCAGCAGCTCGGCCGAGTGCAGCCCGCCCCTCCGTTCCCGGGTGAGCTCGTTGAACAACCGGTAGTACTCCGCCGTGCTCTCCCAGCTCATCCCGCCGATGAGTCCGATCAGGTCCATGCGAGTTGTCTAGCAGGCGCCAGCCGGCAGAGGTATTAGCCTAGAACCATGACTCTCCCAGCTGCGCCGCTCGGCCGGGTGCTCACCGCGATCGTGACCCCGTTCACCGCGGAGGGGGCGGTCGACCTGGACGGGCTCCAGCAGGTCGCCCACCACCTGGTGCAGAACGGCAACGACGGCATCGTCGTCTCCGGCACCACCGGAGAGTCGCCCACCACCACCGTGGCCGAGGACGGCCAGATCCTGCGCGCCGTCCTCGAGGCGGTCGGTGACCGGGCCACCGTGGTCGCCGGTGTGGGCACCAACGACACCGCACACTCCATCGAGCTGAACCGCCAGGCCGAGAAGGCCGGTGCCGACGGCGTGCTGCTGGTCTCGCCGTACTACAACAAGCCCAGCCAGGAGGGCATCGCCGCCCACTTCGAGGCAGTCGCCGCCTCCGCGGACCTGCCGATCATGCTCTACGACATCCCCGGACGCACCGGCGTCGCGATCGCCCCGGAGACCTTCGCCCGAGTGGCGCGCAACCCGAAGTTCGTGGCGGTCAAGGACGCGGCCGGCGACCTGTTCCGCGGCGTGAAGGTGATGGCCGAGACCGGGCTGGCCTACTACTCCGGCGACGACGTGCTCAACCTGGGCTGGCTCACCCACGGCGGGGTGGGCCTGGTCTCGGTGGTCGGCCACGTCACCGGCAACCAGTACGCCGAGATGGTGGCCTGCGTCGACAAGGGCGACCTGGAGGGCGCCTTCGCCATCTACCGCGACCTGGTCCCCGTCGTCGACGCGATCATGCGCGCGGCACCGGGGGTGATGACCGTGAAGGCTGCCCTGCAGCTGACCGGAGTCCTGGACAACCGCCGGGTCCGGCTCCCGCTCGTCGAGGCCGACGACGCGCTGGTCGCCACCGTCCGCGACGCGCTGGCAGGCACGGGGCTCATCCGGTGAGCCACCCGCACTTCGAGCTGGCGGCACCGCCGGCCCTCGAGCAGGGTGCCCTGCGTGTCGTGGCCCTCGGCGGGCTCGGCGAGGTCGGCCGCAACATGACCGTCCTCGAGTACGACGGCCGGCTGCTGATCGTCGACTGCGGGGTGCTCTTCCCGGAGGAGACCCACCCCGGGGTCGACCTGATCCTGCCGGACTTCGACGCTGTCCGGGACCGGCTCGACCTCGTGGACGCGGTGGTGCTCACCCACGGGCACGAGGACCACATCGGCGCCGTCCCGTACCTGCTCCGCGAGCGTGCGGACCTGCCGCTGGTCGGCTCGCAGCTGACGCTCGCGCTGATCGGTTCCAAGCTGCGCGAGCACCGGATCAAGAACACCGACCAGCGCGTCGTCGTGGAGGGTGACCGGACCACCATCGGCCCGTGGGACCTGGAGTTCATCGCGGTGAACCACTCCATCCCCGACGCCCTCGCGGTCGCGATCCGCACCGGCGCGGGCACGGTGCTGCACACCGGCGACTTCAAGATGGACCAGCTGCCGCTGGACCGCCGGATCACCGACCTGCGCGCCTTCGCCAGGCTGGGGGAGGAGGGCGTCGACCTGATGCTGGCCGACTCCACCAACGCCGAGGTGCCCGGCTTCACCACCTCCGAGCGCGAGATCGCGCCGATGCTCGACCGGGTCTTCCACCGCAGCCGGCAGCGCATCATCGTGGCCTGCTTCGCCTCCCACGTGCACCGGGTGCAGCAGGTGATGGACGCCGCTGCCGCCCACGGCCGCAAGGTGGCCTACGTCGGTCGCTCGATGGTGCGCAACATGGGCATCGCCCGCGACCTCGGCTACCTCGACGTCCCGCCCGGGCTGCTGGTCGACGCCAAGGAGCTCGCCGACATGCCGCCGGACCGGGTGGTGATGGTCTCGACCGGGTCCCAGGGGGAGCCGCTCTCGGCGCTCTCGCGGATCGCGCAGCGCAACCACAACTTCGTGCAGATCGAGCCGGGCGACACCGTCGTGCTGGCTTCCTCGCTGATCCCCGGCAACGAGAACGCGGTCTACCGGGTCATCAACGGACTGGTCCGGTGCGGGGCCGACGTGGTGCACAAGGGCAACGCGCTGGTGCACGTCTCGGGCCACGCCAGCGCGGGTGAGCTGCTCTACTGCTACAACATCGTGCGGCCGCGCAACGTGCTGCCCGTGCACGGCGAGGTGCGGCACATGCACGCCAACGCGGAGCTGGCCCGCTCCACCGGCGTGCCCGCCGACAACGTCGTGGTGGCCGATGACGGCGTCGTCGTGGACCTGGTCGGCGGCCGCGCGCAGGTGGTCGGCAAGGTCGACTGCGGTTACGTCTTCGTGGACGGCTCCACGGTCGGCGACGTCAGCGAGTCGTCGCTGAAGGACCGCCGCATCCTCGGCGAGGAGGGGTTCATCTCGGTGATCGTGGTGGTGGACTCCCAGAGCGGCAAGGTGGTCAGCGGGCCGGAGATCCATGCCCGCGGCTTCGCCGAGGACCGGGAGACCTTCGAGACCGTGCGACAGCCCATCGTCGACGCGCTGGACAACGCGATCGCCGAGGGGACCGACGACATCTACCAGCTGCAGCAGACCATCCGCCGTGTGGTCGGCCGCTGGGTGAACACCACCCACCGCCGTCGTCCGATGATCATCCCGGTGGTCCTGGAGGCATGACGGTGGCGCGGGGCGAGGGCCCCATCAGCTACGCCGCCTGGGGCGAGGACTTCTTCCGCACCGCGGTCAGCGAGCAGCGGATCCTCGGCGCCGTCAACAACCTCGCCGGGAAGCCCATCGACTTCGGCCCCATCGGGGTCGGGCCCGGCCGGATCGCGAAGGTCCGGGCCGAGGGAGCCATCGGCCGCGCCGACGCGCGGCGCGACCCCGGGGACGAGCCGGTCACCTACCGGGTGCGGCTGCCGGTCGACCTGGCCTTCGAGGTCGACCTCCAGGTCGAGACCCACCGGTTCCACGCCGAGCTCGAGGTGCCTCTGGTGCTGACCGCGCGGGCGATGCCGGGAGTGCGCATCCTGGTCGAGGTGGCCCCGCCCAGCGCCCGGGACGTCGCGGTGGTGCTGCGCGCGGACGGGCTCCGGGCCTCGGTGCTGCAGCGGGTCGCCAACGTCGAGGGCGAGCTGCGCAGGTTCGTGGCCCGGTACGTCGCGCGTGAGCTGACCAAGCCGTACGTCGAGAAGGCCCGGACGATCGACGTCGCCGGCATGATCGACCGTGCCTACGCCTCGTTGCCCGCTGCGGGAAGGCCGCACGGGCGTGAGGTCATGGCGGACTTCAACGAGGCGCTGGAGGAGGAGATCCGTGAGAACGAGGACACCTTCTTCGACACCCAGGAGGGGAGTGAGCAGGGATGAGGAGCAGTGAGCTGCTGGCCGACTGCGTGGACCGGGTGCGCGAGCAGGTGCCGGGGATCGTCGAGGGCCTCGACGAGGAGGCCCTGGCCTGGCGCCCGGACCCGGACGCGAACTCGATCGCCTGGCTGGTCTGGCACATGAGCAGGATCGAGGACGACCACATCGCCGGTGTCGCCGGCACCGAACAGGCCTGGACGCAGGGGTGGGCCGACCGGTTCGGCCTGCCGTTCCCGGAGGCCGACCACGGCTTCGGGCACACCAGCGAGCAGGTCGGCCGCGTGCGGGCCACCGCGGAGCTGCTGGCGGGCTACCACGCCGAGGTGGCCGACCGCGCCACGGCGTACGTCGCCACGGTGACCGACGACGACCTGGACCGGGTGGTGGACACCCACTGGGACCCGCCGGTGACCCTCGGCGTCCGGTTGGTCAGCGTGGTGTGCGAGATCAACGAGCACGTGGGCCAGGCGGCGTACCTGCGCGGCCTGCTGGACCGGCGCGGCTGAGTCCTGACCGGGCCGGCGGCCGGCTGGGTGCTACGTGTCGGCCCGGTGGCCGGTCTCGGCCTCGGCCTCGCGCTCGGTCCCGGCGGCGCGTTGCTCCGGCACCGCTCGAGCCGTCGTCGCCGGGCGCACGTCGCGCACGCCGACCACCATCATCCGGCCGAGGGCCAGGGCCGCCAGGAACACGATCACGACGCCCAGGCCGTCGAAGAAGCCGATCTGCTGAGCGACGACGCCCAGGGTGCTGGTCGCCGTCGGGTGACCGGCCTGGGGAGCCCCGGAGTTCCACAGCATGCTGATCTCCTGGCCGACCACGAACCAGGCACCGCCGACAGCGGCGAGCCAGGCCCCGCTCCAGCCCGAGATCTTGTTGGCGCTGCCCATCAGCGACAACCCACCGAGGACGGTGGCGACCGCGGGCAGGATCTCCAGCCACAGCCGGCCCATGGTGAAGTGCCAGCTCACGTCGGGGGTGAACGCGTAACCGAACATCGGCCCCCAGAACGGGCACAGCCCGCCCCAGATGCCCAGGAGCACGAGCAGACCGCCGCTGGTGGCACCGCGGGACCGCGGCATGTTCAGCCGGTCGCGCATCCCGATCGGCCGCTCGTGGGGTGTCGTGGTCGCCATGACGCGTTCCTCTCCGGATGGATACATTCACTCGCCATCACACGGGTACCCACTCGCCGTGCTCGTACTCACCGGCCCCACCCGGGCACGCACTGTGGGGGAGCGCCGCGGCGTGTGACGCGTGTGACCGGAGGGACTGCTGTGTACTTTGGGCACCATGGCGACCCGTACGTCTTCCCCACCGGCGTCGCGAAGGAAGAGCACGTCCCGCTCCTCGGGCCGTGCCTCGAGCTCGCGGTCCCGGTCGTCGGGGAGCAAGAAGCGCAGGACGGCACCCTCACGGTCCGCGCGGAGCCGTGGTGCCACCAGGAACCGGCGGCCGGCCCCGCGGGCGGTCCGCAGCGGGCCCGGCCCGGTCGCACGGGGCTTCGGCGCGCTGTCCCACGGGCTGGGCCGCGGGGCGGCCGGGATGTGGCTCGGCGGCGCCCACGTGGTCGGCGCCGGCGTGCGCAAGGTGGGCCACACCGCGCGTGAGCTCGAGCCGGAGCACCGTCGCGACGGGGCCGGCCTGCTGCTGGTCGGCCTGGCGGTCGTGGTGGCCGCGTCGGTGTGGTGGCAGCTGCCGGGCAATGTGTTCGGGGCCGTCCGGGCGGTGGTCGCCGGGTCGGTCGGCCTGCTGGCCTGGCTGGTGCCGCCGCTGCTGTGCTTCATCGCCTGGCGAAACCTGCGCAACCCGGAGGCGAACGGCCCGGCCGGGCGCCAGGTCATCGGATGGGCCGCGCTGCTGTTCGGCGTCCTGGGCATCATCGACGTGGCGAACGGCTCGCCCCGGCCGGTGCACGGCGACACCGAGCCGCTGCGTCAGGCCGGCGGGGCGATGGGCTTCGTGGTGGCCGAGCTGTTCACCGACCTGTTGCGCACGCCGTTCGTCGTGGTGCCGCTGTTGCTCCTGCTTGCCGTGTTCGGCCTGCTGGTCGTCACCGGTACGCCGGTCTACCAGCTGCCCGCCCGGGCACGCGCGCTGCGCGACCGGCTGCTCGGCCGGACCCCGGTCGAGCCGGACGCCGACCCCGACAACGAGCCGACCCGCGCGCTGCGCACCGGCGACGGCACCGAGGACACCATCGACCCGAGCATGGGTGCCCAGGCCTACGACACCCCGGTCCTGGAGGGGCGGGCCCTCAAGAAGGCCCGGCGCAAGTCGCCGGCGGACGACATCGCGCCCGAGCCGGACCACGGCGTCGCCGACGGTGACCCCCCGCCTCCGTCTCACACGCCGCTGCCGGCGCGGGTCGAGCAGCTGTCGCTGTCGGGCGACATCGCCTACACCCTGCCCGGCAGCGAGGCGCTGCAGCACGGGACGGTCCACAAGGCGCGCACCAAGGCCTCCGACGGGGTCGTCGAGCGGCTCACCCAGGTGCTCGAGGAGTTCGGCATCGACGCGCAGGTGACCGGCTACAGCCGCGGCCCGACCGTGACCCGCTACGAGGTCGAGCTCGGCCCCGCGGTGAAGGTGGAGAAGATCACCGCGCTGAGCAAGAACATCTCCTACGCCGTCGCCAGCGCCGACGTACGCATCCTCAGCCCGATCCCGGGCAAGTCCGCGATCGGCATCGAGATCCCCAACAGCGACAAGGAGAAGGTGACCCTCGGCGACGTACTGCGCTCGCCGGTGGCCCGCAACGACCAGCACCCGATGGTGCTGGGACTGGGCAAGGACGTCGAGGGCGGCTTCGTGCTCGCGAACATCGCCAAGATGCCGCACCTGCTGGTCGCCGGCGCCACCGGCTCCGGCAAGTCCAGCTTCATCAACTCGATGATCACCTCGCTGCTGATGCGTGCCACGCCGGACGAGGTGCGGATGATCCTGGTCGATCCCAAGCGGGTCGAGCTGAACAGCTACGAGGGCATCCCGCACCTGATCACGCCGATCATCACCAGCCCCAAGAAGGCCTCCGAGGCGCTGCAATGGGTCGTGCGCGAGATGGACATGCGCTACGACGACCTGGCCAACTTCGGCTTCCGGCACATCGACGACTTCAACAAGGCCGTGCAGGCCGGCAAGCTGGAGACCCCGCCGGACAGCGAGCGCACGCTGGCGCCGTACCCCTATCTGCTGGTGGTCGTGGACGAGCTGGCCGACCTGATGATGGTGGCGCCGCGGGACGTCGAGGACGCGGTGGTCCGGATCACCCAGCTGGCCCGTGCCGCGGGCATCCACCTGGTCCTGGCCACGCAGCGGCCCAGCGTCGACGTCGTCACCGGCCTGATCAAGGCCAACGTGCCCTCGCGGCTGGCCTTCGAGACCAGCTCGCTGGCCGACAGCAGGGTGATCCTCGACCAGCCCGGCGCGGAGAAGCTGGTCGGCCAGGGCGACTGCCTGTTCCTGCCGATGGGTGCCTCGAAGCCGATGCGTGTGCAGGGGTCCTGGGTCACCGAGGCGGAGATCCACCAGGTGGTCAAGGCCTGCCGCGACCAGCTCCAGCCGACCTACGTCGAGGACGTGACCGCCGCGAAGACCGCGAGGCGGGAGCTCGACGACGACATCGGCGACGACCTCGACCTGGTGATCCAGGCGATCGAGCTGGTGGTCTCCACGCAGTTCGGATCCACCTCGATGCTGCAGCGCAAGCTCCGGGTCGGCTTCGCGAAGGCGGGCCGGCTGATGGACATCCTCGAGAGTCGTGGCGTGGTCGGGCCCAGCGAGGGCTCGAAGGCGCGCGACGTCCTGGTCAAGCCCGATGACCTCGACGGGGTCATCGCAACCCTGCAGGGGGAGCAATGACACAGACAGCGGAGCCGATGATGACCGACACCGACATCCGGGACGGTGGTGCCCCCGAGGGAGGCACGGAGCCGCATCCCGAGGTGCGGCGCAACCTCGGGCTCAGTGCGTGCCTGGGGCTGGCGGCCTCGGTGATGGCGGTTGCGTTCCTCGACCGCGCCAGCGACTCCGGGTCGGTGGTGGACTGGCTGATCTGCGGCGCGATGACCGTGGTCGCCGTGGTGCAGCTGGCCGCCCTGGTCGACGGGCGCACCCCGCTCCTGGTGGCCGACGCGCAGGGCGTGCGGGTGCGACTCGGCGGGGAGTGGCTGGGGCTGCCCTGGGCCGTGCTCGAGCAGGTCGTGGTCGAGGAGCGCGAGGGCCTGCTGCGTGACGGGCGTGTGGTGCTGACGCCACGCAACCTCGACGCCGCCCTCGAGGCCGTCGACAAGCGCTCGCGGCGGCACGCGGGTTGGCACCGGAAGCTGTACGGAGCCCCGCTGACCGTGCCGCTGTCGCTGGGCACGCGGGTGAACACCGGTGAGCTTCCCGCCCAGCTGCGCCGGCTGGCGGACGGCCGCACCGAGGTGGTCGCGATGCGGGGCCGGGAGCGCGCGCAGCTCGAGCCGGTCACCCGGCACGGTCGCGGGGACATCGGCCGGCTGGTCTCCCGGTTCGGCGGCGGAGGCCGCGACCTGGATGCCGACCCGCTCGAGCCGCCCGAGGACGAGGCAGCCGAGGCCCCGGTGGTCGACCTTCCGCTCCGGCTGGCGCCACCGGTCACGCTCGCCGCCCCGGTGCCCGCGACGCGCGCCGCCCGTCCGGTACGGCGTACCGAGGTGGTTCGCGAGCAGCCGCCCCGTTTCCTGCTGCCGGTCTCCGAACCCGACGAGCCCGACGAGCCCGAGACTGCCGAGGCTCCCGAGGAGCAGGCGGAGCCCCCGGCCCCGGTCCGGGTGTTCGACGACGTGGCCCCGGCCTCGGTGGGCGAGCCCGTGATCGGCCCCGAGATCCGGGCCGCACGGGAGCGGGCCGGCCTGAGCATCGACGAGCTCAGCGACCGCACCGTGATCCGGCCGCACGTCCTCGAGGCGATCGAGGTCGACGACTTCGCGCCGTGCGGCGGCGACTTCTACGCCCGGGGCCACCTGCACACGCTGTCCCGCTACCTCGGGCTCGACCAGGAGCAGTTGTTCGCGCTGTACGACGAGCACTACTCCCACGGGCCGATCAACGCCCGCCGGGTCTTCGAGGCCGAGCTGGCCACCGGCATCACCGGCGGGATGCGGGGCACCTTCAGCGGCCCCCGCTGGAGCCTGCTGGCCGCCGCGGTGCTCAGCCTCCTGATGCTGTGGGGGATCGCCCGGTTCTTCACCGACCAGCCGGCGCAGGTCACCTCGCCGACGCCTGCGGTCAGCGACTCCGCGGGTCTCGCGGCCAGCCACGAGCCGGCCGCGTCGTCGATGGGCCGGCCCCGGCACCTGACCATCTCCGCCGAGGGAGCGCGCACCCATGTCGTGGTCAGGGACCGCACCGGCACGGTGGTGTGGTCCGGCGTGGTCGAGAAGGGTCGGCACCACCAGGTGGTGGGGCGGGCGCCGTTCCAGGTGCGCAGCACCGATGGCAAGGCGGCGTACCTGGCGATCGGGAACCGCGCGCTGGGCACCGTCGGCGACGGCCACGGCCAGGCGTCGCGCCGGGTGGGCTAACCCGGGGGTCACCGGCGTCAGGGTGTGGTCATGCCCGTCGTGCCGACCATGCGCAGCGCCAGGTCGCGGTAGTGGGCGGCGACGTCCTCCGGGCTCCACCGCCCGTCGTCGCGGTACCAGCGCGACACGTCGACGCCCAGGGACATGATGGCCAGGCACGTCATGGAGGGGTCCGGGGTGGTGAAGTCCCCGGTACGCAGGCCCGCGTCGATGACCGACCGCATCACCTTCACCATGTCCCGGCGCAGCGCGACGATCTCGGCGACGTGGCCCGGGCTCAGCGCCGCGATCTCGTAGTTGACCACCCGGGCGCGGACGTGGCCGCGGGCGTGGCTGAGCACGAACGCGTGCACCGCTGACTCCAGTCGCTCCGTGGGCGTCACGCCCTCGGACGCGGCACGCCGCAGCGTCGCCAGCACACGCTCGTGGCCGCCGCGGGAGATCTCGAACAGCAGCGCCTCCTTGGAGCTGTAGTGCACGTAGAGCCAGGACGGGCTCATGCCGGCACGGGCCGCGATCTCGCGGGTGCTGGTGCCGTGGAAGCCGAGCTCGGAGAAGGCCGCGGCGGCAGCCTCGAGCACCAGCTCGGAGGCGGGGGACCTGGCCACCGTCGTCGCTCCGATCTGCCCCGGAGGGGCGTTGACGCGGACCGTTCCGGGTGACATGGTAAGCGAACGCTCAGGATTTGCAGAGCAGACGGTCAGTTTTCCGCGCCGGGGAGTGATGACGATGACCGGTGGTCGCCTCGGAGTCGTGCGATGACGTCCCCGTCGGTGTCCAGCACCGAGGCAGGCCCCGCGCCGCTGTCGCGGCTGTGGCACCGGAGTCTCGACCGGTACCCGGGGCCGGCGGTGCGCTACACCTCGCTGGGCATCGTGGTGCTGGCCACGATCGTGCTCTACTACCAGTTCTACCTGGCCGGGGCGGTCGCCACGCACATCCTGGCCGCCTACCACATGTCGTTCGTCTACTACGTGAACATCAGCGTGATCGGCTACGCCTTCGGGGCGGTCGCGTCCTTCGCGACCGGCGTGGCTGACCGGTACGGCCGGGCCAACATCGTCACTGTCGGGCTCTTCGTGGTCGCGTTGCTGTGCCTGGTGGGCATTCCCGCTGCGAACAGCGGTTTCGCGTTCGGCGTGATCTTCATCCTGATCGGGCTGGTCGAGGGGGTGATCCTGGTGGCCACGCCCGCCCTGATCCGCGACTTCAGCCCGCAGCTCGGCCGCGCCTCGGCGATGGGCTTCTGGACACTGGGGCCGGTCCTGGGCAGCCTGGTGGTCAGCGTGCAGGTCAGCAACACCAGCGACACCTACCCCTGGCAGAACGACTACGTGATCGCCGGGATCGTGGGGCTGGTCGTCGCCGCACTCGCGCTGCTGCTGCTGCGTGAGCTGTCGCCCGCGCTGCGGGACCAGGTCATGGTCAGCGCGAACGACCGGGCCCTGATCGAGGTCCGGGCCCAGGGCGTCGACGTCGAGGCCTCGTTGAAGCACCCGTTCCGGCAGATGCTCAAGCCCGACATCGTGCTGTCGGCGTTCGCGATCAGCGTCTTCCTGATCGTCTACTACCTCGCCGTCGGGTTCTTCCCGATCTACTTCCAGACCATCTTCGGGTTCAGCCAGTCCCAGGCCAACGCCCTGGGCAACTGGATGTGGGCGTTCAACGCCGGCGGCCTGCTGGTGATCGGGCTGATCTCGGACCGGGTGGGCGTGCGCAAGCCGTTCATGCTGGTCGGCAGCATCGCCGCCATCGTCTTCACGATCATCTTCCTCAGCCGGACCGACAACCCCGACACCGGCTACGGCACGTTCGTGTGGATCCTGATCCTCCTGGCGGTCTCGCTGGGAGTCGCCTACGCCCCCTGGATGGCCAGCTTCACCGAGACTGCCGAGAAGCGGAACCCGGCCCTGGCCGCCACCGGCCTGGCGATCTGGGGCCTGGTCATCCGGATCGTGATCGCGCTGACCGTGTTCTTCCTGCCGTACGTCGTCGACACGGTCACCCCGCTGGTCGAGAAGGGCCCCGTCGTCCAGCAGATCGCCGCCGGCAAGGACCCGTCGCTGAACCCCGCCGAGAACGCAACGGTCGCCGCGGTCGCGAAGAACCCGGCGATCGTGCCCAAGGTGAAGAGGCTGGCGGCCAGGTACGCGCCCGACCTCAAGACCGCGGCGGTCATCAAGCCCGCGACCGAGGCGAAGCTGCAGGCCGACCCGACGAACCGGCAGGCGGCCGCGCAGGCGGTCGGGCAGATCGCCGCGGGCCTGGGGATCGGCCCGAGGGCGGCGCAGGCACGCCTGGTCGCGCTCGGCCAGGTCCCGCGGGCGGACCTGGTGTTCCTGGCGAAGTACGGGAAGCCGCTGCAGGATCCCAAGGTGCAGAAGGCCCTGAAGTACCTGCAGGCCAACGCGCCCCAGGTCGAGAAGGCCGCCGCGGACTCGCCGGGGCAGTGGCGGACCTACTGGTGGGTCGCCGTGGGCGGCGAGGTGGTGTTCATCCCGCTGATCTGGATGCTCACCGGCTACTGGGACCCCCGCCGGGCCAGGCGGGAGGCCGCCGAGCACGAGGCCTGGGTGCGCGAGCAGCTGGCCCGTGAGGGATCCCCGGACTCCTGAGCCCGCCCGAACGGGTCCCGTTCGCCGGATCGGGCGCCCGACCGTCATACTCGGTGTCGGTCATGCCTGAGCCCACCGAGAGGTGCACCCGCCCCGCGCCGTCGGGCGGCTGCACCGATACCACCGTCGCGATGGTGACGCTGGGCTGTGCCCGCAACGAGGTGGACTCCGAGGAGCTCGCCGGCCGGCTCGAGGCCGGGGGGTTCCGCCTGGTGGAGGACCCCGCCGACGCCGAGACCGTGGTGGTCAACACCTGCGGCTTCGTCGAGGCGGCGAAGAAGGACTCCGTGGACACCCTGCTGGCCGCGGCCGACCTCAAGCAGGACGGGGGCCCCCGGTCGGTGGTCGCGGTGGGCTGCATGGCCGAGAGGTACGGCGCCGAGCTGGCCACGGCGATGCCCGAGGCCGACGCCGTGCTCGGGTTCGACGACTACCCCGACATCGCCGGCCGCCTCCGCGCCGTCCTGGCGGGGGAGCAGCTGCACCCCCACACTCCCCAGGACCGCCGGCGGCTGCTGCCGGTCAGCCCGGTCGACCGCGCGGCGACCCCGGTGGCGGTCCCGGGCCACGGGGACACCGCCGACATCGGCTCGGGCGGCCCGGCCAGCGGGCCCCGGGCCGTGCGCCGGCGCCTGGACACCGGGCCGATGGCGCCCCTGAAGCTGGCCTCCGGCTGCGACCGCCGGTGCACGTTCTGCGCCATCCCGGGGTTCCGGGGCTCGTTCCTGTCGCGCCGGCCCGCCGATGTGCTGGCGGAGGCCCGCTGGCTGGCCGGCCAGGGCGTCCGTGAGGTGTTCTGCGTCAGCGAGAACACCACCTCCTACGGCAAGGACCTCGGTGACGTCGATCTCCTGGAGACCCTGCTGCCCGAGCTCGCGGCGGTCGAGGGGATCGAGCGGGTGCGGCTGTCCTACCTGCAGCCCGCCGAGACCCGGTCCGGGCTGGTGCGGACCATCGCCGCGACCCCGGGCGTGGCGAACTACTTCGACCTCTCCTTCCAGCACGCCGCCCCCGCCATCCTGCGCCGGATGCGGAGGTTCGGCGGGGCAGAGGAGTTCATGGCACTGCTCACCGCCGTTCGTGGACTGGCACCGGGCGCAGGGGTCCGCAGCAACGTCATCGTCGGCTTCCCGGGCGAGACCGAGCAGGACTTCGCCACGCTGTGCGACTTCCTCGGCGAGGCGCGCCTGGACGCGATCGGGGTGTTCGGCTACTCCGACGAGGACGGCACCGAGGCGGCGACGTACGACGGCAAGCTGGACGACGAGGAGATCGCGGCCCGGGTGTCCCACCTGACCGACCTGTGCGGTGAGCTCACCGCACAGCGGGCCGAGGAGCGGGTGGGCGAGCCCGTCGAGGTGCTCGTCGAGGACGTCGGGGTCGACGGCGACGCCACGCTGGCCGAGGGCCGCGCGGCCAGCCAGGGGCCCGAGGTGGACGGCTCCACCCTGCTGCGTGACGCGGAAGGGGTCGCGGTCGGCGACCTGGTCACCGCGACGGTCGTGGGCTCCGAGGGGGTCGACCTGGTCGCCGTACCGGACCCGGCGCCATGAGCGAGGCCACGCGCGCTCGGGTGAGCAACTGGAACGTGCCGAACGCGCTGACCACGTTCCGGATCCTGATGGTCCCGGTGTTCGGCTGGGCGCTGCTGCAGGACGGCGGCAGCAGCCAGGGCTGGCGCTGGATCGCCTACGGGCTCTTCTTCGTGGCCATGGTCACCGACAAGATCGACGGTGACCTCGCCCGCCGCAAGAACATGATCACCGACTTCGGAAAGATGGCGGACCCGATCGCGGACAAGGCCATCACCGGAATGGCCTTCATCGGGCTCTCGCTGATCGGTGAGCTGTGGTGGTGGGTCACGATCGTGGTGCTGGCCCGGGAGTGGTCGATCACGCTCGCCCGGCTGTCGATCGCCAGGCACGTCGTCATGCCGGCCAGCCGCATCGGCAAGGCCAAGACGATGGCGCAGGGGATCGCCCTGGGCGGCTTCATCGGACCGTTCAAGCACCTGCCGGGCGTGTGGAACATCCCCGGTGACGTGGTCTGGTGGGTCGCCGCCGTCCTGATGGGCATCGCGTTCGTGCTCACCATGACCTCCGGTGCGGAGTTCGTCCGCGACGCCGTACGGCAGCGGCGGTCGAGGCTGGAGCAGTAGGACCGAGCTGGATGGCGGGGGCCGCGCTGCCCTGTGTCGCCTCTCCGAGGCCCGTGGGCAAGGATGGAGGCCATGGGCGTTGACTCGAAGGACGCAGAAGCAGCAGACGTGACCCCGGCAGCCGACCAGGCGGACGGGATCCCCGGGCCGTTCGTGGACCATCTCGGCATCCGGCTCACCGAGATGGGGCCGGACCGGGTGACCGCGACGTGGCGCGCGGCCCCACACCTGCACCAGCCCTACGGCATCCTGCACGGCGGGGTGCACTGCAGCGTCATCGAGACCCTGGCCAGCGTGGGCGCCGCGATGTGGCTGGGGGACCGGGGCAAGGTCGTGGGCGTGAACAACAACACCGACTTCTTCCGAGCGGTCCGGGAGGGTGGGCTGACCTCCGTCGCCCACCCGCTGCACCGGGGCAGGTCGCAGCAGCTGTGGCTGGTCGAGACCACCGACGAGGACGGCCGTACGGTCGCGCGTGGCCAGGTCCGGCTGCAGAACCTCGAGGCGGGGCCGGCGCCCGGCGGAACCAAATAAGTTCTACAAAGCCTTGGCATAATCGCAACGAGAGTGTAGAACATAACCAAGGCATGAACGACGGACCCCAGGAGTGCACCTGATGAGCACCAACCCCCGTACCGGCGCGGCCCCCACCCCCACCGGCCCCCTGAGCAAGATCGACTACGACGAGCGCATCCCGAACAACGTCGACCTCGCCGAGGACCGCCGGCTGCAGCGGGCGCTGGAGGCATGGCAGCCCAAGTTCCTCGACTGGTGGAAGACGCTGGGACCGCAGCTGCCGACGCAGGACGTCTACCTGCGCACCGCGATCGCGGTCGGCCGGGACGGCTGGGCCCATTTCGCGCACGTGCCGATGGAGGAGTACCGCTGGGGCATCTTCCTCGCCGAGCGCGATGCGGACCGCGAGATCCACTTCGGCAAGCACAAGGGTGAGCCGGCCTGGCAGGAGATCCCCGGCGAGCACCGCGCGGACCTGATGCGGCTGATCGTGGTGCAGGGCGACACCGAGCCGGCATCGGTCGAGCAGCAGCGCATCCTCGGCAACACCGCGCCGAGCATCTACGACCTGCGCAACCTGTTCCAGGTCAACGTGGAGGAGGGCCGGCACCTGTGGGCGATGGTCTACCTGCTGCAGGCCTACTTCGGTCGTGAGGGCCGCCAGGAGGCCGAGCAGCTGCTCAAGCGCAACTCCGGCGACCTCGACGCACCGCGCATCCTCGGCGCGTTCAACGAGGAGACCACCGACTGGCTGCAGTTCTTCATGTTCACCTACTTCACCGACCGGGACGGCAAGTACCAGCTCGGCACCCTGAAGGAGTCCGCGTTCGACCCGCTGGCGCGCACCTGCGAGTTCATGCTCAAGGAGGAGGCCCACCACATGTTCGTGGGCACCACCGGCGTGCAGCGCATCGTCGAGCGCACCGCCCAGAAGATGAAGGAGCTGGGCACCTCCGACCGGGACGCCCTGCTCGAGGCCGGCGTGATCCCGCTGGAGGTCATCCAGAAGTACCTGAACTTCCAGTTCTCGGTCTCGCTGGACCTGTTCGGCTCCGAGCAGTCCACCAACGCCGGCAACTACTACTCCTCGGGCCTGAAGGGCCGCTGGCAGGAGACCCGGCGCAAGGACGACCACGTGCTGCTCGAGGACACCCGGATGATGAGCTACGTCGAGGACGGCGAGATCCGGCAGAAGGAAGTGCCGATGCTGTCGGCGCTGAACCTCGACCTGCGTGACGAGTACATCGCCGACTGCGAGAACGGCGTACGCCGTTGGAACCAGGAGCTGGAGGACGCCGAGCTCGAGCAGCGGCTCACCCTGCCCCACGAGGGCTTCCACCGCAAGGTCGGTTCCTACTCCGGGCACCCCATCAGCCCCGAGGGCGAGATCCTCGACGAGCAGGCCTGGGAGCGCCGCGAGGCTGACTGGCTGCCGACGCCGGAGGACCGCCAGGCGGTGGCGGCGCTGATGCAGCCGGAGTACGAGTACGGCAAGTTCGCCGGCTGGATCGCCCCGCCCAAGACCGGCATCAACGACCAGCCGGTCGAGTTCGACTACGTGCACCTGGCCGAGGAGGGCGTGGCCTGAGGGCCTACCCGGAGGAGGCACCATGCAGCTCGACTGGGTCCGTGAGGAGTCCCCGGTGTGGGACGAGCCCAAGCGGCGGGTGATCGGCGGCGCGCCCGAGGGCGCCTTCGTGGTCGCCTTCCACTCCGGTGAGGCACTGCCCGGCGACTGGTGGTCCGCGCGTGACGAGGACGGCGGGGTGGTCGGCTACGGCCGGCTGGACACGACCTGGGGTGGTGACGCCGAGATCCTGCTGGCGGTCGATGGCGACCGCCAGCAGGAGGGCGTCGGCAGCTTCATCCTCGGCAGACTCGAGGACGAGGCGGCCGCCCGGGACATCAACTACATACACAACCGGGTCCGTGAGCACGCCCAGCGGGACCTGGTGCACGACTGGCTCGTCGTACGAGGGTTCCGGGGGCCCGCCGACGGGGACCTGCGCAAGCGGGTGGGCGGCACGTCGACGACCGCGAAGCACCACCACCACCGCGCCGCGGAACCGTACGACGTCACCACCGACCCGTCCGGCCGCGGCCCCGGCCACGAGGAGCAGGGCGGCTACGTCAACATCGAGGACCACCAGTACTGAGCCGGCACCGGGTGGAACCGGTCAGGTGCGCCCGGCGGCGTCGGCCTGCATCCGGTCCCACTCCTGCTGGGCCTGCCGGTGCCAGCGGGCGTGCCGGTCGTGGAACACCGCCGCCGCCCGCGGGCCGGGCCAGTCGTGGTCGAGCAGCTCCCGGGGGAGGTCGGGGTCCAGGAACGGGAAGCGGCGCCAGGCCTGCACCAGCTCCACCTGCGCGGTGAACGCCTCGCTCGCGGACCCCACGGTGCGCTGGCCGAACCCCTCGAGGAACTCCAGGTAGCGGTCCTCCACCTCGTCGAGGTCCCAGGCCGCGGCCATCAGCCGGCCCTCCTCGCCGATCCCGGTGGCGGGGCCGACCCAGGCGAACGACTGCCGGTCCAGCCCGAGGTCGCGGACCACCCGGTGCACCTCGGTGGCCATGCTGGCGTACGGGCTGACCCACAGCCCCGAGGACGGCGATCCCAGGCCGAGCCAGGTCAGCTGGGTGCGCAGCCGATGGCGCAGCTGGCGCTGGGACTCCGGGATCGACACCGTGAGCACCAGCCAGCGACCGTCCCAGGCGTGCGGGCCGTGCATGAACCCGTAGATCCGCTCGGTGCCCTCCTCCAGCAGCTGCTCGCCCGACCCGGTCAGCGACCAGGCCACCCGGCGGCCGTGCCGCTCGGAGCCGAGCAGGCCCTCGCCGCTGGTGCGCGCCAGCGCCTGCCGGGCCGCGCGCTCCTCGACGTCGAGCAGGCCCAGGGCCTCCAGCACCGTGGCGGTCCACACCGGCTCCCGGCGCGGCAAGCCGAACTCACCGAGCACGGTGAGCAGCAGGGAGCGCGCGCTCGCGGACCCCAGCTCTCGCCGGCGGTTGACCCGGACGCCGACACCTTCGGTCACGCGCGTCCCCCCTCTCTCGTGGGTCCCATCTTCGCAGGGGGTGGGGCCCGGGTTTGGCAGCACCCGCCACTTTTATTCCACAGACTCTTGACGAAGCGCAGCAATTACGTAGAGTATTGAGGAAATCTTCCCAGCCGCCTGAGAGGGACTCGACATGACTGTCGTCCAGAACGACCAGCAACCGGACGCGGCCGCTGCAGTGCCGCCGGAGGTCTCCTTCGACACCAGCCCGGACCGCTACCGCCACTGGCGCCTGAGCGTCGACGGCGAGGTGGCGACACTGACCATGGCGGTCGACGAGCACGGCGGCTTGGTGCCCGGCTACGACCTGAAGATGAACTCCTACGACCTCGGCGTGGACATCGAGCTGTACGACGCGGTGCAGCGGCTGCGGTTCGAGCACCCCGAGGTCAAGGCCGTGGTGGTCACCGGGGGCCTGGACCGGATGTTCTGCGCCGGCGCGAACATCCGGATGCTGGCGGCCTCCAGCCACGCCTGGAAGGTGAACTTCTGCAAGTTCACCAACGAGACCCGCAACGGCATCGAGGACGCCACCGAGAACTCGGGCCAGACCTGGATCGCCGCGCTCAACGGAGCCGCGGCCGGCGGTGGCTACGAGATCGCGCTGGCGTGCGACGACATCGTGCTCATCGACGACGGCTCGTCGACCGTGGGGCTGCCGGAGGTGCCGCTGCTCGGCGTTCTCCCCGGCACCGGGGGCCTGACCCGGGTGGTGGACAAGCGGCACGTGCGCCGGGACCGCGCCGACCTGTTCGCGACCAAGGCCGAGGGCTACCGCGGCGAGACCGCGGTCGACTGGGGGCTCGTGGACGCGACCGTGCCGAAGCGCGACTGGGACGACGAGATCGCCCGCCGGGCCGCCGAGGCCGCGGGCAGGTCGGAGCGCCCCGGCGGCAGCAGCGTCGAGCTGACCCCCCTGGACCGCAGGGTGGACGGCGACACGGTCACCTACCCGTACGTGCGGGCCGTCCTCGACCGTGAGGCCCGGCGCGTCGACATCACCGTGCAGGGGCCGGACGATGCGCCGCCGGCCGACGCGGCCGCGGTGCAGGAGCAGGGCGTCGACTACTGGCCCCTGGCCGTCACCCGGGCGCTGGACGACCTGGTGCTGCGGCTGCGCACCAACGAGCAGCAGCTGGGCACCTGGGTGTTCCGCACCGAAGGGGACACCGCCCGGGTGCTGGCGTACGACGCCCAGCTGGCCGACCTCGCCGACGACTGGTTCGTCAACGAGGTCAACCACTACCTCAAGCGCACGCTCAAGCGGCTCGACGTGACCAGCCGCAGCCTGGTCGCCGTGGTCGAGCCGGGCAGCTGCTTCGCCGGGCTGCTGCTGGAGCTGGCCCTGGCCTGTGACCGGCAGTACATGCTCGAGGGCGTCTACGAGGACGTCGACCCCGACGCCGACCCCGCGACGGTCGTGCTCACCGCGAGCAATGACGGGCGCTACCCGATGGGCAACGGACTCTCCCGGCTGGAGTCCCGCTTCTGGGGCCGTGACGACCACCTGGAGGCCACCCGCAAGCTCGTCGGTGAGCGCCTCGACGCCCGCGCGGCGGACGACGCCGGGCTGGTCACCATGGCGCTGGACGACATCGACTTCGAGGAGGAGCTGCGCATCGTGCTCGAGGAGCGCGCGTCGCTGTCGCCGGACGCGCTCACCGGGATGGAGGCCAACTACCGGTTCGTCGGACCGGAGTCGCTGGAGACCAAGATCTTCGGCCGCCTCACGGCGTGGCAGAACTGGGTCTTCGTCCGGCCGAACGCCTCCGGGCCCGACGGCGCACTGCGGCGCTTCGGATCCGGCCAGCGCGGCAGCTACGACTACCAGCGGGTGTGAGTCATGGCCATGGACCCGACCAGCCTGGCGTTCAACGCAGCCGACTACCTGGTGCACCGCCACGCCCGTGAGGGCCGCGGCGACCACGTCGCCGTGTCGGGCAGCGCCGACACGCTCAGCTACGCCGAGCTCGGTGAGCTGGTGCGGCACGTGGCGGCGGCCTACCGCGGTCTCGGCGTACGCCGAGA
>JBOHDO010000111.1:0-15382 GCA_050699415.1 Marmoricola sp.
CGGTGCCCGACAGCGCCTCGACCCAGGCGGCAGTCGCGGTGGCCACGCCGGAGAGGTGGCCGGCGAAGTTCAACGCGGTGCGCTCGGCGGTGAGCAGGCCCCGGGTGGGACCGGTGACGGTCATGACGTGGTCCCCGGGGTGGACGACGGTGCCGTCGGCGACCCGGTCCCGGACGGAGACCCGCTGCCCGTTCACCGCGTGGAGGACCAGCGCCGCCACGCCGAGGCCGGCCACCACGCCCTGCTCGCGGGCGTTGAGCTCGGCGACGGTGCGCTGATCGGCCGGGATCGTCGCGACGGTCGTGGTGTCGACCTGTCCGCGTGGGAGGTCCTCGGCCAGCGCCGCGGCCACTTGCTGCCACAGGGCGTCGAGATCGAGCCCGGCGCCCGTGAGCTCGTGGCGAAGGTCCCGGGGGACGTCGGCGAGGCTGGTCACGACGGGGCCCCGTCCGTGAAAGGTGCGGGAGCGAGGCCGGACTCGAGCTCGCCCCCGGCCATGCGTATGTCGACGTGCCCGTCGAAGGCCGGCTCGCGCCGCGGGAAGTCCTCCCGCCAGTGCGACCCGCGGGTCTCCTCCCGCAGCAGGGCCGCTTCGGCCAGGGCGGTGGCGACGGTGACCAGGTTGCCGGCCTCCCACCCGGCCGTGCCGATCGGCCCGGGCTTGTCGGCCAGCGCGGCGAGCTCGGACCGGGCCGCGGCGAGGCCCTCGGCCGAGCGGAGTACGCCGACCCGGTCGGTCATCACCGCCTGCAGCGCGGGGCGTACGTCGCCCGACATCGCGGCCGGCCCGGCGTCCGGGGGCTCCGGATCGGCGTACCCCCGCAGCTCGCCGGGCAGGACCTCGGCGATCCGCCTGGAGAACACCAGCCCCTCCAGCAGGGAGTTCGACGCGAGCCGGTTGGCACCGTGCACCCCGGAGCAGGCCACCTCGCCGGTGGCGTAGAGACCGGGGAGCGACGAGCGTCCCGACAGGTCCGTCGCGACCCCGCCGGAGGCGTAGTGGCAGGCCGGGGCGACCGGGACCAGCTCGGTCACGGGGTCGATGCCGTGCGCCCGGCACGAGGCCAGGGTCGTCGGGAACCGGCGATCCCAGAGGGCGGCGCCGAGGTGGCGAGCGTCCAGCCACAGGTGCGGCCGGTCCTGCTCGTGCATGCGGCGGGTGATCGCCTTGGCCACCACGTCGCGCGGGGCCAGGTCGGCGAGCTCGTGCTCGCCCGGCATGAAGCGGGCGCCCTCGGTGTCGAGCAGGAACGCTCCCTCGCCGCGCACCGCCTCCGAGACCAGGGGCTGCTGGCCGCGGGAGTCGGGACCGAGGTACATCACGGTCGGGTGGAACTGCACGAACTCGAGGTCGCGTAGCACCGCCCCGGCCCGTAGCGCCAGGGCCATGCCGTCGCCGGTGGACACCGAGGGGTTGGTGGTCTGCGAGAACACCTGGCCGAGTCCCCCCGAGGCCAGCACCACGGCCCGGCAGTGCACCTCGCCGACGCCGTCGCGCTGCCCCTCGCCCATCACGTGCAGGGTGAGCCCGCACACGGCGCCGTCCGCAGCGGTGAGCAGGTCCACGGCGAGGGCGTGCTCGACCACCTCGATGTCCGGCGCGGCCCGTACGGCGGCGACCAGGGCGCGCTGAATCTCGGCGCCGGTGGCGTCACCGCCGGCGTGCGCGATCCGGTCGCGGTGGTGGCCGCCCTCCCGGCCGAGGCACAGCTCGCCGCCGGGCTCGGAGTCGAATACCGCTCCCAGCCCGATCAGCTCGCGGACCGCGGCGGGCCCCTCGCCGACCAGCACCCGTACGGCGTCCGGGTCGCACGCCCCCGCACCCGCGACAAGGGTGTCGTGCTCGTGCTGGGCCGGGGTGTCCCCGGGGCCGAGCGCGGCGGCGATCCCGCCCTGCGCCCAGCGGGTGGAGCCGGCCGAGAGCACGTCCTTGGTGACCACGAGCACGCTGCCGACCCGGCCGCGCAACCGCAGCGCCGCCGTGAGCCCGGCGACGCCGGACCCGACCACGACGACGTCGGCGGTCGTGGTCCAGCCGGGCCGTCCCGCGGCCAGCCGGATGGGCAGGCTCACCTCGTCAACGGGCGCCGGCGCCGGTCAGGTCGCCGCGGACAAGACCCGTGCCGGGCGGCGCCTCGGCGGCATCGGCGCCGGTCGCCACGACCCGGTTGTCGGCGTCGACGAAGACCACGTGCGGCTGGTACGACCTGGCCTCGGCGGTCTCCATCTGGCCGTAGCCGATCAGGATCACCAGGTCGCCGGGCTGCACCAGCTGCGCGGCGGCGCCGTTGATCCCGATCACGCCGCTGCCGCGCTCCCCGGCGATGGTGTAGGTCTCCAGGCGCGAGCCGTTGGAGATGTCGACGATGTGCACCAGCTCCCCCGGCAGCAGGTCGGCCGCGTCGAGCAGGTCCTCGTCGACGGTCACCGAGCCGACGTAGTGCAGGTCGGCCTGGGTCACCGTGGCGCGGTGGATCTTGGACTTCATCATCGTGCGCAGCATCAGGAATCTCCTCCAAGACTCAGGGCGACGTTGTCGATCAGCCGGGTGCCATCCAGCCGGGCGGCCACCAGAAGGCGGGCGTTCCCGGCGCTCGGGGCGGGGCCGAGGTCGGGGTCGCTGAGAGCGAGGTAGTCCACGGCGGCCTCGGGTACGCCGGCCAGCTCCGCGCGAGCGGCACCGAGGGCGGCGTCCCCGCCGCCGGCCGCGACGGCCCCGGCGGCGAACAGCGCGCGGGAGAGCACGGTCGCCTGCTCCCGTCGTACGGCGTCGAGGTAGCGGTTGCGGCTGGACAGGGCCAGGCCGTCCGGCTCCCGCACGGTCGGCTCGCCCAGCACGCTGACGTCGAGGCACAGGTCGGCGACCATGCGCCGGACCAGCACGAGCTGCTGGTAGTCCTTCTCACCGAAGACGACCAGGTCCGGCCGCACCAGGCCGAGCATCTTGGCGACCACGGTGAGCACACCACGGAAGTGGGTGGGGCGCGCGGCGCCCTCCAGTACGGCGCCCAGCGGGCCGGGGTCCACGCTCACCTGCGGGTCGCCGTCGGGGTAGACCTCCTCCACCACGGGCGTGTAGACGTGGGTGGCGCCGTTGGCCGCGCAGACGTCGAGGTCGGCCTCGAGGTCGCGTGGGTACCTGTCGAGGTCCTCGCCCTCGCCGAACTGCAGCGGGTTGACGAAGACCCACACCACCACCGGTCCGTCGGTCTCGGCGCGGGCGCGGCGGATCAGCGCGGCATGACCGTCGTGCAGCGCACCCATGGTGGGGACCAGGGCGACCCGGCCGGACGCGGGGTCCAGCTGTTGCCGCAGCTCGGCCTGCGACGCGGCCACCGTGACGGCCACCCGGGTCGGCATGCTCATCGCCGCTCGTCGGACCCCACCGGGACCGCCCCGGACATGCCGGCCGCGTCGGAGACGGCGTCATCGAGCAGTCGCTGCAGCCGGCGGGCGCGGATCGGCAGCAGCCGGCCGTCGAGCACGGCGCGGTCCACGGTTGCGCGGGCCAGTGCGACGTAGGTCGGCAGCGTAGTGGGAGCGGTCGCGGCGATGTCGGCCAGATGCGCCGAGACCGTGTTCACGTCCCCCCGCACGATCGGGCCGGTGAGGGCGGCGTCACCGGAGTCGAGCGCGTTGTCGAGGGCGGCCCCGAGCAGCGGACGCAGCGTGGCCGCCGGGTCCTCGGCACCGGAGGCGGCGAGCAGGTCCATCGCCTGGGCCACCAGGGTGACCAGGTGGTTGGCGCCGTGGGCGAGGCCGGCGTGGTACAGGGTGCGGCTGTCCTCCGGGACCCACACGGGCGTGCCGCGCAGGTCGGCGACGAGACCCTCGGCCACGGACCTGTCGTTGCCCTCCGCGGTGACGCCGTACACGATGCCCGGCAGCCGGTCCAGGTCGACCGCCGTACCCGTGAAGGTCATCGCGGGGTGCATCGCAATGCCGTGGGCACCGACCGCGGTGGCCGGCTCGACCACGGCCAGGCCGTGGCGGCCGCTGGTGTGCACGACGTACTGGCCGGGCCGGATCGCGCCGGCAGCCGCGAGCATCGTCACGACGTTGCCGAGCATGTCGTCGGGCACGGTGAGCAGCAGCAGGTCGCAGGCGCGCGCCACGGCCGTCGGCTTGAGCGCGGGTACGCCGGGAAGCAGCGCCTGGATGCGGTTGCGCGACGCGGTGGACTCACCGGCGGCAGCCACGATCTCGTGCCCGGACGCACCGAGCGCGGCACTCAGGACGGCGCCGACCCGGCCGGCGCCGACAACCCCGATACGAGTCATCAGCCTCATCGCCCTTCGTTCCAGTCCCGGCGACCGGGTACCGGACTACTCGCTGGCTGTTCACAATGAGCCTACGCCGAACCTCACCCGGGTCGGAACGCACAGGCCCGGTGGCCTCGGTCACACGCGGCCGGTTGAGGTGCGAGCGAAGCGAGCCTCGAAACCGCAGGGGCTGGGTCCACTCCGGCTCAGGCGTACCCGAGCACGCGTTCCCGCCTCTCGCCCCAGGCCAGGGCGGAGGCGATGCCGTCGTCGATGTCGTGCTCGGCCCGCCAGCCCAGCAGTCGGGTCGCGAGGTCGACGTTCGCGTAGGCGCCGACCGCGTCCCCGGGCCGCGGTGGCGCGTCCTCGGTGGGCACCGGCTTGCCGTAGACCCGCTCGAAGGCCGCCACCAGCTCCCGCACGGTCACGCCCCGGCCGGTGCCGACGTTCATCGCGACGCTGGGCGCCGAGACCTCGTCCAGCACCTCGTCGAACCGCTCCACGGCGGCGACGTGGGCACGGGCGAGGTCCCACACGTGGACGTAGTCCCGAATGCCGGTGCCGTCCCGGGTCGGGTGGTCGGTGCCGGTGATGCGGAACCGCTCCCGCTGCCCCAACGCGGTCATCACGAGCTGGCCCAGCACGTGGGAGGGCTCCCGGACGTGCACCCCGGACTCGAGGTCGGGGTCGGAGCCGATCGGATTGAAGTAGCGCAGGATCACCGCACGCAGGTCGGTCGCCGCGGCCATGTCCTGCAGCGCCATCTCCATCATCAGCTTGGTCCGGGCGTACGGCGAGGTCGGCTCCAGCGGCGCGGTCTCGTCGACCTCGAACCCCTCCTCCGGCATCGCGTACAACGACGCCGAGGACGAGAACAGCACCCGCGGCCTGCCCAGCGCGGCCAGCTCGTCGAACAGCTCCAGCGACTTCGCGACGTTGTTGCGGTAGTACTCATAGGGCTGCGCCACCGACTCCGGTACGACGATCCGGGCCGCCATGTGGACGGTCGCCCCGATGTCGGGGTGGTCGGCGACGACCCGGCGCAGCAGCTCCCGGTCGGCGATGTCGCCCTGGTAGAAGACCCGGTCCCGGACGAATGCACGGGGTCCGCTCACCAGCGAGTCCAGCACCACAGGGATGTGTCCGGCGACCTCCAGCGCCTTCGCCGTGGTCGATCCGATGTAGCCGGCGCCGCCGGTGACGAGGACCTTCACGGGCGCGAGTCTAGGCAGAGCGTCGAGCGCGGGGCGGCAGGGCCGCAGGTGTCTCCGATTTGCTACCGTCTAGCCGCGGTCCGCGGCAGACACCGCCGACAACCATCGTGGGGGAAACATGCCATCCCGGCCGACGCCGAGGGGACGGGGCAGGGTGTTGGGTGCCCGAGTGGCGCGTGTGGCTCCGGTGCTGAAGGAGCTGCTCGCGGAGCGCGACCAACTGCGTGCCGAGCAGCACCGTCTGCGTGCCGAGCAGCGCCGTCTGCGCGCCAGGATCAAGCGCCTCAGACCTCGTCGCGACCTGGAGTTCGTCTTCATCGTGACCTACGGCCGCAGCGGCTCGACGCTGCTGCAAGGCATTCTCAACTCGATTCCGGGATGGCTGATCCGCGGGGAGAACGCCGGCGCGGTCTACCACCTGTTCCAGCACTCCCGAGCGCTCACCACCCGCCGCCAGTCCCACCGCCGGGATCAGCCGCTCACCAGCGCGGCCGCCTGGTACGGCCTGGACGAGTACCCACGCAAGCGGGCGCGGGCCGCCATACGCAATCTCGTCGTCGACACGTTGCTCCGCCCCGAGCCCGGCACGCGAGTGACAGGATTCAAGGAGATCAGGTGGGACTACGACGACCTCGTCCCCTACCTGATGTTCCTCCGCCGGACGTTCCCGGGCGCCCGCTTCGTGTTCAACACCCGCGACCATGCGGCGGTGGCGCAGAGCAAGTGGTGGCAGCGGGCGGAGGATCCTCGTGGGCAGCTGGAGAAGACCGAGGATCTGCACCGCACGGCCCGTGATGCCCTCGGTGACGCCGCGTTCCCGGTGCATTACGACGACTACGTCGCGGACCCGTCGGCGTTGGCCGGGCTCTTCGAATGGCTCGGAGAGGAGTTCGACGAGGAACGCGTGGCCGCAGTGACGCAAGTCCGCCACTCGTACTGAGCCCGGTCTGTCTCGCGAGTGGCCGGCGATCTCCAGCGCCTTCGCCGTGGTCGATCCGATGAAGCCGGCCTCGCCGGTGACGATGGACCTTTCACGGCCGGGATTCCACGGCGGCTGTACCGCACGCCTACGCTGACACGACAGGCCGTGATCCGTGCATCCCCGGCGGGTAGGTTGTCCTATCCTCGGGCCTGACGTCCCTCCAGCAGGCTGACAAGCCCGGTCAGGAAACGGTGCCCAGTTGAGACCCGAGACCCTTCCCGCAGGGGCTGTGCTCCTGCACATCGGCCCGTACAAGACCGGGTCGACCTCCCTCCAGGCTGCTCTTTTCGCGGCCCGCCCCGAGTTCGAGAAGAGCGGCGTCTACTACCCCGGGAGCTGGCGTCGCGCCATGCGTCCTGGGTGGGCGGTGATGGGCTGGTCGCCCAGGGGCCGCAAGGTCCCACCCATCGGAGTCTGGGAGAAGTTCGCCGACGACGTCCGCCAGCACCACGACATGCGCACCTGTGTCAGCACCGAGGACTTCGGCGCCGTCGTCGACCAGGCCACCCGGATCGTGCAGGACCTCGGTGACGAGAGGGTGCACGTCGTCAGCGTGGCACGACGTATGGACCAGCTGCTTCCCTCGGCCTGGCAGGAGCGGGTGAAGAGCCACGACGAGCGACCCTTCTCCACGTGGCTCGAGGAGATCCTGGGCGACCCGGACTCGGTGGCCCATCGGGCCTTCTGGCGCTCCCAGGACACGGTTGCGCAGGCAGAGCGCTGGCTGAAGGCGGTGCCCCCGGAGCGGTACCACGTGATCACGACGGACAACTCGGACAGGGCCCTGCTCTTCCGGACCTTCGAGGGGCTGCTGGGCCTGCCCGATGGGCTGCTCCAGCCAACCCCGGTCACGAATGCCTCGCTCAGCGCCAACGCCGTCGAGCTGCTGCGCCAGCTCAACGTCGAGTTCCGTGAGCGGGGGTGGGACGACTCCCTCTACCACGACCTCGTACACCGCGGGGTCATCCCCGGCATGGCAGACCGTCCGGCCGACGCACCCGCCGAGTCGGTCCCGCGGGTGCCCTCCTGGGCCCTTCCCGCGTTGGTCGAGATCGGCCAGCGCGCCGCCGACGGCCTTGCCGCCCTGGGAGTCGACATCATCGGCGACCCGGCCACGCTCGTCCCCCCGGCTCCACCCGAGGCGAAGGACGACGCAGTGAGCCCCGAGGTCATCTCGGTCGTCGAGGCCAGGGGCGCGGTGACCGGGGCCGTGGAGGCAGCCCTGGAGGCCGCCTCCGTCAAGGAGGAGAAGCACCGAGCGGCACTCGGGAGGGCCCGCAGGAAGGCCCGCCGCAAGGCGCGCACGGCAGCCGGGCGCTCGGCTCCCGGTCCATCACTGGCCTCGAGCAGCGGGCGGGAGCTCGCCGGGGAGCTCCTCCAGCGAGTGCGAGCCCGCATCCCTAATAGGTTCCGCCAGTAGGGGCGCCGGTCAAGCGAGCGTGCCGCAGGTGCCGGCTCGGCAAGGCCGACGACGGAGCCGTAGCGGGGTTCTACGGCGACCGAGGAGAACGCATCCGGGGCGGTGGCTGCGGTGCGCGAGTCAGGCGACTCCCTCCTGGCGGGATCTCTCAGTCACGGTGACCCTGGTCCGACGATCCTCCTCGTCCTGAGGCGGGCCCGGGCCGGCATGCCGGAGGGAGCGATCTATCGCTCCAGACGAGGGGCCTGGGCCAATGCGTCGGCGGCGGCCGCGTCGGCTGCGAAGAGCTCGTCCACAACGCGCGCGGCCGCGTGACCGTCATCCAGCTCCAGGTACGTCGCGATGAACCTCTCGATCGCGGGGCCGTACTGCGAGCGCAGTCGGTCGAGATCGGCGAGGGATGCGGCCGCAGCCGCGGTGTCTGCGACGCGCGGTCCCGGCGCGGTCTCGTCGTAGGGGAGCAGACCCGGCCGCAGCGCGTGGTACTCAGGTTCGTCGGGGACCAGGAACACCATGGGCTTGCGCGTCAGCGCATAGTCGAACCGCAACGAGGAGTAGTCGAGGATCGCCGCGTCCGAAGCGATGACGAGATCGGTGACGTCCGGATGGTAGGTCACGTCCACCACCCGGTCGGTCGATGCCGTGTCCGAGACATCGCGCATGTGGAACGCGTGACCGCGCAGCAACAGGTAGCAGCCTTCCCCGGCCCGGGTGACGAACTCATCCGGGCGCAGGAAGTCTCCACGTCGTGCCGACTTGCCGTCCACGCTCAGGGCATCGCGGAACGTGGGCGCGTACAGCACCACCTTGGCGTCCTCCGGCACGCCGAGCTGCGCCCGGACCCGGGACCGCACCGATTCCAGACCGGCGGCCAGCAGCGGATCGTTGCGGGGATAGCCGGTCTCGATCACCTGCACGGACGGCTCTTCCTGCGGATCGAAGAACTCGCGCAGCAGCAGTGGGGTGGCATACGAGGACGGGGAGACCAGATGGGTCCAGTCGCGGGCCCGGTCGAAGTAGGAGGCGATGCTCTGGGCCGAGAGCCCGGTGCCGACCCAATGGCTGTATCCCATCCGCTTGTACGGATAGCCGTGGAAGGTCTGCACCATCAGCTGCCGCTCCGGCCGGCGGAACCAGGCGGGCTGGTGCATGTTCACCACGACGCAGCCGGCGTCGCCCAGGGCACGGTGCCAGGCCTCCGTGCCCTCGATCAGGCCGACACCGCCCTCCGGGATGGGCACGGAGTGGTCGCGAACGCTCCACAGGAGCTGTCGGCGGCTGCCGCGTCGCCGAAGCTCCCTGTGCAGTTCCCGTGCGCTGTCGTTCGTGGCCTCCCCGAAGAGCGTGCGGAAGATGACCGAGTGACTGGCACCGGTTCCGGCGTTGGCCAGGGCCTGCAGCCGGGCCTGGTTGCGGTCGCCACGCTCCTGGACCGCGAGCGGAGGCAGGATCCGCACACCCAGCACGGCCCTCTGATCGTGCAGCCTGGTGGTCGCCACGGCACGGACCTGGCCCACCAGGGCGTCGTCGGGAAGGGCGCTGGTCAGGTGTTCGTCGGCCAGCACCACGACCACGTCGTCGTCGCTGTCATCGTCGCTGTCGCTGTCGACGAGCTCCAACCCGTACCAGTCGGCGGGCAGCGGGCGGGGGACCCCGTCGTAGCCCGGGCTCACCCAGGGGACGCACACCTTGAGACCGTCTGGGACGCGTGACGCGGTTCCCTCGACACAGTGAGCCGGCGAGCCCAGCCGCGGGGTGAGCCTTCCCGCCTCTCGCCCGGTCACCGAGATGAGGGCCTCCAGGCCCTCGTCGGTCAGACTGATCGAGTGTGCGTACGCCACCCGGTCCTCGACCCGGACCACGCAGGCGCCCAGGCGGTCCAGCACCACCGTCGTCGAGTCGTGAGGCACGCGCTCGCCGGCCCGCTGCGGCGAAAGGCCTACCCGCTCGATCTCGTCGCCCCTGCCGGGAAGCAGGACCGTCCAGCGACGCGATGAGCTGCCGCCGGGAAGTGTGAAACGCGCCGTTGTCACTCCATCGGCCTCGGTGATCTCCAGCGGGCGCATGGGGACCTGGCTGATGGGGCGCCGCAGGAACACCTCGCGAGCACGCGGCCCTTCGAGGCTCAGCTCCGCCTGGTCCGGGGCGACGAGTCGGAGGCCACGGAGGACCGCCTCGGGTTCGTGCACCTCGACGACCAGGGGGCGGTTCCAGTGGACCCAGACAGTGCCGATCCGCCCGGAGCCGGCAGCGACAGGCGCGGGCAGCAATCGCGTCGAACGCGGGTCTCGGTGATGGACCAGCCCCGTCCGCGTGATCCCGTCGACGTCGAGGGTGACCTCCACGGTCCAGGAGCCCGCCCCGAGGGTGCGCATGTCCATCCACACGCGAAGGCCGCCGTTGCGGCGGTCGCAGGACGGGTCACCCGGCACCTTGATCTCATCGATCCAGTCCGCAGTGAACGTGGATGCCCGCAGCTCCACCGGGTCGCGTCCCTCCGCCCTGGCGATGGCACACACTGAGTGCCCCCCTGCGTGGAGGCTCAGGTTGCTCACCAGTGCCCACCCCTCCAGCTCCAGGATCCCGGGCTCCGGCTCCAGGACGCGGCGCACCCCACTGTGGAGCTGTGTCTCGCTGTCGGCCAGCCGGAGCGTCTCGACCGACGCGGCGTCCCGGCCCCGCAAGCGCGCGAACAGGTTCCCATCGGCCACGAACACGCTGTCGAACTCGGTGTCGCCGGATGCTATGAGCTCGACGGCCTGCGCCCGGTCGCCGGTACGCACCAGCTGGTGCAGCTGCTTCTGCCGGCTTGGAACCTGACGGTCGTAGTCCTCCCGGGGAACCAGGTCGAGCAGGCGCGGCACCCGTGAGGTCAGCACTCCCCAGAAGTCGTCACCGCTGAAGGGAAGGCGCTGCAAGAACTGCGCGAGGTCATTGCGGACGATCTGGAGCACCCGCTCCTGGGCTACCAGGACCGTCGCATGCTCGGCGAGCACGCCATAGGTCGCGAACGCCGAGTCCAGCTGGGCCTCGAGGTTGGCCGCCGCGCGTTCGGGATCGTTGCGAGAAGCCGTGATCGATGTGTTGTCCTGCCGTTGCCGCCAGTTGTAGAGCGTCCCACGCAGGATGTCGAACGAGCTTGCGCGAGCGTAGGCCTCGGCGGTGAGCTGCTGGTCCTCGTAGTGGATGCCCTCGACGAAGCCGAGCCCGGTGCGGCGCCAGAACTCGGTCCGGAAGATCTTGGAGCAGGCCATCGAGTTGCGCATGACATCCGGGGCCCGGGACAGCGTCACGCCGAGCCGGTCGCCGCGGTGCACATCCCGGATCCACTCGCTGGCAGGCACGATCCTCGACTTCTTGATGCGCTGGTAGCACATCACTGCGAAGTCCGATCCTGTCCTACCCAGTGTTCTCAGGGCCCTGCGGTAACCGAGCGGTTCCACGGTGTCGTCAGAGTCCACGAAGGCCAGGAACTCACCCCGGGCCGCGGCGACCCCGGTGTTGCGGGCCGCACTCAATCCGCCGTTGACCCGACGGATGATGCGCACCCTCGGGTCGCGACGCCGATGGCGGCGAGCCACCTCGACGGACCGGTCCGGCGATCCGTCGTCGACGACGACGATCTCGATCTTCCGGTACCTCTGCTGGCGCAGCGACAACAGGCACGGATCGAGGTAGTCCTCGACGTTGTAGACCGGAACCACGATCGACAGCAACCCGGGTACGACGCCGTGCCGGCTCTCCCGGCGTGATCGCATCGCGACTCCGAGGTCTCCGCCGTACACCTTCGCACGCCGCCCGAGACGGCCGACGGCACCGGACGCGCGGCCGGCGAGTTCCGGGGGCCTCGTCATGTACGCAGTCACTCCTGTCGAGTCGAGGGGGTCACGATTCTAACGGCGGCAACTCCGCCGGTTCGCCAGCGTGGCCGGAGCGGTCCGACACTCTGCAGGTCCAGTGTGGGCGACGACGGGGCTGGTTCACGACGGAGGTGCGGGTACGACGGTCGGGGCGGGCCGCTGTGGCAGAGTCATCCCCATGCAGTCAGCGACCCTCGCCCTCGCGGGCGGCCGGCAGATCCGCATGCCGGCCGGCTCGGGCCGCAGCGGGGCCACCGCGCCCTCCGGGTTGACCGGTCGGCTCGGCCCCGACATGGTGCAGCGCGCACTGGTTGCCAACCGGCCCGGACCACGAGGGGTCGACGACCCACCGTGGACGGTCGAGTTCATCGGCGAGCCCTCGGACACACCCTCCGAACGTGCGGTGACCAACCTTCGCCGGCCGCTGGGATGCCTCCTGCGACGGGGACGCTCGTGACCTCGGGTGCCAACGTCGCGGTCCTGCTGGCTGGCGGAGTGGGCACCCGCGTCGGTCTCGACATCCCGAAACAGCTGGTCAAGGTCGCCGGCCGCACCATCTTGGAGCACACCCTGGCCGCCTTCCAGGAGCATCCGCTGGTCGACGAGATCATCGTGATGATGGCGCCGGGACATCTGGACGTGGTGCACGGCATGGTCTCCTCCGGTGGATACGACAAGGTGAGCCAGGTGCTCGAGGGTGCCGAGACCCGGAACGGGACCACACTGCGGGCACTGGCGGCGCTCGAAGACCGCGACTGCCGGCTGCTGCTGCACGATGCGGTGCGTCCCCTGGTCAGTGCCCGGATCATCACCGACTGCTTCCGCGCCCTCGACGAGTACGACGCCGTCGACGTGGCGATCCCCTCCGCCGACACCATCATCCAGGTCGGCGACGACAACACCATCCGCGACATCCCGCCACGCGCCCACCTGCGCCGGGGCCAGACCCCCCAGGCGTTCCGGGCCCCGGTGCTCCGCAAGGCCTACGAGAAGGCCTCACGAGACGAGGAGTTCACCGCCACCGACGACTGTTCGGTGGTGCTCCGCTACCTGCCCGACGTCTCCATCTGGGTGGTCGACGGGGAGGAGCGGAACATGAAGGTCACCGACCCGATCGACCTGTTCCTGGCCGACAAGCTGTTCCAGCTGACCAGCGGCTACGAGCCCGCGCGCAGCTCGAGCGAGGACTTCAGGGCCGGTCTCGAAGGCAAGTCGGTGGTGGTGCTGGGCGGGAGCTACGGCATCGGGGCCGACATCGCGGCACTGGCCGGTGAGTACGGCGCGAAGGTGAGCACGTTCAGCAGGTCCGGGACCGGCACGCATGTCGAGCGGAGGGAGGACCTCGTCCGCGCCGCCGAGACGGTCCTGGCCGAGCACGGACGCGTCGACCACGTGGTCAACACGGCGGGCGTGCTGCCCCGAGGGTCGCTGACGGACTCCTCGGAGGAGACCATCTACGCGGCCACCGAGGTCAACTACCTGGCACCGATCTTCGTCGCCCAGGTGTTCTACCCCCATCTGGCCTCGTCCGGGGGCAGCCTGCTGCTGTTCACCTCGAGCTCCTACACCCGGGGGCGCGGTGGGTACAGCCTGTACTCGTCGGCGAAAGCAGGCGTGGTCAACCTCACCCAGGCGCTGGCGGACGAATGGGCGAACAGCGGTGTCAGGGTGAACTGCGTGAACCCCGAGCGCACGGCGACACCGATGCGGTTCCGCGCGTTCGGCGAGGAACCACAGGAGAGCCTGCTGGACTCCCGATCGGTCGCGCAGGCGTCCCTCGACGTCCTGCTGTCCGCCGGGACCGGTCACGTCGTCGACCTGCGCAGGCAGGACCCCTTCACGTAACCAATCGGGGAGGTGCCCGTCAGGACGACGGGCGCGGCGGCAGGCCCGTGACGAGCCTCGTCCGCCCTGCGTTGGCGGACTCGCGCCCCGGCGCGCTCACGATGCCCTGTCACCGTGCAATGATGCCGCGCATGTCGAACCTCGCCCGGGTCTCCGACCGGCTTCCCCGGAGCGCGCGCCGGGCCGGTCGCCGGCTGGCGAGGACCACCCTCGGGCGCACGGTCCGCAGTCGTCTCCACCGCCCGGAGATCAGCGTGATCGTGCCCTTCTACAACGTCGAGGACTACCTGGCCGAGTGCCTCGACAGCGTGCTGGCGCAGACGTTCGGCGACTTCGAGGTCGTGCTCGTCGACGACGGCTCGCCCGACGGCTCCCGCACGATCGCCGAGCAGTACGCCGCCCGGGACCACCGCTTCCACGTCGTCACGCGCAGCAACGGTGGGCTCGGCGCGGCCCGGAACACGGGGGTTCGCGCCGCCCACGGGCACTACCTCACCTTCCTCGACTCCGACGACGAGCTGCCCCGGCACGCGCTCGCCGTGCTGCACGACAGCGCCACGGCGACCGGGTCGGAGATCGTGGCGGGGGTGATGGAGCGCTTCACCTCCGTCGACAGCTGGTTCCCGACTTGGGTGCGGGAGATCCACACGTCCCGCCAGCGCGGCATCAGGATCCTGGAGTTCCTGCCGCTGCTGCGCAACTTTTACACCTGCAACAAGCTGTTCCGTCGCGGCTTCTGGCTCGCGCAGGGCCTGTGGTTCCGCGAGGGCGTGGCCTACGAGGACCAGCCGATCGTCACCCAGCTGATGGCCCGGGCCACGGCGATCGACGTGATCCCCGACTGCACCTACCGCTACCGGCTGCGCGACGACGGGAGCTCCATCAGCCAGCAGACCGCGAGCGTGAAGGACCTGCGGGACCGCGTCGCGGCCTGGCGGGTGAGCCGGGAGGCCATCCACGGGGAGTTCCCGGGACCGGTGTACGAGGGCTGGCTGCTGACCCTGTTCCAGACGCACTTCCAGTGGTACCTGACCAGTCCCGGCACCGTCGACGACTCCTACTGGAACGAGCTCGTCGCGGCCGTTCGCGAGCTGGCCGCCGATGCCCCCGACTGGGTCTGGCGGGCGACCCAGCCGCCGGAGCGCCTGCTGGTGCGACTCGCCCAGCTGGGCCGCCGGGCGGACGTCCAGGAGCTCGTCCGGTCCGGGGGCACCAGCCCGGACCGGTGGCCCTCGCATGTCCGGGAGGACGGCGTGGTGCTCGAGCTCCCCCTGTTCGGCGACCCCGGCCTGTCGGACGAGGTCTTCCTCATCGACCCGGCTCGGCTGCAGGTGGCACACAGCGTCGAGAACATCCTCTGGACGGGTGAGGGGGATCAGGCGCAGTGCGTGATCTCCGGCAGGGCCTACGTGCAGAAGATAGACCTGGCCGAGCACGACCAGCGGGTAACCCTCCGGCTGCGCGACGCCGACACCGGCGACGCGATCGACGTCCCCTCCACCGCGGGCCCCGTGCCCTCGTTCGCCCTCCCCAGCGACGACCTGTGGTGCGACTACTCACCGGGGAGGTTCGAGGCCAGGTTCGGCGCCGCCGACCTTGCCCGCCGCGGGCCGGGCGAGTGGAGCGTGTGGCTCGCGGTCGAGGTGGCCGGATTCACGGTGGAGCAACCGGTGACCAACCTGGTGCGCAGCGGCTCCGCGGGAGTGGTGCCCGCACTCACGCTCGAGGACGGGGCACGGGTGGTCCCCGCGTGGCGGTTCGGCCAGCAGCTGTGCATGGTCGTCGAGCCCGGCGCCGCC
>JBOHDO010000112.1:0-46187 GCA_050699415.1 Marmoricola sp.
GGCCGTGACCACGGCCGGCCGAGCGGCCTGTGGACCCAGCCCCGGGAGCGCCAGGCAGCGGAGCCCGGGCAGTTCCTGGCGTCCGACGACACGGCCTGGCCCACAGCTGCCCCCCGGCCGCAGGGCCGGGTGCGGCTCGGCCGGCCGCGTGACTACGGCCGGCCCAGGGCCCGGTAGATCCAGCCCTGGGAGCGCCAGGCAGCGGGGTCCAGGCAGTTCCTGGCATCCACGACCCTGCGCTCGGCGACGACCTCGGCCAGCGCGGCGGGAGACATCTCGCGGAACTGGCTCCACTCGGTGAGCACCAGGGTCACGTGCGCGCCGTCGCATGCCTCGGCCGCGGACCCGGCGTAGGCGAGGGTCGGCCACAGCCGGCGCGCGTTGTCCATCGCCTGGGGGTCGTACACGGTGACGTGTGCGCCGTACAGGTGCAGCCTCCCGGCCACGTTGAGCGCGGGCGAGTCCCGGATGTCGTCGGAGTCCGGCTTGAACGCGGCACCAAGGACGGCGATGCGGGCGCCCGGCCACGGCCGGTCCAGCAGGTCGGCAGAGACGTCGACCACGCGCTGCCGCCGGCGCTGGTTGATCGCGTCGACCTCACGCAGGAACGTCAGGGCGTCCCCGGCACCGAGCTCCCCGGCCCGGGCCATGAACGCACGGATGTCCTTGGGCAGGCAGCCGCCGCCGAACCCCAGGCCGGGGTTGAGGAAGCGGCGCCCGATGCGTGCGTCGTGGCCGATGCCGTCGGCCAGCAGGGTTACGTCGGCGCCGGCCGCCTCACAGACCTCCGACATCGCGTTGATGAACGAGATCTTCGTGGCCAGGAAGGCGTTGGCCGCCACCTTGGTCAGCTCGGCGGTGGCGAGGTCGGCAACCACGACCGGGGTGCCTGCCGCCACCGGTTCCGCATAGATCTCCCTCAGCGTCGCCTCCGTGCGACATGCCTGCCCGCCCTCGGCAAGCCCGAACACGAGTCGGGAGGGGTGGAGCGTGTCCTCGATCGCGTACCCCTCGCGCAGGAACTCCGGGTTCCAGGCCAGGGCAACCTCCTGCCCCGCCGGCGCCAGCTCGACGAGCCGGCTAGCCAGCCTGGCGGCGGTACCCACGGGAACCGTCGACTTGCCGATGACCACGCAGGCGCGGGACAGCAGCGGTCCCAGCGTCTCGACGGCGGACTCCAGGTGCCCCAGGTCCGCCGCGTAGTCCCCGTCCCGCTGCGGGGTCGACACGCACAGGAAGTGTGCGTCGCCGAAGTCGGCCACCTCCTGGGACGAGGTGGTGAAGCGCAGCCGGCCCGACTCCACGTGCTTGCGGAGCAGGGGCTCCAGCCCCGGCTCGAAGAACGGTACCCGGCCCTCGTTGAGTGCGGCGACCTTCTCCGCGTCGGCATCCATGCCGAGGACGTCGAAGCCGACCTCGGCCATGCACGCGGCGTGTGTTGCGCCGAGGTAGCCACACCCCACGACCGTGATCTGCAAACTCATGGGTCCACCCGCCTTCGTCGTAATCCGGCTCAACCGTCGCACTGCGGGGCATCGACCGCCTCGGTCCGCTGCCGCATGCGTGGTACGCCGAACGACTGATGCCGTGGCGTACCAACAGCCGGTTTCCTAGGGGTGAACCAGGAGGCACGATGCGCGTTCTGACGGTTGCCGCCCACCCCGATGACGAGACCCTCGGCGCCGGCGGGACGATGGCGTGGCACGCGGCGCGCGGCGACGTCGTATGGGTGTGCGTGCTCGCCGACGGCGTGACGTCACGCCACGGCCGGGTGGCGCAGCAGGCCGAGTGCGCCGAGCAGGCCTGCGACGCACTCGGGGTCGAACGGCTGGTCATGGTCGGCCTGCCCGACCAACGGCTCGACACCCTTGGCCTGCTCGACGTGATCACGCCGATCGAGCAGTGCATCGACGAGCTCCGCCCGGACGTCGTGCTCACGCACTTCCCGGGCGACGTGAACGAGGACCACCGGCTGGTCTCCCGGGCCACCATGGTCGCGACCCGACCGGTGGCCGGAACGAGCGTGCGGCGAGTGTGCGCCTTCCAGGTCCCGTCGTCGACCGACTGGGCCCCGCCCGTCCCCGGGAGCGTGTTCAGTCCCAACCTGTACGTCGATATCAGCGACACCCTGGACACCAAGCTCACCGCGATGAAGGCCTACGCGAACACCTACGTGAGCGAGGTGCGGCCGTTCCCGCACCCGCGCTCGATGGAGGCGCTCACTGCGTATGCCCGCGGGCACGGCGCCGCCGCCGGCCTGCTGGCGGCCGAGCCGTTCATGCTGCTGCGCGAGTCGGCCAACGCCGGTGCCGGCGGGATCACGCCCGGGATGTCACTGTGACAGCCCTCGGCCTGCTGGAACGCGGCATCGCCGCGATGGCCCTTGTCGTCCTCTCCCCCGTCCTGGTGCTGATCGCGCTCGCCGTTCGTGCGACCTCTTCCGGGCCCGTGGTCTTCCGCCAGCTTCGCGTCGGTCGGGGCGGAGCGTTGTTCGAGATCTACAAGTTCCGGACCATGGTGCAGCACGCGGACCGGATCGCGGCCAACGTCAGCCCGTCCGGAGACCCGCGGGTGACCGCGGTCGGACGCGTCCTGCGTGCGATGTACCTGGACGAGCTGCCGCAGCTGGTCAACGTGGTCAAGGGCACCATGGACCTGGTCGGCCCCCGGCCGGAGACGCCGGAGTTCGTGGCCCTCTACGACGCCGAGGAGCTTCGTGTCCTCGACGTCCGGCCCGGCCTGGTCGGTCCCTCGACGCTGGCGTTCATGGACGAGGCGTCACGGCTGGCCTCGGTGCACGACTCCGAGGCCTACTACCGCGAGACCATGCTGCACGAGCGCGCCCGGCTGGACCTCGGCTACCTCGACCGGCGGTCGGTCGCGGGCGACATCGACCTGCTGGTGCGCCAGCTGGTGGCGATCCTGCGGCTCGGCTGACCTCCCGGTCCCACGACCCGTGGTCGCGTGGTCAGCCGTTCCGCAGCACCCAGCGCGCGGTGTGCTCGCCCCTCTCGCCCGGTGAGCACGCGCCGTCGTTCACGACCAGGAGCCCGGGGCGGTCCACCGTGGTGACGATGTCGTGCATCAGGGTCCGGCCGGCGTCCAGCTCGCCCACCCGCTCGCGAGGGGGTAGCAGCTGGGTCCTGCTGTGCCGCGACGGGCGGCCTCCCAGCCGCCGCGAGACGACCCCGGTCGGGGCGTCGACCACCACCAGCAGGTCCGGTAACGCGCAGCCCTCCGCCAGGCAGCGCAGCAGGGGCCGGAGGTCACCGCGGGCCCGGAGGGCCAGTGTCCACGCGGTCTGCACCGGCCCCTCCTCGACCAACGTGACGCCGGGCAACCGGCGCGCCTGCGCGACCAGCCGTTGCACCGCAAGCCACTGCACCGCGCCGGCTGCGGCGTCCCGGGACGAGGCGGACCCGAGCGCGCGGATCGCCCGGAGCACGCCGGCGCTGCGGAGCGGATGACGGACCAGCTCTGATCCGGCAAGCCTGACGCGACGGAGGGCACGTGCGCGTGGCGAGGCGGCCGCCGAGATCCCCGCGTCGGCCACGCGGCAGTCCACTCCGGCCGCCACCACAGCCGCGCTGGTGCACGCCGCGAGCGTCGTCTTGCCGGCGCCGGGCAGCCCGGCCAGCTCGACGACGAGCCTCACATCCGGTCCCAGACCGCACCACGAATGGCCGCGAGCACCTGTTCGGGGGGCTGAGCGGCATCCACCACGACCGCACGGAGTGGTGTCCAGTCGGTCTCGAACACCTCACCGTTGCGCGACCGCAGGTACGCCGGGTCGTCCTCGGGCCGCCGCTCGACGGCGATCTCCGGGTCCAGGCGAAGCACCACGAGCACGTCGGGAATGGCGATGTCGGCGTACAGTCGGCGCTCGGTCGCGGCCAGCCATCTCGCCGCCCGCGAGGCCGGCGCACCGCGGTCCAGGACCCACGCCACCCGCGAGCCGTCCATGAGGTGCAGCTGGGGCAGCGGCCACCGGTCCGACACGACGATGCCGCCGGCGTCCGCAACCCGGCGCAGCCTCCGGTACTCCCGACGCCGGTCGCGGGCGGTCAACACGTGCCACAGGGCCCAGGCCGCTCCCGGGAAGTCCTGGGCCGTGGCCGTCCTCGGGTCCACCGAGCGGGCCGTGCTCGGCAGTCGTCCCGCACGACGGGCGAGGAACATGGGGCCCTTCAGGGCCAGTGTGAGCAGCGACGGCCTCGGCCGGCCGAGGTGCGTGCGGTGCACGACGAACGTCGAGTCCAGCCAGTCCGCCAGGGCGTCGACCGCGGTGGACTTCCCGGCGCCGTCCCCACCGACGACGCCGACCGTGAGCCCGGTCCGCTCCAGCTTCTTGCGCGCCGGCCTGCGCAGCACGAAGTACGCCCAGGCCCACTGCCCGCGCCGCAGGATGCGAACGGCGGTGTCGCGGACCGGAGGCCTGCGGCCGTGTGCCCGGATCGCGGCCATCAGCCGACGGCCGAGCACGAGCCTCGCCGGCACCCCGGCATCGCCGGTGAGCGAAGCGAGGCACCGGCCCCACAGGTCGGCGCCGACGTACGGGAGATGGATCGCGACCACGCGCCGGCATCCCGCGGGGTCAGCCCGTGCAACCAGCCATGCCAGCTCGCGTCGCTCGCCCTCCCCGAGCCTCGCATTGCCGAGCACCGCCGCGTCCCAGGTCGCGTGCTTGAGCATCATGCGCACCACGAACAGCGCCAGCTCGAACTCGGGGGCCGGCACCGGCAGCAGCTGGTCGTGACGGGCCGACGCGAGGTAGGCCTCCTCGACCGGGAGCCGGAAGTTCTTCGTGGCGTCGTCGCCCAGCACCAGCTGGAAGTGGGCGTGCACGTGCACCAGCCGCCCGGTTCCGCGATCGAGGCCGTAGTAGTGCGCCACCCCCGGGTGCTCCCGGCCGGCCGGCGCCAGGGCACGGTGGAAGCCCAGCCGCGCGAGCACCGCCAGGAACCGCTGTGCGTCGCGTCGATGCACCAGCAGGTCCAGGTCATTGCGACCGTCCATCGACCGCGCCAGCATGTCGTTGCTCTTCCAGTGGCAGTACCGCACTGCCTTGACGCTGAGCTCGTCGCGGAGGTCCAGCGCCAGGCCCAGCGCCTCCGACGGCTCCCGGTCGCGGCCCGGCTGCCCGGTCGCAACCCTCAGGTAGGGCTGGCCCAGCTCCTCGGCGGTAGTCATCGACGGACCTCCTTGGGTGATTTCCGGTGCGGCCCGCGGCGTACGAGCGAGCCCGTGGGCGGGCCGTTGCGCCGGGAGACAGTGCGGTACACCTCGCCGTACGACGCGCCCATCGCGCGCACGCTGAAGTGCTCGACGACCGCGGCCCGCATCCCCTCCCCCAGGCGCTGCCGGGCAGCGGGCGAGAGTCGACGGAGCCGGGCGATCGCCTCGGCGAACCCGGCCACGTCGCCGACCTCGACGAGCGGGATGCCGGGCACCAGCCGGGCGATGTCGCGGTGGGGGGGAATGTCGGAGAGCACGACCGGGCAGCGGCACGCCATCGCCTCCAGCACCGAGACCGGTAGCCCCTCGCCGCGGGAGGCGGAGATGTAGATCGCCGCCCGGTCGAGGATCCGGTAGACCTCCTCGCGTGCGACCAGTCCGGTGAGCCGGACCCGGTTGCCCAGCCTGGCCGGGCCGGTCGCCGCCGCCAGCTCCCGCGCCAGCGGCCCCGCACCCACCAGGGCCAGCCGGTCGCCCGGGCCCGCGGCCGCGTCGAACGCGGCAACCACGGTCGCGGGGTCCTTGATGGGAATGAGCCGGTTGACCGAGACGATCTCGATCGCAGGCTCGGTGCCCGGCTCGACCTCTGAAAGGTGCGCCCGGGGTCCGCCCGCAGCGAGGACACGGTCGACCCGTTCGACGTCCACCCCGTTCGGGACCACCTCGAGGCGTCGCACCAGCCGACGCATCCGTCGGGGCAGCGACCGCGCCGCGGAGTCGCCGCACACCACGAGGACGGGGAAGAACGCCGCGATCGCCAGGAGCAGCAGCCGGTTGCGCGGCCTGAAGCTCGACCACGAGTTGTGCACCGTGAACACCAGGTCCCGCCGCGGGCGGCGCGCCCGCAGGTAGGCGAACAGGGTGAGCACGCCACTGGCCGGCGCGTGCACGTGCACCACGTCGTACTCCGCAGTGGCCAGGGCACGTCGGAGTGCCCGGAGGCACCCGGACAGCGATCCGTCTCCCTCGACGAGCCTGATCTTCGACGGCACCGCCACCCCGGACGGGAAGAGGGAGCACACGGTGATGTGGCGCCGGTCCATGGTGGGGAGGCAGTGCTCGTTGAACTGGCTGTTGGTCGCCGACACGCGGTCCACCACGTGCAGGACCGCCAGGCCCTCCGCCGGATCGTCCCAGCAGTCTGCCGACGGCCCGGGGACCGGTTCGGTGACGAGCATGTGCGCCTCCACTGATTGTGCGTCGAACCTAGGGTCTGGCCCGGTCCCACGGGACCGCGCCGCGGCGTATCCGCACTACGCCGTACGACGGATCAGTGGCGCACCGAGGACGGCGGCCGCCGGCTCGCCCTCGGACCCGGGCAGCCCGAGCAGCTCGCTGTAGATCCGGTCCAGGGCCTCGCACATCACCTCCGTGGTGAAGTACGTGCGCACCCGTTCACGTGCGTTGTCCCCCAGCATCCGGGCCTCGTCCGGGTGGTCCAGCAGCCACAGCGTCGCCTCTGCGAGCGCCGCCACGTCCCCGACTCCGGCCAGCAGGCCCGTCACGCCGTGCTCGACCAGGTCCGGCACGCCGTTGACCGCGGTCGCGACGACCGGCCGGCCCGACGCCATCGCCTCGGTGAGCGCGCGGCCGAGCCCCTCGTAGCGGGACGGCACGACGTAGACGTCGAAGCTGGCGGCCACCCGCGCTGCGTCGGCACGGAACCCGGTGAGATGGAGAGGTACCCCGAGCCGCTCCGCCTCGGCACGGGTCTCCTCCTCCAGCCGGTCGCTGTGCAGCGTGGTGTCGCCGACCATCACGAAGACGGCGTCCGGATGCTGCCGGTGCACCTGCGCACAGAGCCGGACGAAGTCCAGCGGTGCCTTCTGCGGGTCGATCCGCCCGACCGTGCCGACCACCGGGGCGTCCGCGGCGATTCCGAGCTCGGCACGGACCAGCGGGTCCTGGCCGGTGGGGACCGAGGCCAGGTCGATCGCGGACGGGACCACCGTGACGCTGCCCGGTGGCGCGATCCGTTGCTCGACCGCCTCGCGGGCGACGCGGGGAGCCACGGCCACGTAGCGGTGGGCGTAGCGCCGTACCACCCGCTCGAGCGTGAGGTAGAGCCGGCGCCGAGGCCGCGACAGGCCCTGGTGCGCTGCCAGGATGTGGAAGGTGTGCACCACCACCGGCACCCCTGCCAGCCGGGCTGCCACCCTGCCGATGAGTCCCGCCTTCGAGCAGTGGGTGTGCACGACGGTGAACCGCTCCCGCCGGATCAGGGCGACCAGCTCGAGGCAGGCGCGCAGGTCGTGCCACGGGGAGATCCACTCCCGCATGTGCCGGACCTCCACCGTCCGTACTCCGGCCTCGCGCGCCTGCACCCACAGCGGCCCGCCCGGCATGGCGGCGACCCAGCTCTCGTACCGCTCGGAGTCCATGCCGGCGGCCGACAGCAGCGTGTTGCCCCCGGAGCCGGCGATGAACCTGGTGATGACGTGCAGCACCTTGACGCGGGACGGGTCGGGCGGTTCGGGCAGCCGCCGTGCCGGGACGCGGCCGGCGGGTACGGGAGGCCAGGTCGACGTCATCACTCTCACGCCTCCTGGGTGACCCGGTCGAGGGCGGCCTCGACCATCCGGGCCAGGCCCTGCTCGAGCGAGACCGCAGGGGTGTAGCCGAACGCCTCCCGGGCGGTGGTGATGTCCGCGGCGGTGTGCCGGACGTCCCCGCGCTGGACGGGAAGGTGCACCACGTCGATGGGCTGGGCCAGCTCGGAGACCAGCTCGACCACGCGGTTCATCGTGGTACGGGAGCCTCCCCCGATGTTGGCGACTCCAGCCCACGGCGACAGCGCCGCCAGCCGTACGGCGTTCACGATGTCGTCGACGTAGGTGAAGTCACGGCTCTGCTCACCGTCTCCGTAGAGCAGGAACGGATCGCCCGAGAGCGACGCCTCGATCAGCCGCGCGAACGCCATGTCGGGTCGTTGCCGCGGCCCGTAGACGGTGAAGAACCGCAGCGACACCGTCGGCAACCCGTTGCGGCGGTAGACCTCGCACAGGTGCTCGGCTGCCAGCTTGGTCACGCCGTACGGCGAGACCGGCTGGGGCCGGAGGTCCTCGGTGGTCGGGTAGGTCTCCGCGTCGCCGTAGACCGACGAGCTCGAGGCGTAGACCAGCTTCCACAGCGACACCTGCGAGGCTGCCTCGAGCACCCGCTGGGTGGCCAGCACGTTCCGCGTCACGTACGGCTCGAAGTCCTTGCCCCACGACGCGCGTACGCCCGGCTGCCCTGCCAGGTGGTAGACGACGTCGGCCGGACGGAACAACGACGTCAGCGGTGCGTCGCGCAGGTCGCACCGGTGCAGCGTGAAGCCGGGTCGCACCAGGAGCGGGGCGAGGTTGGCCTCCTTGCGCCGATGGCTGTAGTAGTCGGTGAAGCAGTCGATGCCGACCACCTCGTCGCCGGCGTCGAGCAGGCTGGCGCACAGGTGTGAGCCGATGAATCCTGCCGCACCGGTCACGATCGCCTTCATGGCATCACTCCGTCCTGTCGGTGGTTTCCGGAGAGCTTCCGGCTGACGCGTGCGAGCAGGTCCAGGGGGGCGGCATCGTCCCGGGCCAGTCCGGCCACGGCGGACTCGGCCAGGGACAGCACCAGGACCTCGCGCCACAGCGAGGCGGGCAGGCCCTGCAGGCGCAGCCCCTCGGCCAGGAGGCCGTGGAGGGAGCGACCCATCCGGCTGTCGCGGTCGATCACGGCCTCGATCCGCTGGCCCGCGGTGGCGACGACCCATCCGCCGAGGTCGCACAACGGGTCGGCTCCCAACCGCGACACCCCCCAGTCGTCGACCTCGGTCACCCGGCCCTCGCCGATGCGCACGTGCCGGGGGCACAGGCAGCCGTGGCTGACCGTCCGCGGGGTGTGCCGCCCCACCAGCGCCGACCGTGACCGGTGCAGCACCCCGAGCGTGGTGGCCGCGGCCTGCGTGCGAGCGAACCGGGCCAGCAGCGTGTCGTACGCGTCCCGGCCCAGGGAGACCGGCGCCGGCGGCCCCGCGGTGTCCTCCCAGAGCATCGTCAGCCAGGCGAGGACCGCGACGGCGCGCGACCGTGCCCGTCTCCCGTCCGTGCCGTGCTCGGCCCCCTTCCCCGGAGCCGGGGAGAGCACGGCCGCCCGGTTCTCCCCGATCACGATCAGCTCCAGCACCGAGGGCACCGTGTCGCGCATGGCGGGTCGCAGCCGTCGCCGGAGCTCCCTGACGTGCCGGACCTCGTCGTCGACACCGGTGGAGCCGGCGGCTTCCACGGGCACGGAGACCACGGCGGTGGGCCGGGGGGCTCCCACGGTGCCGACCGCCAGCCGGCGCGTGCCGGGGGCCGCGCCTCGTGCGACATCGCGCACCACCAGGCCACGACGCGCCAGGAACGCCTGCAGATCGCGCTCATCCGTTGGCAGGCCCAGGGCTTGCGCCCGGAGATTGCCGGACTGGGGGGCGGCCATCAGTAGTCGTCGGGGTAGGGGGCCGCGACGATCGCCGGGGCTTCGATGAGGTTGGGGTGGTAGTCGGGCAGCAGGCCCTGGAAGCTGCTGCGGACCGCTTCGGCGTCATTGCGTGCGGCCGCGTCGTACAGCGTCTGCAGCTGCCGGTGCAGGCCGACGATGCGCCGGTCGTTCCGGGTGCGGAAGATCCGGGGGTGGTCGGTCGGCAGGGGCTCCTCGAGATCGCTGAACAACGACTCGTTCAGCTTCTCCCCCCGGCGCATCCCGGTGAAGCGGACCTCGATGTCGGGACGGTTCATCAGCTGGGCGAACGACTGGGCGATGTCGAGAATGCGGACCGGCTCCCCCATGTCCAGCACGAAGATCTCCGCGTCGCTAGCCAGGTGGGCCGCCTCGATGACCAGACCGGCGGCCTCCTCGATCGTCATGAAGAAACGGGTCATGTCGGGGTGGGTGACCGTGAGCGGCAGGTTGTTGCGGATCTGCTCGGCCAGCACCGACAGCAGCGACCCCCGGCTTCCGAGGACGTTGCCGAAACGTACGCCGGCGACGGTGGTGTCCCCGCCCCGCTCCTCCTGCACCAGAACCTCGGCCAGGCGCTTGCTGGCGCCCAGCACCGAGGTCGGGTCCGCGGCCTTGTCGGTCGAGATCAGGATGAACTTGCCGACCCCATGCTTCAGCGCCGCCCAGAGCACGTTCTCGGTGCCCCGGATGTTGGACTTCACCGCCTCGCACGGGTGCCGCTCGAGCAACGGAAGATGCTTGTGCGCAGCGGCGTGGAAGACCAGGTCGGGGCGCGTCTCCGCGAAGACGTGGTCGATCCGCTCGTGGTCCCGGATGTCTGCCACGACGCAGTCGTCGTTGTCCAGCAGCCCCTGGCCCCACAGCTCCAGCTCCAGGCGGTGCAGGTTCGACTCGTCGTGGTCGAGCATGATCAGCCGACGCGGCCCGAAGCCGAACGCCTGCCGGCACAGCTCACTCCCGATCGACCCGCCGGCACCGGTGACCAGGACGACCGAGTCGGTGATCTCCGCGCCCGCAGCCGGACTCACGACATGGATCTCGTCGCGGCCCAGGAGGCGTGCCATGTCCAGCCACCGCATGTCCGACCCGGCGACCGAACGTTCCAGGGCCGCCACGAACGACGGGAGGTAGCGCACGCTGGCGCCCGCAGCCGCGGCCCGGGCGACCACGTCGCGGAACGCCTCGGGGTCCAGCATCGGGATGGCCACGACGACGGCATCGACCCGGTGACGCAGCGCGACCTCGGTGAGGTCTTCGAGCCGGCCGAGGACCGGAACGACGTGCTGCGCATCCGGGTCCGGAGCGTCATCGAGGAAGCCGACCGGTTCGAGCCCGAAGTCGGGCGTGGCAGCGAGGTCGCGGGCGAGCGCGCGGCCGGCGACTCCGGCACCGACGACCAGCGTGCGCATCAGTGCCCTCGCGGACGGTACGGGAGGGACCGGTTGGTCCAGCCCGGTGAGTGATCGGTTGACGATGGTCATGCGATGACCTCCCGGCGTTCCAGTGGTGCGAGGGCTGTGGCCACCGAGGAGCAGACCCGGTCGACCTCATCGTCGGTCAGAGCCGGGTAGATCGGCAGCGAGAGAAGCTCGTGGAAGACACGCTCGGCGCCCTCGAGCGGGCGTGGCACCGAGGCCGTCTTCCGGACCTGGGTGAGGTGGTGCAACGGGATGAAGTGCACGGAGGTGCCGATCCCCTGGCGTGCGAGTCGGTCCGAGAGCTCATCGCGGGTGATACCGGACCGCCGGGTCACCCGGACGACGTACAGGTGCCAGGCGTGCCGGGCGCCGACGGGCACGTCCGGCAGCTCGAGCCCGACGACCTCGGACAGCAGCGACTGGTACGCCGCGGCGATCTCGGCACGGCGGTCCTGCCAGCGGTCGACGTACTGCAGCTGCACCCGACCCACGGCGGCGGCCATCTCGGTGAGGTTCGCCTTCAGGCCCTCCTCGACGACGTCGTACCGCCACGACCCGCCGGGGGCGTACCTCCGCCAGGCGTCGTGCGACATGCCGTGCAGCCGGGCACACCGGATGCGGTCGGCGATCTCGGGGTCGTCGGTGGCGACCATGCCGCCCTCACCGATCGGCAGGTTCTTGGTGGCGTAGAAGCTGAAGCAGGCGGCGTACGACCTGCTTCCGACGCGCTGGCCACCCGTCCAGCTCCCGACGGCGTGGGCGGCGTCCTCGACGACCCGGGTCCGGGGCACGCCGGCCGCGGCGGCAAGCTCCTCGACCGGGGCCGGTTCCCCGGCGTAGTGCAGCACGACCATCGCGTCGACGCCGCCCACCGCACGTGCGGCCTGGTGGGCGGTGACCGGGGAGACCATGGCGGACCCGGGGTCCACGTCGGCGAGCACGGGGACGTGGCCGGCGTGCCGGACCGCTCCGGCGACCCCGCAGAACGTGATGGCGGGCACGAGCACACGAGACGCCGGCCGCAGGTGCATGGCCCGCAGCGACAGCTCGATGGCCTCGGTGCACGAGGAGACCGTGACCGCGTGCTCAGCCCCCAGCCACGCCGCGAACTCCGCCTCGAACGCGGCGCACTCCGGACCGGTGGTGAGCCAGCCGGAGGCAAGCGCCCGGCAGCCGGCCGCCTGCGCGTCGGCGGTTACCAGCGGCCGTGAGAAGGGGACACCATCTGCGCTCATCCGCCGCTCCTCGCACCTGTCCCGAGTCACCTGACCCGTACCGGAGAATCTAGGGATCGCGCGCCGTGGCCGTATCAACCAGCGTGATGAATCCGCATACGCCAGGTGGGCGAACGGGCCGGGGCCCGAAGCCGGGCTGCCGGCGGCCGATCACGAGGTGTGCGCCCGGCGGGCGACGGCGACGGCGGCCAGCGTGGTGTGGACGCCCAGCTTGCGGAGCACGTGGTTGATGTGGGTACGAACCGTGTGGGGGGACAACAGGTAGCGCGCGGCGATCTCGCCCCGCGTCATGCCCCGGGCCAGGCAGTCCAGGATCTCCAGCTCGCGTGGGGACAGCGCGGCCAGGGCGTCGCTGGAGTCCGCCCGGTCCTGCTCGATCGTGAGCAGGCGTTCGAGCACCACCGTGGTCAGGTCGTGCGGCAGCCACGTCTCGCCGGCCGCGACACCCCGGATGACCTCCTCCAGCCGCCGGGCGGTCACGGTCGGCCGCAGCCAACCACGGACGCCGGCGCGCACGAAGGATGCCAGCAGCTCACCGTCGGTGCTCTCGCTGATCACGACGACCGCGGGGCGGGCCTTCCCCTGCCGCAGCCGTTCGACATGGGCGGGTGCCAGTGTCCCGCGGTCGACGCCGACGAGGACCACGTCGACCTCGCCCCGGTCGACGCTGCTGCGCACCCAGTCGAAGTCCGTGTGGGCCATCACCACGTCGAGGCCCGGCCCCTGCTGCTGGAGCATGGACTCGAGGGACTCCACCCAGGTCTGCTGAGGATGCAACAGCGCGATCCGCAGCGGCAGGCCCACCAGGTCAGCGCCCTTCCACGGACGCCGCGGTGTGCGCGGCGGCCGCCTGATCCGCCAGGGCCACCGCCTCGAGCCGCGAGTGGACCCCGAGCTTGGACAGGATGCCCTGGATGTGGCTGCGCACCGTGCTGTTGCTGATGCCCATGCGGGCGACGATGTCGGAGGTCCGGAGCCCTTCGGAGAGATAGCCGAGGATGAGCAGCTCCCGTGGGGTCAGCCGGTCCAGCGGTGTCTGGCGTCGCACCGCCGTACGCGCCATCGAGCGCAGGCTCCCCGCCAGGGACGGGTCGATCGAGGTCGACCCCGCCAGGGCACGCTGCAGCGCCGCGACGATCCCGTGCATCCGTTGGTCCTTGCGGATGTAGCCGGCCACTCCGATCTTGACCGCCTCGAGCAGGGGCGCCGGGTCGTCGGATCCGGTGATCACGACCACCCGGGTGTGGCCGGGGCTCCGCAGCACCTCCCGTGCCGCCTCGAGCCCGCTGCCCTCGGGGAAGGTGAGGTCGATCAGCAACAGGTCGGGGTCGTAGAGCTTCACCGCCGCTACCGCCTCGGCGGGGTCGCACGTGGCGGACTCGACGGTGAAGCCGTGCAGGGCCAGCGCATGCGCGAGCGCCTCCAGGAGCAGCCGGTGGTCATCGCAGATCACGATGCGCATCGCGCGCCCTACCAGCCCACGGCGATCGGGAGCCGCAGGGTGACCAACGCCCCGCCGAGCCAGGAGGTGCCGCAGCTCAGGCCGCCCCCGAACCGGTCGACGAACCGCCGGACCCCCACCAGCCCATGCCCCTGGTGGGGTGCCAGGTGTCCGAAGCCCGGACCACTGTCGGCGACCTCGAGCAAGGCGTCCTGTTCCTCCGCGCGGACCCGTACCTCGACCTGGCCCCCGTCGAAGACGGCCCGGGTGGCGTTGTCCATCAGGTTGCGCGCCACCCGTTCGAGACCCACGGGGTCGACCAGGACGGGCGCCTCGTCCAGCTTGTCGAAGTGCACCTCGAACGGCGACCGGACCGGGGCCAGGGAGCACGGCTCGGCGACGGTGTCGCCGAGGTCGACGACCGCGACCGGCGTGTGGTCCACGCTGCTGTCCAGCAGCCGGGACATCCACGCCGTCTGCCGCTGGATCAGGCGCAGCCCCACCAGCGCCTCCGGCGGCAGGTCGCAGGTCGAGACGATCGCGTCGGCCACCACCCCCACCGCTCCGAGCGGCTGGCGGAGGTCGTGCCGGAACGCTGCACTGATGCCCGGCCGACCAGGCCCCGGGTCGTCATCGAGCGCCACACCAGGCTGCGCCCGCACCCGAGATGTCTGCTCTGGGAACGTGAGATCCATGTCGCACCTCGGATCGTCCTCTGTCGATGGACACGCTGACCCGGAGTGCGGCTCCACCAGGCTGCGCCTGACCCTCACGGAACCGCGGACTCCGGGCTGAAAGTAGCGCCGGTGTCGCTGCACGAGACCGGAAAGCCGGGAACATGGACCCGATTTCGCCCAAGTTGTGTAGACGGTCGTCCCCGATCGGCGCATCCGGCGTACGCCAACGGGTCGGGTGGGCGTGGCTGTCCCGGGCCCCGCGTCCCCGCCAGGCGGCGTACACCGGCTCACCCCGGGCGCCGTTGTGGACCGTGGTGCTGCCGCCCTAACGTCCTGATCCGGGGACACCGGGCGGACGACGAGGTGAGGCAGGGAACTTGACCGATGGCGACCTCCGGCCTGCTGGCTCCCCCGTGGCGTTCCCGCCATGTGCTCCGGGCCGTCCTGGCGGTGCTCGTCGTCCTCGCCGTGGCGTCCTGCACCCGCACCCAGGAGCTCCACGTCAGGCTCCACGTCAGGCGCGACACGACCTGCCCGGCGACGACGCTGTCACGGAGCGGGCCCCAGACGACCGGGATCTTCCGCCCCAACACCGACGGGACCTGGCACCTCGGTGACGCGACCTGGTCCAGGGAAGCGCCCGTCCCGATGCTCTACCCGATCCGCTCGGAGCACTGGACCCGGGGCTGCATCATCGGAGGGGTCGTCCACGGCGACGTGCCTCGGCACTGGACCCGCGACCGGTGGTACAACGCCGAGGCGGGCCGCATGAGTGGCGAGGCGTTCCGGCAGACCCTCACCGATGTCCCGGGCAACTACCTCTACATCCGGGACGCGTTCGTCTCGGACTACGAGGACGCCTACGACCCCAACGGCGTGCGTGCCGACTCGGTGATGCACCTGGACCACGTCCGCGCGGAGTACATCCGGGACGACTGCGTGGAGGACGAGGGCGACGGGCCGCCCCAGGTGCCGATCAGCGTGATCATCACCAACACCCTCTTCGACGGCTGCTTCAGCGGCCTCGCCGAGCGGCCACCCGGCTCGACCACGGCCACCAACGGGGACGGGCCGCAGTCCCTGGACGTGGAGAACTCACTGATCCACATCCGGCCGGAGCCGCTGGGACCCCTCTACTGCTCCGACGAGCAGGTTCCCCGGGGCCGTTGCCTGAAGACGGGCAGGCCCGACGTCTGGCTCGGCGCCTACGGCATCTGGAAGTGGTCGAACATGGCAGCCTCCCACGTGACCGTCCGCAACACGATCTTCCGGCTGGACATCGCCTCGTACTCGTCCTGCCAGTCCCAGGAATGGCCGGCCGGCACCTACCGGCACGTCACCCTCGTCTGGACCGGGAAGGGTCCGTACGCCACGGCCGGCGGCTGCCACAACGTGCTGCCCAGGGGCGTCCACCTGACGACCGACGTCTCGGTCTGGAAGCGCGCGAGGGCCGCCTGGCTCGCCGAGACGCCGGCGCCGACCCGGCCCTGACGACCGGCCGATCTCCTCCGCCCGGCGTACGCCGGCTACGCCGGGCGACGCACGACGCACCGCCTCCCCGGCTCCTACGCTGACGCAAAGGTCTCGGGCCGTGACCGACCGCGAACCTACCCAAGGGGTATCGGATGGATGACCACGTCGAGTTTCGGGACGTCGGGAGCCGGTTCCGTCGTCACTGGTGGGTCCCGGCGCTGCTGGCTGTCGCGGGGGTCGTCCTGGCGGTGGTCGTCTCCAACCGGGTCGCCCCGATCTACCGCGCCCAGGGGACGTTGCTGGTCGGACCGTTGAGCCAGACCGTGACGCTGAGCAGCACCGTGAACGCGAGCGAGAGCTATGCCGGGTTCTACGCCGACCTCGCGCGCCGCGAGACCGTGCTGCGACCCGTCGTCAACCAGCTCCACCTGAAGATCACGTGGGGCCAGCTCAGCGACGAGGTCAGCGCCGTGGTGCCCGACCAGAACCCCCGGGTGGTCACGGTCGAGGTGGACGACCCGGCCCAGGCACGGGCGAACCGGATCACGCGGGCGATCCTCCAGCGGCTGCGCGCCCTGGCCCCGCACTCGTCCGGAATCGGCAACGAGCAGTCCTTCCTCCGCCAGCAGGCCACCAGCCTGCAGTCGTCGATCGACGACGCCCAGGCGACGGTCGACCGGTTGCAGAAGGCGGCAACCAAGGAGCCCGACGCCCAGCGTCGCGCCGTGCTCAACCAGCGACGGTCCGACCAGCAGAAGCGACTCGGCGACTTCCGGCATACCTACGCGGAGCTGATGTCGATCGCACCCGAGGCGAACGCCGGTGGGCTCCACTCCCTCGACGGCGTCATGCCGGTGAACTCCCTCGACCGTGCAGGCATCGTCCGTCAGGGACTCCTCGGCGGAGTCGTCGGTGGCGTCCTCGGCATGCTCATCGTGTGGCTGTTGACCTGGCCCCGCCGTCGGCGGCCCGCCCTCGCCGTCCTGGAGGAGGATCTCGACCGCCACCCCTCACCCCCGCTGGTGTCCCCGGCCGCACGTCAGCGTCCAGCGATGACCAGTGCAGCCAGGGCGCGCGGCCGTGGCCGGTGAGCGCGCGGTCCGGTACCGCCCCCCTTCCACGGCCTGCCCCGGCGCTGGCGTCGCCCCGGCTCTCGCCGGCGTCATCGAGCTGGTCGGCCCGGCCGGTGCGGGAAAGACCACCCTGGCGCGCGTGCTCGCCTCCGACCCCGGAACGAGCATCGGGCTGGACACCGGCCGGCTGAGGTCGGCCGCGGGCCTGGCGTCGACGCTTCCCTGGCTGACGGAGGCACGGTTCTCCTCGAGGGGGCGCTTCTGGTCCCGGGACGAGCTGCGCAGCCTCGCCTACCTCACCGGCTGGCCGTCGGACCCCTCGTTGCGCGACGGGGCCGGCCTGTCGGTCCTCGACCACGGGCCGGTGTTCCGCCTGGCCTCGCTCTGCGTCCACGGGCCACCGATGGCGTCCACGCCCGCCTTTGCCCAGCTGTGGCAACGACTCGCCCGGCAGTGGAGCGGGCTGCTCGACGCGGTGGTCTGGCTCGACGCCCCCGACGACGTGCTGCTGGCCCGGATCACCGGACGCAACCGGCCACACCGGATCCGCGGTGCCGTCCCGTCCCACGCACGGCGCTTCCTCGACGGCTACCGCACGGCGTACCGGGCGACGCTGGCCGAGGTGGCGACCGGGCCCTGCCGGCTGATCGAGCTCGACACCGCAACGTGTTCGCCGCAGGCACTGGCCGAACGGGTACGCGTCGAAGTCACGGCGTCCCCGAGCCGCCGACAGCCGCGATGACCACGACCCTCGCCAGGAGCGGAACGGCGACGCTGAGCCGCAGGGCGTCACTGAACGCGCTCGCGGCCGTGGTCGACTACGGCGCACGCATCGCGATCCAGCTCGCGCTCGCGCCCCTGATGCTGCGCTTCCTCGGGCCCGGTGGGTTCGGCGCCTGGCAGGTCCTGCAACGGCTGGTGGGGCATGCGACGCCCGCAGGGGGTCGGCCCGGGGAAGCGCTCAAGTGGGTCGTCGCCCAGGGGCAGGGGTCCGACGACCTGGACGGCAAGCGCGCCCAGGTGGGGACCGCCGTGCAGGTGTGGGCGCTGTTCGCACCGCTGGTCCTGGTGTTCGGCGGCGTGCTGGCCTGGATCTCCCCCGCGCTGGTGCACGTCTCCGGGGGTGGCGCGTGGGAGGTGCGTGCGGCGGCAGGTCTGCTGGTGGTCAACCTGGTGCTGTTGAGCCTTGCGGTGCTCCCCCAGTCGGTGCTCCAGGGCGAGAACCTCGGCTACCGTCGCCTGGGCCTGTCCACCAGCATCCTGTTCGTCGGTGCCCTCCTCATGGCGTTGACCCTCTGGCTCGGGTGGGGGCTGCGGGGCCTGGCCCTGGCGACGATCGTCGGAACGGCGCTCTCCGGGCTGACCTACCTGCAGATCGTGCGGCGCCAGGTGCCCTGGTGGGGGATCGCCCGGCCGCTTCGTGGCACGGTTCGGGGCTTCATCGGGCTGAGCTGGTGGTTCCTGCTGTGGAACCTGGTGATGCAGGCGATGAAGGGCAGCGACCTCATCGTCCTCGGCGCCGTGGCCGGGACGACGGCGGTGGCGACGTACAGCCTGACCAGCACCGTGCCCCAGGCGGTCAGCGACACGGTCTTCATGGTGGTCTCGGCGACCATGCCCGGGCTCGGCGGCCTCGTCGGCTCCGGTGCCCTCGGGCGCGCGGCCAAGGTGCGCGCGGAGACCCTCGCGCTGTGCTGGCTCGTGGCGGTGTCCTCCGGCGCGACGGTCATCGTCTGGCTCCCGTCGTTCCTGAGGCTGTGGGTCGGGAGCCGGTACGACGCCGGTGGCACCGCGACCGTCCTGATCTGCGTCATGGTCTTGCAGCTGGCCCTGATCCGGGTCGACTCCAACGTCATCGACGTGACGCTGCGCGTGCGGGCGAAGGTCACCCTCGGCCTGCTCTCCGCCGGGCTGGCCGTCGGCCTCGGGGTCCTGGCTGCGGGCCCGGCACACCTCGGGATCGCGGGCCTGGTGGCGGCGTTCGTCCTCGGACGGCTTCCGCTGACCGTCGCCTACCCGGTGCTGATCGCCCGGCTGCTGCAGCTGCCACGGGCCATCACGCTGCGAGCGGTGTGGCGGCCGGGGCTCGTGTCGGCCGGCCTGTTCGCTGCGGCGGTGTGGCTGCGCCCCCATGCCGGCACGGTCGGCTGGATCCCGCTGGTAGCCCTCGGCCTGGTGACCGGGGTGCTGTTCCTCGCCCTGGCGTACGTGACCGGTCTGACTGCGTCCCAGCGACACCGGATCCGCACCCGGGCCCGACGCGTGGCAGGCCGGGGATGACCCGCAGCGACCCGCGTGACGGCGGTCGCCTGGGGGTGACAGGCCGCATCGCGCTGGTCACCTCCACGATGGAGGGCGGCGGCGCCCAGCGCGCAGTCGCCAAGCTCGCGTCGGGGATCGCCGCGGCCGGCCACGACGTCGACCTGGTGCTCGGCCGTGCGGAGGGCCCCTACCTGGCCGAAGTCGAGCCGGAGGTCCGGGTGGTGGACCTCGGCGTACGCCGGTTCGCCGGCGCCACGCTGCCGCTGGCCCGCTACCTCCGCCGGGCTCGCCCGGTCGCGGTGTTCTCGGCACTGGACTACGTCAACGTCGTGGCCGTGGTTGCCCGTCGCCTCTCCGGCGTCGACACGCGCCTGGTGGTCAGCGAGCGCAACACGCTGTCGGAGGTGGCCTCGCACAGTCGGCGGCTCAGCACCCGCTGCATGCCCTCGCTGGTCCGCTGGGCCTACCCCCGGGCCGACGCCGTGGCAGCGGTCTCCCGCGGAGTGGCCGACGACCTGGTGGAGCACTGCGGGCTGGCTGCCGGCACCGTCCGCGTGCTCCCCAACCCCGTGGTCACGCCAGAGCTCCAGCGGATGCGCGCCGAACCGGTCACGCACCCCTGGCTGCGCGACAAGTCGGTGCCAGTGGTGCTGGCCGTGGGGCGGATGGTTCCGCAGAAGGACTTCGCGCTGCTGCTCGAGGCGTTCGCGGTCGTAAGGCGCACCACGGCCGCCCGGCTGGTGCTGATCGGCGAGGGTCCGCTGCGCCGCGAGCTGGAGGGGCTGGCCGAGACGCTGGGCATCGCCGGGGACGTGTCCATGCCGGGCTTCTCCGCGAACCCCTACCCGGCAATGGCCGCAGCGGACGTGTTCGTGCTGTCCTCGCGGTGGGAGGGGTCTCCGGGGGTGCTCATCGAGGCGGTTTCGTGCGGCACCAGGGCGGTCGCCACGGACTGTCCGAGCGGGCCGCGGGAGGTGCTGGCCGACGGCCGCTACGGCCGGCTGGTCCCTGTCGGCGACGCCGCAGCGCTGGCCGCGGGGGTGTGCGACGCGCTCGACGGGCGGGTCCCCCGGCCGCCTCGCGAGAGCTGGTCGCCGTACGACCGGGCCACTGCCGTCACTGCCTGCCTCGACCTGCTGGCGGTGGTCGCGTGATCCGCACCCTGACGTTTCGGCTGGTGCTGCTGCTGGCGGCGAGCCTGCCGTTCGAGGGCATCCACGTCCTGCCCGGCTCGGACAGCATCCCGAAGGCCCTGGGCATCCTCGCCGCTGCAGCCTGGCTGGTGCTGATCCTGGCCGAGGGCCGGATGCGGGCGCCGCACCTGTTCCACGTGGTCAGCCTCCTGTACGTGCTCTGGACGGCGTGCAGCATGCTGTGGACGGTCAACGGCCCAGCGACCGAGACCCGGGCCCTCACCTACGCACAGCTCCTCGTGCTCACCCTCGTGGTGTGGGAGACCGTCACCACGGTCGCCGCCCTGCGCAAGGTGCTGCTGTCCTACCTGGTCGGGTGCTACGCGGCGGCGCTCTCCATGGTCGCGGCCTATGTCATCGGCGGCCAGGCCGCGGAGTTCCACGGCCGCGTCACCCTCGGGGGCTTCAACCCCAACGACGCGGGCCTGATCCTCTCGCTGGGGATGCCGGTCGCGTGCTACCTGCTCGGCCACCAGCCGGGGCGCTGGCGCCGCAGCACCGTGGCGCTGGCCGTGACGTACTTCCCCCTGGCCGCCTTCGGGGTCCTCGGCACCGGATCCCGGGCCGCGCTGGCCGCCGTCATCCCGGCGCTCTGGTACGGCGGGGGGCTGCTCCGGCGACGGCACCCGGCCGCGGCCCTGGTGGGCGCGATCGGCCTCGGCGCACTCACCGTGGCGGTGATCCCGCTGCTGCCGACCCGCTCGGTCCAGCGGCTGGCGGCGACCGGGACCGACCTCATGAACGGCAACCTGAACGAGCGGCAGGACATCTGGGGCGAGGCCATCCGCCTCATCCACGCGCACCCGGTGGTCGGCATCGGTGCCGGTGCCTTCCGGACGGCGGCGGTCGGGGTGAACCAGGTCGGTCACAACGTCGCGTTCTCGCTGCTGGCCGAGATCGGCGTCGTCGGGTTCTCGTTGTTCGTCGCGGTGGTCGTGGTGTCGCTGCGCTCGGCCGGCAGGGCCGCCGGCTCGATGCGGGGGTTGTGGTACTCGCTGTTCGCCGCCTGGATGTACGCCGCCCTGCTGCACAACTGGGAGTACCGGAAGCTGACCTGGCTGCTCTTCGTGCTCATGGTCGCCAGCAGTGCCACGGCCCGGGGCCGGGACGGTCCGGAAGCCGGGCCGGAGCGCCGTACTGCGCCGCCGGCACTGACCCGGGGTTAGCGCGCACCGGCCTCAGGGCACCTGAGGGCCGTGAGGACAAGGCTGGGCTCCCGGATCGGGCGTCGGCTCGACGACCTCGTCGGGGGCCCGGACCGGCTGCGGCAGGTGCTGCTGCTCGCGGCGGTGCTGGCCCTGGACGGCGCGGACAAGGCGACCGTGGGCTCGGTCGCGGCCGAGCTGGAGCAGGGGCTGGGCATCGGCAACACCGAGATCGGCCTGCTCGTCACCGCCTCCACGGGGGTCGCCGTGCTGGCCACCCTGCCGGTCGGCATCGTGGTGGACCGCTTCAACCGCACCCGACTGCTCACCGTGGCGATCCTGGTCTGGTCGGTGGCCGTGCTCGTCGGCGGTGCCGCCTCGTCGTACGAGATGCTGCTGCTCACCCGGATCGCCCTGGGTGTGGTCTCCGCGGCCGCCGGTCCCGCCGTGGCGTCGCTGACCGGCGACCTGTTCCCCGCGGCCGAGCGTGGCCGGATCTACGGCTTCATCCTCGCCGGCGAGCTGCTGGGCGCCGGCTTCGGCTTCCTCGTCTCCGGCGAGGTCGCCGGGGTGCTGTCCTGGCGGTACGCGTTCTGGGTGCTCGCCGTGCCCGGCTTCGTGCTCGCGCCGGTCCTGCGGCGCCTGCTCGCCGAGCCGTCGCGCGGCACCCAGGCAGCACTCGCCCTCGGGTCCTCGGACGCAGGATCGGGACGACCGCTGGGGCCGGCCAGGCACCAGCCAAGGCCCATCACCGAGCAGGTGCTCCGGGACGACCCGGCCGCCCGGTCCCTGTGGTGGGCAGTGCGCTACGTGCTCTCGATCCGCACGAACGTGTCCATGATCGTCGCCTCCGGGCTGGGCTGGTTCTACATCGTCGGCCTGCAGACCTTCGCCGTCGTCTTCGTACGGTCACGCTTCGGGCTGGGGCAGGGTGCCGCGAGCAGCCTGCTCTTCCTGCTGGGTGTCGGCGCGGTCGTCGGCACCCTGTTCACCGGCCGGCTCGCCGACACGCTCATCGGTCGCGGTCACGTGGCCGCGCGGCCGGTCGTCGCCGGCACCGGCTACCTGGTCGCCACCGGCTTCTTCCTCGCCGGGCTGCTGGTGCCGTCGCTGCCCATCGCCGCTCCGCTGTTCTTCCTCGCAGCCGTCGGACTGGGCGGCGCCAACCCCCCGCTCGATGCTGCCCGGCTCGACCTCATGCACTTCCGCCTGTGGGGCCGTGCGGAGTCGGTCCGCACCGTGCTGCGCAACGCGCTGCAGGCCCTGGCCCCGCTGCTGTTCGGGCTGGTCTCCACGCAGTTCGGCAGCCGCGTCCACGGGTACGCCGCCCCCGCGGGGTCCGCCGCGGGGTCCGCCGGACTCGACCGCACCCTGCTGGTCATGCTGGTCCCCATGGTCGCCTCCGGGTTGCTGCTGCTGGTGCGGGCGCGCCGTACCTACCCGCGCGACGTGGCCACGGCCGCGGCCTCGGAACGGGCGACCCGATATAGGTTCGGGGAATGACCACCGACAGTGCCGACACGGTCCGCAACTTCCTCGAGCTGCTCGCCGCCCAGCGCGCGACCGAGGCGGTCGACCTGCTCGACGAGGAGGTCGACTGGCGCAACACCGGGCTGCCGACCCTGCGCGGAGCCGGCCGGGTCGGCGGCGTCCTGCGGGACATGGAGCGTCGCCGGATCGGCTTCTCCGCCGAGCTGCACCACGTCGCATCCGACGGCGAGGTGGTCCTCACCGAGCGCACCGACGTGATCCGGTACGGCCGGTTCGAGACCGCGTTCTGGGTCTGCGGCACCTTCCGGGTGCGCGAGGCCCGGATCGTGCTCTGGCACGACCACTTCAGCATGGGCAACGTCGTGGCGGCCTCGGCGCTCGGCCTCGCCCGTGCCGCGGCCGGTTCGCTCCCCCGATAGCCGGCGATGACCCCCTGGGTGGGCGGTTGGCAGCTGGCGGGCCTGGTCGTGGCCGGCCTGGTCGTGCTGGCGGTGCTGTCCGCGGTGGCCGGCGCGGTCCTGGTCCGGCTCGGGATGCGCACGCCATTCGCCGTACGTCGCATCAACCGCGCCACCGACAAGGTCGTCGACGTGGTGAAGCGGCCCATCACGATCGCGGTCCTCGACGAGGTGGCCGACGTGATCCAGACCGGCAGCTACACCCGCAACATCTCCGCCGCCCTGAAGGAGAACCGCGGCGAGATCAAGGCGCTGGTGGCCGAGAACCTCAAGCACGACCCCAACGTCCGCCTCATCGGCCACGTGCCCGGCTACGACACCGTGGTCGACCTGGTCAGCGAGACCACCCTGCGAGTGATCATCGACTCGCTCGGTGACCCCCGCATGGACGAACTGGTCTCGGACCTGCTGCGCAACAACCTGGAGCAGATCCGGCAGGCGGTGCGGCAGCGGCAGAACGAGCACGTGCCCACGACCGAGCCCCCAGGCCCGCCCGTCCGCGCCCCCCGTCGCCGGCCGGGTCCCGGCTAGCCGACCGCGACACCCGCCCCCGGGTGTGCGCACCTATCTCATATCTGAGATACAGTGACGGGCCATGGACGACTATCTCGGCCGGATCGGACACCTGATCCGTGACGCCCGCAAGCACCGTGGCTGGACCCAGCAGCAGCTCGCCGACGTGCTCAGCACCAGTCAGAGCGCGGTGAACCGGATCGAGCGCGGACACCAGAACCTCTCGATGGAGATGCTGGCCAGGATCGGTGAGGCGCTGGACTCTCCCATCGTCAGCCTGGGCTCGACCCCGGGCCATCTGCGCGTCACCGGACCGACCCGGCTCTCGGGCAGCATCGACGTCAAGACCTCCAAGAACGCCGGGGTCGCGCTGCTGTGCGCCTCGCTGCTCAACCGGGGACGTACGGTGCTGCGCCGGGTCGCCCGGATCGAGGAGGTCAACCGGCTGCTGGAGGTGCTGGACAGCATCGGCGTGCGCACCCGCTGGCTCGGCGAGGAGAACGACCTCGAGATCATTCCGCCCGAGCACCTCGACCTCAGCGCGATCGATGCCGAGGCGGCGCGCCGTACCCGCTCGATCATCATGTTCCTCGGCCCGCTGATGCACCGGGAGACCTCGTTCGCGTTGCCGTACGCCGGCGGCTGCGAGCTGGGCACCCGCACCGTGGAGCCGCACATGAGCGCGCTGCGGCCTTTCGGGCTGGAGGTCAAGGCCACCGAGGGCAGCTACCACGCGACGGTCAACGCGACCGTCCCCTCCCGGGCCATCGTGCTCACCGAGCGGGGCGACACCGTCACCGAGAACGCCCTGATGGCTGCGGCGATGACCCCGGGCACGACGATCATCCGCAACGCCAGCTCGAACTACATGGTCCAGGACCTGTGCTTCTTCCTGGCCGAGCTCGGTGTTCAGATCGACGGGATCGGCACCACCACGCTCTCGGTCACCGGCCTCGAGCGCATCGACAAGGACGTGGAGTACTCCCCCAGCGAGGACCCGATCGAGGCGATGTCGCTGCTCGCCGCCGCGATCGTCACCGACTCCGAGATCACCATCTGCCGGGTGCCGATCGCGTTCATGGAGATCGAGCTCGCGGTGCTGGAGGAGATGGGCTTCCGCTACGACCGGTCCACCGAGTACGTCGCCCACAACGGCCACACCCGCCTGGTGGACCTCACCACGTACGCGTCGGTGCTGCACTCCCCCATCGACAAGATCCACCCGATGCCGTTCCCGGGCCTCAACATCGACAACCTGCCGTTCTTCGCGGTGATCGCGGCCGTGGCGCAGGGGCAGACGTTGCTGCACGACTGGGTCTACGAGAACCGGGCGATCTACCTCACCGACCTGAACAAGCTCGGTGGCCGGGTGACCCTGCTCGACCCCCACCGGGTGATGATCGAGGGGCCCACCCGCTGGTCCGGTACCGAGGTGGTCTGCCCGCCGGCGCTGCGCCCGGCGGTGGTGGTCCTGCTGGCGATGATGGCCTCACGGGGCACCTCGGTGCTGCGCAACGTCTACGTGATCCACCGCGGCTACGAGGACCTCGCGGAGCGGCTCAACCAGCTCGGCGCCGACATCGAGAGCTTCCACGACATCGGAGGTTGACCGGCTCAGCCGCCGTTGCGGAACAGCGCGTCCAGGAAGGAGCGGGAGCGGGCCCGCCGTGGCGGCGGCGCGGTCATGTCCGGGGTGATCCGCGGCATCGGGGTGGTCTCGCTGGACTGGTGGGCGTGCCAGTCGTTCTCCGCCTCGATCAGTGCACCGAGCTCGATCCGCTCGAGGAACAGGGCCTGGCACGAGGCGCACTGCCGGAAGCTGACATCGGCGTAGGTGTGGCTGGTCAGCTCCCCCTGGCACTTGGGGCACGTCATCTCCTCCATCCTGTGACCGTACTCCCTGCCCGGGCCCGCGCGTGGGAGAGGTCGCAGTGTTTACTGCCCCTGTGACGAGCACCGCGCGCCCGGTGACCGGGTATCCGTGCCTCGACCGGTCGCGGCACGGCGTCCTGGCGATCGCGCACCGTGGCGGGGCGGGACACCCGGACCTGGTCGGCCTGGAGAACACCCGGCGCGCGTTCCGGCATGCCGTCGAGCTCGGCTACCGCTACCTCGAGACCGACGTGCACGCCACCGCGGACGGCGTCGTGGTGGCCTTCCACGACGACCGGCTGGACCGGGTCAGCGACCACTCCGGGCCGATCACGGAGCTGACCGCCGCGCAGCTCGGCCGGGTGCGCGTCGGCAGCGAGCGCGGCCTCCCCACGATGGCCGAGCTGCTCGAGGAGTTCCCCGACTGCACGTTCAACATCGACCTCAAGGCCTCGGCCGCGGTTGCGCCACTGGCCGAGCTGCTCGACGTCACGGGCTGTCACGACCGGGCGTGTGTCGGGTCGTTCTCCCAGGCCCGGATCGACCGGTTCCGTCGCACCACCCGCGGCCGGGTCGCCACCGCCGCGGCGCCGGCGGAGGTCGCGGCGTTCCGCGGGCTGCCCAGCGGCCGGCTGGCCCGGAGGCTGACGCGCGGCAGGGTGGCCGTGCTGCAGGTTCCCCGTCGGCGGGGGGCGCTGGAGGTGGTCACCCCCGGGCTGGTCCGTCGTGCGCACGCCGGCGGCGCGCAGGTGCACGTGTGGACGGTCGACCGGCGCACGGAGATCGACGAGCTGCTCGGCCTCGGTGTCGACGGAATCATCACCGACCGCACCGATGTGTTGAAGGATGTCCTCGCCGACCGAGGTCTCTGGGAGGGGGGCTCATGAGCAGCGGACACCGCCGGGCGCGATGAGTACGGCGGCCACGCGGGAGTCGATCGAGCCGGGCCCCGCGGAGCGCCGGCGGCAGCAACGCGCGTGGAACTGGTACGACTGGGCGAACTCGGCGTACTACACCACGGTGCTGTCGGTGATGTTCGCGCCGTACATGATCACGGTCGCCGGACGTGCCGCCGGCTGCACCGACCCCGACGCCACCTGCAACCGCACCGTCTCGGTGCTGGGCCTGCACCTCGCGGCCGGGTCGCTGCCGAGCTACCTGACCAGCTTCGCCACGATCTCCAGCGCGTTCCTGCTGCCGGTGGTGGGCGCGTTCGTGGACCGCTCGGCGCACAAGAAGCGCCACATGGCCGGGTTCGCGTGGACCGGGGCGGCGTCCGCCGCGTTGCTGTTCTTCCTGCGCGGTGACCACTGGCAGCTCGGCGCGGTCGCCGTCGTCGTGAGCAGCCTGCTGGCCGGCTGCTCGCTGGTCAGCTACTACGCGATCCTGGTCGACATCTCCACCGAGGATGAGCGCGACCGGGCCTCCTCCCACGGATGGGCCTGGGGGTACCTCGGCGGCGGTGTGCTGCTGGCCGTGGACCTGGTGGTGTTCCTCGGACACGACCGGTTCGGCATCGGCACCGAGCTCGCGGTCCGGATCAGCCTGCTCTCCGCCGCGGTCTGGTGGGCCGGGTTCACGCTGATCCCGGCGATCCGGCTGCGCGACCGGCCACCGCGGGCCGAGCCGCTCGCCGGCGGCATCTGGCAGCGCAGCTTCGGCCAGCTGTGGACCACCCTGCGCGGCATGCGCGCCTTCCCGATGACGCTGACCTTCCTGGTGGCCTACCTGTTCTACAACGACGGCATCCAGACCGTGATCACCAGCGCCTCGACGTACGGCACCAAGCAGCTCGGCCTGGGCACCACGGTGCTGATCGGGACCATCCTGATGATCCAGTTCGTCGCCTTCGGAGGGGCACTGGCCTTCGCCCGGCTGGCCGCGCGCTACGGCTCCTACCGCTCGATCCTGTGGGGCACGTTCGCCTGGATGGCGATCGTGGTGTGGGCGATGTTCCTGCCACGGCACAACCTGGTGATGTTCCTGCTCACCGGCGTCGCGATCGCGATCGTCCTGGGCGGCACCCAGGCGCTGTCGCGGTCGTTCTTCAGCCTGCTGATCCCGCGTGGCCGGGAGGGTGAGTACTTCGCCCTGTACAACGCGTGCGAGCGGGGCACTTCGTGGTTCGGCACCCTGCTGTTCGGGGTGGTCTTCCAGCTGACCGGCTCCTACCGACCCGCGATCGTCGCGCTGGTGGTGTTCTTCGTGCTCGGCGCGGCGCTGCTGCTGCGGCTCGACCCCGAGCGCGGTATCCGCGAGGCCGGGAACCGGGTGCCGGCCACCCGGTGAGCCGCTCGTCGGTGTGGCGCCGGTTACGTTGGGTACGGGAATCTTGGGCCGTAGTCGCTCGTTTTTCACGGTGAAGGCCGGAACGGCGTCATGTCTGACTTGCCCGGCCGTCCCATCGGTTGTACGCATGAGGTGTGCTCACGTGTTGCGGGCATGTTCCTCATCGACCGGAGACATCGACCGGACACGTCGGCAGGTAGCCGGCAATTGGAGGTACGCAATGGGAGACCGCACGCTGCGCGGAGCCCGTCTCGGTGGCCAGAGCTTCGAGGACGAGCGCGGCATCGAGTTCGCCGCGCGCCAGCAGGTCGGCTACGCCTGCCCGGCGGGCCACACGTTCGAGATCACGATGTCGATCGAGGCCGACGTACCGGCGGTCTGGGAGTGCCCCCGGTGTGGCGCCCCGGCGGCCAGCACGGTAGGGGTCGAGGCCGAGCAGAAGGCCGAGAAGCCGGTCCGGACCCACTGGGACATGCTCCTGGAGCGCAGGTCGATCAGCGAGCTGGAGGACATCCTCAGCGAGCGCCTCGAGCTGCTCCGCGGCGGCGAGATCGGTCCCGCGCACCTGCACCGCGCGTCGGTCCGCAAGGCCCGGAACAGGGCCTCCGCGAAGGCCTGAGCGGAGCCGAGCCCGCCGGTGGGCTCACTCCACCACGTCGCCGTGGACCACGTGGGGGTCGCGGTCGCGGTGGTGTCCCCTGGGCGCAGCGGGGCCCTGGCCGCCGTGCACCGACATGCGGCGAGCCAGGTGCCGGCCCAGTACGCCGGCGAGGACACGTCGGCCCAACGGCCGGGTGAACGGCAGGATGCACGCGATCCCGAACAGGTCGGTCACGAAGCCGGGGCTGACCATCAGCGCACCGCCCAGCACGACCAGGGCGCCGTCCGCGAGCTCGCGGGCCGGCATCCGGCCCTCGTGCAGGGTGAGCGTCAGCGCCTGCCAGGCGCGGCTGCCCTCGTGCTTGACCAGCCACGTCCCGAACACCGCGTCGGCGACCAGCAGCAGCACGGTCCACCCGGCGCCGATGGCCTGGCCGACCTGGATCAGCACATAGATCTCCACGACCGGCAGCACCACGAAGGCGACCAGGATGCCCCACCAGGGCAGTCGACGCAGCATGTCAGGTCAACGACCGGACAGGCCCGGATGTTTCCCGACCCGGTGCAGCCGGTCGGACAGCCCCCACCGGGTGATCCGCACCAGGGACTCCGCGGCGACGTCCGCGGTCATCTTGGACTCGCCCCTGGCCCGCTCCACGAACCGGATCGGCACCTCGGTCACCCGCAGCCCCGCCTGCAGCGTGCGGTGGGCGAGGTCGCACTGGAACACGTAGCCGAGCGAGGCGACGTCGTCCAGCGCGATCTTCTCCAGCGTGGTGCGGCGGAAGACCCGGTAGCCGGAGGTCATGTCCCGTACCGGCGCCCCCAGCAGCAGCCGGGTGTAGGCGTTGCCGCCACGGGAGAGCCACTGCCGCCGGCGCGACCAGTCCGCGACGGTGCCGCCGGGGGCCCACCGGGACCCGATGACCAGGTCCGCGGACTCCAACGCCCTGAGCAGCCCCGGCAGCTCCTCGGGCTGGTGGGAGCCGTCCGCGTCCATCTCGCCGACCACGTCGTAGCCCTCCGCGAGGGCCCAGGCGAAGCCGCCGAGGTAGGCCGCTCCGAGGCCCTGCTTCGCCGGTCGGTGCAGCACGTGCACGCGGTCGTCGTCGGCCGCGAGCCGGTCGGCGAGCTCGCCGGTGCCGTCCGGCGACGCGTCATCGACCACGAGGACGTCGACCTGCGGCGTGGCCCTGCGGATCCGTGCCAGCACCCCCGGCAGGCTCTCCCGCTCGGCGTACGTCGGCAGTACGACGAGCACGCGCCCGAGCACGGAGGACGGCGAACCAGCACAGCTCACGGGGTCAACTCTAGGTTTCTCGTCGCATCGGGACGGGCAGGCGCGGGGGGAGGAACGCCCCCTTCGGACCGTTCCCGTCCTGGCTGGCTGCCAGGAGCGCGAGCGTTGTCTACTGGATGACGCACGCTCCCCCCGTGTTCTCCCGTCATCAGGGTCTCCGCTTCCCGTCCCGCCGACCCACGCCGTGGTCGGTGACGAGGCACGGAACGGACGTCGCGATTGGCTCCTGGATGACGATCTGCCCGGAGGAACGAGACAGCAGCCTGTGCCGATCACGGCCCGGTGTCAACCGGACGCTGACCTGCAACGACGCGCGAACCCGCAGGTCAGGCCGGGGTCGGATGGCGGAAAATTCGTGGGAACTTTCTGCCGCCCCGGCGTGTCGTGACCACGTGCTGGAACAGCGGTGCTAATGGCCGGGCACGACCACGGTTCCCGTGGCCGTGGTCGCCACGATCGGGTCGGCGAGCATCCGCGCGGCGGAGGGCCCCCGGTCGGGGTCGCCACGACCGACCACGGTGACGGTGAACCGGATCTTCCGGGACCGGTTGCCGACGCTGACGAGCTCGCCGGTCACCTCGAGCACGTCGCCGGCCCGCACGGCGCCGAGGAACTGCACCTCGTCGTACGACGCGAACAGGCCCTCGTCGCCGTCGGTGCGGATGCACATCTCGGTGGCCACGTCCCCGAACAGCTGCAGCGAGTAGGCGCCGTCGACCAGGTTGCCGGCATAGTGGGCGTGCGAGTACGGCACGTAGCGCCGGTGGGTCACCACCAGGCCGGGCTCCGGCTTCATGCTGCACCCCGCTCGGCGGACACCAGCCGGTGCACCAGGTAGCTGGCCACCTCGGCCGGCGTGGTGCCCCGGGTGAAGATCCGGTCCACGCGCAGGTCGGCGGCCATGGTCTCCTCGAACCGCGGGCCGCCGACGACGAGCAGTGGCCGGTGGTCGTCGTCGAAGGCCTCCCGGAAGGCGGCGGACATCTCGCGGGTGTTGAGCATGTGGGCGTCCCGCTGGGAGACCACCTGCGAGACCAGCACCGCGTCGGCCCGCTCCGCGACCGCCCGGTTGACCAGGTCGGGCACGGAGACCTGCGCACCCAGGTTGACCACCTTCAGCTCGCGGTAGTACTCCAGCCCCTTCTCCCCCGCGAACCCCTTGATGTTCAGGATCGCGTCGATGCCGACCGTGTGGGCGTCGGTGCCGATGCAGCCGCCGACTACCACCAGCCGGCGCCGCAGGCCCGTCTTCACCGCAGTGTTGACCTCCTTGGGGCTCAGCAGCGGGTAGTCCCGCTCGACCACCTGCACCTGGCGCGGGTCCACGAGGTGGTGCACCCGCCCGTAGACCACGAAGAACGTGAACCCGTCACCGATCGGTCGGGCGTGCACCACCAGCGCCGGGTCCATGCCCATCTTGTTGGCGAGCTGGACGGCCGCACCCTCGGCCACCTTGTCGTGCCGCAGCGGCAGCGTGAAGGACAGCTGCACCATCCCGTCACCCGTGGTGTCGCCGTACGGCCGGACCGGTCGTTGAGTCGTCACCTGGGTCCCGTCGAGTGGTCGCGCTTGCACCGTCGAGTCGTCACTCATGACCCCTCCAGGATCTCGGTGGCCGGGTTCCGGTACCCCGGCGCCTTCTCCGCCACCCCGTCCAGCCCCTTGCCGCCCTCGGCGGGGCGCTTCATCAGCCCGAACGTGCCGTCCGCGATGGCATCGAGCAGCCCGGCCCGTGAGCCGGCCGCACCGTGCTGCTTGATGTCCTCGAGCAGGTCGATGCTCTCCCGCAGCACCTGCTGGGCGCGCTGCACGATGAAGCCGTCGGGTGCGGGCTGGAAGTCCTCGGCGAGGTTGCCGGCGGCGTTCATCACATAGCGGACGTTCTGGAGCGCGAGGTCGCGGTCGGAGAGCCACGGCGTGACCACCGCCTCGGTCATCATGCCCACCAGCAGGATGCCCTGCCCGGTGAGCGCACCGGCCAGGTTGAAGAAACCGTCGAGCAGATAGCCGCGGAACACGTCACCGGTCATGTGCCGGGTGGGCGGCATCCACTTCAGCGGCGCCCTGGGGAACAGGGTGCGCGCCAGCAGCGCGTGCGCCAGCTCCAGCCGGAACGAGTCGGGGATGTCGGGGTCGATCTCGAAGGCGTGGCCCAGCCCGAGCTGGGCGTCGGTGAGGCCGGCCTCCTTGCCGAAGTACTCGTTGAGCAGCTGGCTGGTCGTCACCGTGTGCGCCGCCTCGACGGCGTCGGCGGTGGTGAGGTAGTTGTCCTCGCCGGTGTTGATGATGATCCCCGCGCGGGCGTGCACCTGCCGGCTGAACCGCTGGTCGACGAAGGTCCGGATCGGGTTGATGTCGCGGAACAGGATGCCGTACATCGAGTCGTTGAGCATCATGTCCAGCCGCTCGAGTCCGGCCAGCGCCGCGATCTCGGGCATGCACAGGCCGGATGCGTAGTTGGTCAGGCGTACGTAGCGGCCCAGCTCCTTGCTCGTCTCGTCCAGCGCCGCCCGCATCAGCCGGAAGTTCTGCTGCGTGGCGTAGGTCCCGGCGAAGCCCTCGCGGGTGGCGCCCTCGGGCACGTAGTCCAGCAGCGACTGGCCCGTGGAGCGGATCACCGCGATCACGTCGGCGCCCGCCCGGGCCGCCATCTGGGCCTGCGGGATGTCCTCGTAGATGTCGCCGGTGGCCACGATCAGGTAGACCCATGGCTTGCGGGGCGCGTCGCCCCACCGCTTGATGAGCCGGTCGCGCTCGCGTCGCCGGGCGTCGATCCGGCGGATGCCGGCGCCGACCTGCTTGCGGGCCAGCGACGCGGCCCGGGTGGCGTCCCGGCCCTCGGGCAGCCGGAACCGCACCGAGCCCGCCGACGCCTTCTGGGCCAGGGTGAGCAGGTCCTCTGCCTCGCCCCGCACCAGCGCGTCGTAGGTCGGCAGTGCGACGCCGTGCTCCAGGCCGGCGTCGGCGCGCACCACGTCCACCAGGCGGTTGACCCATGGTGTGCCCTCGGCGTCGGCGCCGGACAACCCGGCGAGACGGAGCGTGGCCCGCTCCACCGAGACCGTGGTGTGCGCCCGTGCCAGCCGCACGATCGGCCGCCCCACCGCGCGCGCGAGCGTCCGCGCACGGCGGACGTCCCCGCGCTCCAGCGGCAGCGTGACGTGGCTGCTGGTCATCGTCGGTCACCTTCCTCTCCGACCGGGACCCCGGCCACGTACAACGAGTCGAGCACGGGTAGCGCGCCGTCCAGGTCCGGAAGCCCGTCCCGCAGCCCCTCGGGGCAGTCCCACACCGCCACGTGGGCGGCCGAGCCGACCTCCAGCGTCCCGGCATCGTCGACCCGGGCGGCCCGCCAGCCGCCCCGGGTGTGCGCCTCGAACGCCCGGGCCGGGTCGAGCCGCTGCTCGGGGTCGCGGTGGCAGACCGCCGCCCGGATCGTCGACCAGGGCCCCAGCGGGGTCACCGGGGTGTCGGAGCCGAACGCCATCTGCACGCCCGCCTGTGCCATCGCGCCGAGGGGGTTCATCCCCCTCCAGCGGCTGCCGAGCCGGTCGGCGTACATCAGGTCGGGGCCGCCCCACAGCTCGTCGAAGGCCGGCTGCATGCTGGCCACCACGCCGAGCTCGGCCATGGTCGCCAGCAGGCGCCCGGAGGGCATCTCCACGTGCTCGAGGCGGTGCCGGCTCGCGCGCATCCGCTCCCGGCCCACCTCGGCCTCGGCCTTGCGCAGCCCCTCCTCCATGGCCTCCAGCACGGCCTCACCGATGCAGTGGAAGCCGGCCTGGAGGCCGGCGTGGGTGCACGCCACGACGTGCCCGGCGATGTCCTCCGGCGACAGGAACGCGTGGCCGCGGTTGCCCGGCTGGTCGTCGTACGGCGTGTGCAGTGCGGCGGTGCGGGAGCCGATGGCGCCGTCGGCGTTCAGGTCGCCGGCCAGGCCGGCGGCCCCGAGCGCAGCTGCGGTGTCCCAGGCGTCGCGGGCACCCCAGTAGACGGTGGGCAGCAGGCCCACCTCCCGCGCCGCGCGGCGGATCAGCCCGATCTCGTAGGCCGGGCCGATGTGGGGTGCGGCCGCCTCGTGGAACGCGGCGATTCCCATGCTGGCCATCGCGTGCATGGTCGCCCGGGCGGCCTGGAGCCGCTCGTCGGAGCCGATCAGCTCGCCCAACGCCTCGCTGGCGGCCCGCCTCGCGTCGCGCTCCACACGACCGGATGCGTCGAACCCGTCGCGGGCGCTCACGTCGGGAACCGCCGCCATCATGGTCAGTGACATCACCGAGGAGTGGCAGTCACGCCGCTCCAGCAGCACCAGCCGGCCCGGGGCGGCACGCTCGAGCTCCTCGGCCGTGGGCGGCCGGCCCTCCGGCCAGCTGTGCTCCTCCCAGCCGGTCCCGACCAGGACGCCCTCGGGCTGCGCGACGGCCAGCGCCGCGACCGCGGCCATGGCCTCGGCAAGGTTCCGGCTGGCCCGCAGGTCCAGCCGGGTCAGCCCGAAGCCGGTGAGCACGCTGTGCACATGGGCGTCCACGAAGCCCGGGGCGACGAAGCCGCCGTGGACGTCGCGCACCCGCTCGGCGCCGAGGTACGCCGCCGCGGCGTCGTCGTCGCCGACGAACACGATGCGGTCGTCCTCGATCGCGACTGCGGTCGCTTCCGGGTGGCCGTGGACCCGTCCGTTGTGCAGCAGCGTGGTACTCATGGAGCGATCATCGCCGCCCCTCGAAGAGGCCGCGCACCCCGGGGTTGTCCCGGACCAGCTGCAGCGCCAGGTCGGCGTGCCCGGGCACGTACCCGTTGCCGACCAGCATGGTCACGTCGGCGGCCAGCCCCTCTGCCCCCAGTGCGGCCGCGGTGAACGAGGTGGCCATCGAGAAGAACACCACGGTGCCGTGCTCTGCGGTCGCCAGGATCGCACCGCCCTCGCAGCCGGGCACGTCCACGCAGACCACGGTCACCTGCGCGGGCCCGCCGGCCCCGGCCACCGCCTCGCGCAGCGCCAGCGGGTCACGTGCGTCGGCGACGACCACCTCGTCGGCCAGCCCGGCGTCGCGAAGCCGGGCCGCCTCGTCTGTGGTGGGGACCACGCCGATGGTGCGAGCCGCGCCCGCCCGCCGGGCCGCGGCGAGGCTGAGCGATCCCGACTTGCCGCCACCGCCGACCACGGCAACCACCGGGTCGGTGTACCCGGCCACCACGCGCGCGGTCAGCGCCGGGGCGCCGCACACGTCCAGCACCGACAGGGCGAGGTCCCCGGGCAGGTCGTCGGGCAGCCGGGCGGCGATGCTGCGGCCGAACAGGATCGCGTACCCCTCGGCCGGCACCTGCTCGCCGCGTCCGTCCCAGCCGGCCAGGCCGTCGGTGAGGACCAGCGGGGTGAGGCTCAGCGAGACCAGGGTGGCGACCCGGTCGCCGGTCGACAGCCCGAGTGGGGACCGCTCCCCCACCTCCTCGACGGTGCCCACCAGCATGCCGCCGGAGCCGGTCTCGGGATTCTGCATCTTCCCGCGCTCGGCCACGATGTCCAGCACGGTCGCGCGGATCCGGTCACCGTCGCCCCCGCAGCTGCTCTCGAGCTGGCGGTACGACGCCGCGTCGAGGTTGAGCCGCTCCACCCGGACACGCACCTCGTCGGACCAGATCTCCCGGCGGGTGTCGAGCCGGAGCGCTGCCTGCGGCAGCACGCCGGCGGGCTCGAGCACGCGGTGCAGGCCGACCGGGTCGGACGGTCGGCCGGCGCGCACGGATCGGGTGGCGGCATCCTGATCTGTCACGAATTTCTGCTCTCGAATCCTGAAGTTGCCGGAAGATTTGCTGTGTCTGAGTTGGTAGACCGGACAGGATGCTTCTACTCTAGACAGCGAGGGCGCCGCTCGCACAACCGACACGAGCATGGCCGCGACAACGCCCCCGAGTCGACCCACCAAGGAGCTGGCATGAGCATCGAGACCTCGATCGGCGCACTGATCGAAGCAGAGACCGGCCAGCCCTACCCGTACCGGCGGACCGAGCTGGTCGAGCCCGACTGGACCCGGTTCCCGGGCTGGAGCGACGTCACCGCCGAGGAGTGGCGCTCGGCACAGTGGCAGCGCGCGCACTGCGTGAAGAACCTCAAGCAGCTTCGTGCGCTGCTCGGCGACCTGGTCGACGAGCGGTTCTACGCCGACCTGGAGCGTGACCAGGCCGAGCGGGCCACCATGTCGATGCTGGTTCCGCCGCAGATGATGAACACGATGGCCCCCCATGACCGGCCCGCCGGCCCGGGCTCGCTCACCGAGGCGTTCTACGCCGACCCGGTGCGGCAGTACATGCTGCCGGTGTTGTCCGACCGGCGTACCGACTGGCCCTCGCACCCCCACGCAACCCGCGACTCGCTGCACGAGCACGACATGTGGACGGTCGAGGGACTGACCCACCGCTACCCCACCAAGGTGCTCGCGGAGCTACTGCCGACCTGCCCGCAGTACTGCGGCCACTGCACCCGGATGGACCTGGTCGGCAACTCCACCCCCCAGGTGCAGAAGCTGAAGCTGGCAGGCAAGCCGGTCGACCGGTTCGACGCGATGCTGGACTACCTGCGTCAAGCCCCGCAGGTGCGCGACGTAGTCGTTTCCGGCGGTGATGTCGCGAACCTGCCGATCGCCCGGCTGGAGGACTTCCTGACGCGGCTGCTCGAGATCGAGAACATCCGCGACATCCGGCTCGCGACCAAGGCACTCATGGGCATGCCGCAGCACTGGCTGGCCGACGACGTGCGCGCGGGGATCGAGCGGGTCTGCCGGATCGCCCGCAGCCGGGGTGTCTCGGTGGCCATCCACACCCACGTCAACCACGCCCACTCGGTGACCCCGCTGGTGGCCGAGGCGGCCGGGGCGATGTTCGAGGCCGGCGTCCGCGACGTCCGCAACCAGGGTGTGCTGCTCGATGGCGTGAACGCCGACCCGCACGCGCTGCTGGACCTCTGCTTCGCGCTCCTCGACGGCGCGCAGATCATGCCCTACTACTTCTACATGTGCTACATGATCCCGTTCAGCGAGCACTGGCGGGTCTCGGTCGCCGACGCGCAGCGGCTGCAGCACCACATCATGGGCTACCTGCCCGGCTTCGCCACCCCACGGATCGTCTGCGACGTGCCGTTCGTCGGCAAGCGCTGGGTGCACCAGCTCGCCGACTACGACCGGGTGCGGGGCATCTCCTACTGGACGAAGAACTACCGCACCTCGATCGAGGACTCCGACCAGCAGGCGCTGACCCGGCAGTACGAGTACTACGACCCGATCCACACCCTGCCCGAGGAGGGCCAGCGCTGGTGGGCCGAGAACGGCCGGCTCGACGAGTCGGCCCTCCAGGCGGCGGAGGTCGCCGCGGCGTCGCGGCGTACGGCGGCGCTGCAGGCGCACTGAAGGGCGACGCAGGTTTTCGTCAATCTGTCTAGACGACCCTTCGTTGTCAAGGTAGATTGACGGACGTGGACGAAGCCACCGATGTCGCTCGAAGCGCCACGAGCGCGGATCCTCAGGTCGGGTTGCAAGCCGTAAGGGCGCTGCGGACCCTGCTGGAAAAGCTCGAAGCCCTTCAGGTCGGCAATGCCCGCGCCCAGGGCTGGTCCTGGCAGGACATCGCCGAGGCTCTCGGCGTGAGCAAGCAGGCAGCCCACCAGAAGCACGGGGATCGCCAGCGGACCGGGAGGTAGCCGTGTTCGAGCGCTTCACCGAGCGGGCCCGCGCGGCTCTCGCCGTGGCCGACCAGGAGGCCGCCGGTCTCGGCCACGACTACCTGGGCACCGAGCACCTGCTGCTCGGTCTCCTGGCTACGTTCGAGGGACGCGACCCGGTCATCGAGTGCCCGTCTACCTACGGGGTCGACCGCTCCCAGGTGCGCGTCGAGGTGGTGCATCTGGTGGGCGGCAACCATGACGAGTCTCTTGGTGAGACCGAGGCCAAGGCTCTCCGGACTCTGGGCATCGACCTGGACGCGGTTCGCGAGGCCGTGGAGAAGAGGTTCGGCGCAGGCGCCCTCGAGCAGCCCGTCGGCAGGCAGGTAGGCATGCGCCGGCCTTTCACTCCGCGGGCGAAGAAGGTGCTGGAGCTCTCGCTGCATGAGGCAGTGTCGCTGGACGACAGCTTCTTGGGTCGAGAACACCTGCTGCTCGGCTTGATCCGGGAGGAGCACGGCGTCGCCGGGCAGGTTCTGGCCGCCCGGGTCGATCTGCCGACACTGCGTGCCGACGTGCTCAGCCGGCTCGGCAAAGCCGCCTGAGGCCAACCTCACCAGCGGTGACGGTGGCGCCTCGGTGCTCAAGGCCGTGGTCACCGACGCCGTGAACGACGGACTCGCGGGCCTGCGGCCCCGCCATACAGAGGTGGCCGGCGCCATGCTGCGGCGCGTCCGGGAGGCGATGGGCATGGTCTATGGGCAGGTCCAGTCCTCGAGGTCGATCGTGACGGTGCAGTAGCCGATGTCGAGGGCGTCGAGGTCCAGCAGGTCAGCATGACGTTTGTGCCAGCGACCGGTGCGGAGGTCGTCCTCGAGCCTGGCCAGGCCGGGCCGCAGGAGGGCAGGATCGGTGTTCGCCAGCATCGACATCCCGGCCCGGACGTCCGCGTCGAGGTAGGCATCGGGCCGTCGCCAGTACGCCGCCGTGAAGCCGTCCACACAGTCGTGCGGCACCGGGACCGCGCGAACGGTACAGCTGGCGCCGGGCAAGAACTCGACCAAGTGCCTGACCGGGACGGCCCGTGCCGCATTGGTCTCTGCCGCCTCCGGCAGGGTCGTGCCCGGGTCGTCAGGAGGCAAGCACCCAATCCCGGCGGACCATGTCGAGCCGTGCCTCCATCGCCGAGTGGGTGGCGGTCACCGGGTGGGTGCCCTGTCGGTCGACCAGCAGGCATCGGCCGTGGGGCGTGGTCCACAGGTACCGGTGGCCCGGCAGCTGCTCCACGTGCCAGTCGGTCGCGTGGGTCTTGATCCGGTGATGGCGACGGGCCATCTTGCCCAGGTTGGTCACCCGGGTCTGTCCGGGTGGTGGGTCCCGCCCCTCGTCGCCGAAGTCGTACTCCGCGGTGTGGTCGCCGTCCAGCCCGGGGGCCAGCGACGGGGGCGTAGGGGAAGACGTCGGCGGGCATGGCCAGGTGCAGCCGTTCGGCGGTCTCGGCCGGGATCTCGTAGCAGTCCGCGGGCGGGTCGTCGGCCAGGTCGATCACCGGCCGCAGCGTGATGTGGTCGTGGCCCAGGAAGTCCCGGAGCATCCCCCGGGTGGCCGGTCCGATGTCCTCGATCCGCGCCACCGTCCGGTCGGTGATGGCGGCGAGCTGCTCCGGCGTGGTGTGCACGTAGACCACCGACTTGCCGCGGCGGGGGTCGTGGCCGGCCAGAACGTCCAGGGCGGCCTGCGGGTCGGCCAGGATGCCGACTGCCCGCGCGCGCAGTTGGTCCAGGGTCTCGCGGTCCTGACCGTCCTCGTGGGCGGCGAGGAACCGCGCGAGCTTGTCGCAGGTCTCGAAGAACCGGGTCGCGTCCACCGCGTCGCAGCGGGCGAAGATGCTGCGAGTGCCATGCTCGGTCTCCCGCGACAGGTGCACCAGCCGTCGCTGTGCTGCCTCGGCCGCTCGAGCATCCGCCGCCGCAGAGTCCGCGGCCTCCACCCTGGCCTGCACCAATGACAGCAACCGCCCCGCCGACAGGCTGCGCACGGAGCGAACGATCTGGTCGTCGACCCATCCGGCCTGCTCGGCGTCCAGCTCCCGGGTCGCCGCGGCGATCTTGCGCGCCACCCACGCCTCCAGCTCCAGCGACCGCACCGCCGCCCAGGTGTGCGGCAACCGGGCCCGCAGGTCCACCGCATCGGCCATCAGCCGCTGACATGCCAGCGGATGCAGCTCCAGTACGACGGCCAGCTCGGCCGGCGCATACTCCCACACCGGCAGGCTGATCGCCCCGATCTCGCGCACGTCCTTGTCCTGCGCCCGCTCCCCCGCCGCCGCGGCGGTGTGGACATGGATCGTGCGTCGATGCGACACCGCCCACTCGTAGGCCACCGCGAGCTGCTCGACGTCCGCGGCTCGACGCCTCCGAAGACACGCCTCGGCCCGCCGGAGCAACGACTCCTCGGGCGAGGAGCCGGCTACGGGCTCGCGCATGATCACATGGACACATTATCGAACACGTATTCGTTTGTCAAGGGCACTGTTGTCTGGACTCAGCGGTGGTGTCCGAGAAGGTTCGCCAACCGCTCCGTCGGCGGGATCGCAACGTCCGGGCGGATCGGCTCGTCGTGCATCACGCCACGCAGTCGTCGGGGAACGACCTCGTGCGCGAAGGCCAGGCAGCGTTCGGCGACGGGCGCAACGGCCTCCTGAGGCTGCCCGGTGGCCACGGCCAGGTCCCAGCCGTGCACGACGGTCTCCACGGTGAAGCCCTGCACGGCCTCGATCGCCGTGCAGGGCCCCCAGGGCGCAGTCACCGACTGCCGGGCCTCCCGCCCCGACCAGGCCGACCCGATCCGCTGGGCCAGGCCCGCGAACGTGGCGGCCAGGTCTTCATCCGGCACGTCGGCCACCACATGGGGTACGTCGCGAGCAGGGCTCCCCTCGGCGGTGCCCAGACTGCGTCGAGCGGTGCCGAGCACGTGACCCATCAGCTCTCGCACGGAGAACTCGGCACAGGGGGTCTCGTCGTCGAGCTGGTTCGCCCCCGTCTGCCCCATCAGGGCGGCCACCCAACCCAGCGCCTCGTCGTAGTCCGCCCGCTGCCGATCGAACCTCATTGGGCGCACCGTAGCCCCACCGGAATGGGCTCGCGCACCGTCGGCCCTCATCGCCAGACTGCTCCCATGAGTGATCTCACCGACCCCAAGACCGTCCTCCACCACTACCTGCAGGAGGCGCGCGACGGCCTGCTGTGGAAGCTGGATGGCCTCGACGAGCACGCGCTCCGGCTGCCGCGCACGCCGACGGGCACCAACCTGCTCGGCATCGTCAAGCACGCGCTGAACGTCGAGGTGGGCTACTTCGGCGCGACCTTCGGACGGCAGTGGCCGACCCCGGCCGAGATCGTCCCGATGGCGGCGTACGACGCCGACCCGCAGGCGGACTGGTACGCGACCGAGGACGAGACCGCCGCGGGCCTCGTCGACCTCTACCGGCGGGTGTGGTCGTTCGCCGACGAGACGATCGAGTCCCTGCCGCTCGACGCCCACGGCAGGGTGTCGTGGTGGCGGGAGGGCCGCCAGGACGTCACCCTGCAGCGGATCGTCGTGCACGTCACCTCAGACCTGGCCCAGCACGCCGGGCACGCCGACATCCTGCGTGAGCAGGTCGACGGTCTGGCCGGCTGGCACCCGGAGAACACGAACATCCCCGAGCTCGACTGGGCGCCGTACGTCGCGAAGCTGACCAGGCTCGCGGAGCGGTCCTAGTGCACCGACCGGTTCTCGTACGGCGTGGACAGCACGATCGTGGTCCGGGTGGAGACGTTGCCCTGTGACCGGATCCTTGCCAGCAGCTCCTCGAGATCGGTCGGCCGCGCGACCCGCACCTTGAGGATGTAGGACTCCTCCCCCGCCACCGACCAGCACGACTCGATGTCGGCCAGGTCCTCCAGCCGGTCCGGGTAGTCGTCGGGCTGGGACGGGTCCAGCGGCGTGATCGAGATGAACGCGGTCAGCGGCCTGCCGGCGGCCTCGTGGTTGATGGTCGCGCCGTACCCGGTGATCAGGCCGCGCTTCTCCAGCCGCTTGACCCGCTGGTGCACCGCCGAGGTCGACAGGCCGGTCGCCTTCCCGAGGTCGGTGTAGGACATCCGGCCGTCCTCGGCCAGCAGGGCGAGGACCTTGCGGTCGATCTTCTCCACGAGGCAAACCCTAGTGCTCGCAGCGTGCGAGACTCCCCGGGTGACACCTGCCGAGCCACGCCTGATGCTGCTGGACACCGCCTCGTTGTACTTCCGGGCGTTCTTCGGGGTGCCGGACTCGGTCCGGGCACCGGACGGCACGCCGGTGAACGCGGTGCGCGGGCTGCTGGACTTCATCACGCGGCTGGTGGAGGAGTACCGGCCCTCCCACCTGGCCTGCTGCTGGGACAACGACTGGCGGCCGCAGTGGCGCGTCGACCTCATCCCCTCCTACAAGGCCCACCGGGTGGTCCGGGAGGTGCCCGGGGCCACCGATGTCGAGGAGGTGCCAGACCCGCTCGAGGCGCAGGTCCCGGTGATTCGCGACGTTCTCGCCGCGCTCGGGATCGCGGTCGTCGGCGCCGACGGCTACGAGGCCGACGACGTCATCGGCACCCTGGCCACCGGCGCCGGCATGCCGGTCGACATCGTCACCGGCGACCGTGACCTGTTCCAGCTGGTCGACGACGAGGCCGGCGTACGCGTGCTCTACACCGCCCGCGGCGTCGGCAGGCACGAGCAGATGACCGCGGAGTCGGTCGTGGAGAAGTACGCCGTGCTGCCCGGCCAGTACGCCGACTTCGCCACCCTCCGCGGCGACACCTCCGACGGCCTGCCCGGGGTGGCCGGCGTCGGGGAGAAGACCGCCGCGTCCCTGCTGCTGGCCCACGGCGACCTGCCCGGCATCGTGGCCGCGGCCCAGGACCCGGACTCGGACATGGCGCCGGGGCCCCGGCGCAAGGTCACCGACGCGCTCGCCTACCTGGAGGTGGCTCCCGAGGTCGTGGCCGTGGCCCGCGACCTCGACCTCGGCGACCCCGAACTCGCCCTGCCGCACTCCCCCGTCGACCCGCAGTCGCTGTCGGGCCTGCAGCAGCGTTGGGGCCTGGGCGGCTCCGTGACGCGGCTGGTCACCGCCCTGGGTCAGTCGACCACCGAGGAGTAGGCGACCACACCGCGACGCAGCCGGGAGGCTGCCTCCCGGGCGCTCTCGCGGACGGGGGAGTCACCGGCGGCGTCGGCGACCTGGTCGGCCAGGTCCAGCAGCTGCTTGACCCAGCGCACGAAGTCGCCGGCCGCCAGCCCGCAGGCGTCGAGGACGTCGTCCAGGGCGTCGCCCTCGGCCCACCGGTACGCCGCCCAGCAGAACCCGAGGTCCGGCTCGTGGGTCTGGTCGAGCCGGTGGTCGGTCTCCAGGGCGTCCAGGTCACCCCACACCGAGACCATCTCACCGAGCACGTCCCGCACCGGGCCGCGCGGCAGCCGGGGCGAGTCGCCGTCGTCGGGCCGGCGGTTCTCGTAGACCAGCGTGGACAGCACCGCGGCGAGCTCGGAGGGATCCAGCGACTCCCACAGTCCCAGCCGCAGTGACTCCGCGGCGAGCAGGTCGAGCTCGTTGTAGATCCGCATCAGGGTCAACCCACGTTCGGTCACCGTCTGGCCGCCCTCGCCGGCGAGGTAGCCGAGCTCGGTGAGCACCTCGCAGATCCGGTCGAAGTGCCGGGCGATCGAGTTTGTCCGCTGCTCGACGCGTCGGCGCAGGGTGCGAGCGTCCCGGTCGAGCTTGAACCAGCGCTCGGCCCACCGGGCGTGGTCCTCCCGGTCGGGGCAGTCGTGGCAGGGGTGCGCCCGCAGCCGACGGCGCAGCCCTGCGACCTCCCGGCCCTCCCCCGCGTCCGGCGGATCCGGCGGGGGCGGCGGGGTGAGTCCGTAGCTGCGGTGTCGCAGCGTGGTGGCCAGGTCACGCCGGGCCTGGGCGTTGCGGCCGTTGAAGTTCCGGGGTACCCGCATCCGGCTGAAGGCCTGCACGGGGGCCTTGAAGTCGACCAGGCTCAGCCTGCGGGCACGCCGGTCCTCGGTCAGCACGTAGGGCCGGGGGCTCTCGCGGTCGGCGGCCACGCCCGGGTCGATCACCACCGCCAGGCCGGCGAAGCGTCCGGAGGGCACCTCGATGATGTCGCCGGGCCGCAGCTCCGCGAGCGACTCGACCACCTGCCGGCTCCGGTCGGCGCGCCGGTTGCGTGCCTGCGCCGACTCCACGTCCGAGAGCCGTCGCCGCAGCTGCGCGTAGTCCATGAACTCGCCACGGTCACACGTCGCTGCCTCGGCGTACCCCTGCAGCGCGTCCTCGCTCCTGCGGAGCTGGTGGGCCAGCCCGACCACCGCCTTGTCGGCCTGGAACTGCGCGAACGAGGACTCCAGCAGCTCCCGCGCGCGCTCCCGCCCGACCTGGTGGACCAGGTTCACCGCCATGTTGTACGACGGCCGGAAGCTGGACCGCAGCGGGTAGGTCCGGGTCGAGGCCAGCCCCGCCACCGACCGCGGATCCACACCCGGCTGCCACAGCACGACCGCATGCCCCTCGACGTCGATGCCCCGCCGGCCGGCCCGCCCGGTGAGCTGGGTGTACTCCCCCGGCGTGATGTCGGCGTGGCTCTCGCCGTTCCACTTCGTCAACCGCTCCAGCACCACCGACCGCGCCGGCATGTTGATCCCCAGGGCCAGGGTCTCGGTGGCGAAGACGACCTTGCACAGGCCGGTGACGAACAGCTCCTCCACGCACTCCTTGAACGTGGGCAGCATGCCGGCGTGGTGCGCGGCCACCCCGCGGGTCAGGCCGTCGAGGAACTCGGCGTACCCGAGGACCTGCAGGTCCTCGTCGGGCAGATGGGCGCAGCGGTCCTCGACGAAGTCGAAGATCCGGTCGCGCTCGGCCGGCGTGGTCAGCCGCAGGTTGGCGTTCAGGCACTGTTGTACGGCGGCGTCGCACCCGATCCGGCTGAAGATGAACACGATCGCGGGCAGCAGCGCCTCGGCGTCCAGCCGCTCCACGACCTCGAACCGGCTGGGGATCCAGACCCGGCGGCCGTTGCCGACGTTGCGGCGATGCCTGGTCGTCGACCGTGCGTTGCGGTCCCTCGGCGATCGACGGTCTCTCGTCCGGCGGCTGGCCCACTCATCGCGCGCGACCCTGAGCAGCTGCGGGTTGACCTTGCCCTCCTCGCCGCCGTCGCGGGCGAACAGGTCGTACATGCGCCGGCCCACGACCACGTGCTGGTACAGCGGCACCGGCCGACGCTCCTCGAGCACGATGCGGGTCTCGCCGCGCACCGTGGTCAGCCACTCGCCGAACTCCTCGGCGTTGCTCACGGTAGCCGAGAGGCAGGCCAGCGCCACCGACTCCGGCAGGTGGATGATCACCTCCTCCCACACCGCCCCGCGCATCCGGTCGGCGAGGTAGTGCACCTCGTCCATGACCACGAAGCCGAGACCCGCCAGCGTGGTCGACCCGGCGTAGAGCATGTTGCGCAGCACCTCGGTGGTCATCACCACCACCGGCGCGTCGCCGTTGATGCTGTTGTCGCCGGTCAGCAGGCCGACCCGGTCGGAGCCGTGGCGCTCGACCAGGTCTGCGTACTTCTGGTTCGACAGCGCCTTGATCGGGGTGGTGTAGAAGCATTTGCGGCCCTGGGCGAGGGCGAGGTGGACGGCGTACTCCCCGACAAGGGTCTTCCCCGACCCCGTCGGCGCGGCCACGAGTACGGCGTGCCCCTCCTCGAGCGCCCGACAGGCCCGAACTTGGAACCCGTCGAGCGGAAAGTCGTAGAGGGCCCGGAACGCCGCCTCGGTCGCTGAGCCGGTCACGGCGCCAGCACGCGAAGGGCGCCGGGCACCGACTCGACGGTCATTGGCAGCGGTCCGAGCCGCTCACCATCGGCGTACGCGACGATGCCCGGCGCGGCCACCGTGACCGAGGCGACCAGGTGGTGTTCGTACTCCGCGATGCGCGTGTGGGTGCCCCTGAACAACTTCGGGTACGTCGTGACCAACCGACGCTTGCCCATCGGCTTGATGATCACCACATCCAGGAGCCCGTCGGTCAGGTCGGCACCATGGGTGATCCGCAGACCGCCGCCGAACGACGGCCCGTTCCCGACCGCGACCAGCATCGCCGTGAGCCGAACCTCGGTGCCGTCGAGCGCTAGCGTGTACGGCACCGGCTCGAAGGCCCGCAGCTCCGCGAGGGTGGCCAGGTTGTAGCGCATCTGCCCCTTCGGCCAGCTCATCGCGTTGGCCCGTTCGTTCACCTTCGAGTCGAAGCCGGAGGCCAGCACGGTCACGAAGTAGGTGCCGGCCGCTCGGGCCAGGTCGATCG